>DATARB010000064.1:0-4538 GCA_036264375.1 Pseudolabrys sp.
GATGCGCCCGGCGCGCTTCTCGTCCCAGTATTTCCAGGCGTCCGAGCCGGACCCCATCTTCTGGCCGCGCCAGTTGCCGTTGAGCTGCGGGCCGGCCGGCACGTAGATCGCCGGCACGCCCATGCTGAGCGCGCCCATGATCAGGCCGGGCGTGGTCTTGTCGCAGCCGCCGAGCAGCACGGCGCCGTCGATCGGATGGCTGCGCAGCAGTTCCTCGGTCTCCATCGCCAGCAGGTTGCGATAGAGCATCGTCGACGGCTTCACGAACGGTTCCGACAGCGACATCGCCGGCAATTCGACGGGGAAGCCGCCGGCCTGGAGCACGCCGCGTTTCACGTCCTCGGCGCGGGCGCGCAGATGCGTGTGGCAGAAATTGATGTCGCTCCAGGTGTTGATGATGCCGATGACCGGCTTGCCGGCCCAATCGGTAGAATCGAAGCCGCCCTGGCGCAGGCGCGAGCGATGGCCGAAGGAGCGCAGATCGTTGACCCCGAGCCAGCGATGGCTGCGGAGGTCCTCCGGCCGTTTATTGCTTTTCATGTGGAAGGCGTCCGGAAGGCTTGTACGTCACTCGATCGACAGGTTCGCAGCGTGGACGACCTTTTCCCACTTCGCGGTCTCGTCGGCAACTATCTTGCCGAAGTCGTTTGGCGTGCCAGGGATTGGGATGCCGCCGAGATCGCTAAGCTTTTTGAGCATCGCCGGATCCTTGAGCGCCTCGTTCACATATTTGTTGATGAGATCGACGATCTCCTTCGGCGTGCCCTTCGGCGCGCCGATGCCGAAGAAGGCGCTGGCCTCGTAGCCCGGCACAGTTTCGGCGACGGTCGGCACATCGGGAAGTTCGGGCGAACGCACCGTCGTGGTGACCGCGAGCGCGCGCAGCTTGCCGGCGCGGATGTGGCTGATCGAAGCCGGCAGGTTGTCGAACGTCACTTGCACCTGCCCGCCGAGGAGATCGGTAAGCATCGGCGCCGAGCCTTTGTAGGGCACGTGCGTCATCTGAATGCCGGTCATCATCTTGAACAGTTCGCCGGAGAGATGGATCGAGGTGCCGTTGCCGGACGAGGCCACATTCACCTTGCCCGGGTTGGCCTTCACGTAAGCGATGAACTCCGCCACGGTCTTGGCCGGCACTTCGGGATTGACTTCCATCACGTTCGGCACGCGCACGAAGCCGGCCACGGGCGTAATGTCGCGCAGGAAGTTGAACGGCAGCTTCTTGTAGAGCGAGGCGTTGACGGCATTGGCCGGGTTGACCAGCAGGACCGTGTAGCCGTCGGATGCCGCCTTCACCACCGCCTCGGTGCCGAGATTGTTGCCGGCGCCGGCCCTGTTCTCGACGATGAACTGCTGGCCGAGCTTCTCCGACAGATAGTTGCCGAAAATCCGCGCCAGGATGTCGGTCGCTCCGCCAGGCGGATAGCCGACGATGAAATGGACCGGGCGGGTGGGATAGTCGGCCGCGCGGGCATCGGCGGCCGCGAAGCAGCCCAAGCAGGCGAGCCCGAGCAGCAGACGAGACGTAAACCTGGCGTTGGCGCGCAATGGCGTCATCACGTCATCCTCCCCATTTCGGCCGGATCGAGGTCCGGCCGCATTGTTTTTAGGGGGCCAACGTTACGCGGGGCTGGCGGCTTTGCACAAGAGTACCCGTGACGCGGGTGGCCGGGGCTCACGGCGGCGCCGGGGAGCGGGCTTGGAATTGGGGACCATCGGAAATGCTTCGACGGCCGGATGATTTTATCGTGCAGACGCCGATCGAGTGATTGCACTGACCGCATAAGAAAAGCCCCGCACTCGGCGGGGCTCATAGTCCAAGCGTGACAGTCTCGTTACTTTACCTTGATGTTCTCGGCTGATTCCTTGCCCCGGTTGGACGCGATTTCGTATTCGATCACCGCGCCCTCATTGAGCGTGCTCAAGCCCGCGCGCTCGACAGCGGAAATATGCACGAACACATCCTTGCCGCCGCCCTGAGGTTGAACGAAGCCGTATCCCTTAGTGGGGTTGAACCATTTCACAGTACCAGTTGCCACAATCACTCTCCGCTGTTGGGGCTGACACGCAGCATCGTATAATCAAGTTCGATGCAAGCGGCGGTATTTCGCTAGGCAACGTGTTCAATTGCTCAAGGTACTGGCAGTTCGGATTGTCGGGGACGTGACTTTCGCCGGCACGTCCGCAAACTCGGCATCGGGCCGCCTGTAGCGCGGATTTCTGCGGTGCTCTTGCGGGGGGTCGGGAAGCTCGCTAAGCCCTTGGAGAGCTTAAAAGAACCGAATTGGTCGGAGTGGCAGGATTTGAACCTGCGACCCCCTCGTCCCGAACGAGGTGCGCTACCAGACTGCGCTACACTCCGACTGGTGGCGGTCTTATAACCCCCGCGAACTTAAACGCAAGCTTGAGAGACAAGATGACCGCCGAACCGGGAACGCGGGTCATAAAGGCCGACGCGGATGCAATCAAGGCCGCCGCGCGCTCCCTGGGCGCCGGGGGGCTGGTCGCCTTCCCGACCGAGACGGTCTATGGGCTGGGCGCCGACGCTGGCAATGGCGAGGCCATCGCCCGGCTCTACGCCGCCAAGGGGCGGCCGGCTTTAAATCCGCTGATCGCCCATGTGGCGGACGCGGCGGCGGCGCGCCGCCTGGGCGTGTTTGACGCCGCCGCCAAGGCGCTGGCCGAGGCCTTCTGGCCTGGGCCACTGACTCTGGTGGTGCCGAAGCGGGCGCACTGCGGCGTGGCCGATCTGGCGCTCGCCGGGCTCGATACGGTCGGCCTGCGCGTCCCCGCTCACCCGGTCGCACATGCCCTCCTGGTGGGCTTTGGCGGGCCGGTAGTCGCGCCCTCGGCGAACCGTTCCGGTCATGTGTCCCCGACCAGCGCCGCGCATGTGCTCGCCGACCTGCGCGGGCGGATCGACATGGTGATCGACGGCGGCCCGGCCGATGTCGGCGTGGAATCCACCATCGTCGCCTGCCTGGGCGAGCCGACGCTTCTGCGGCCCGGCGGGGTCGCGCGCGAGGCGATTGAGCGCGTGCTCGGGCGTCCGCTGGCGGTTGCCGCCGTCACGGAGGCCGACGCACCACTCGCCCCCGGCATGCTGAGCTCGCATTACGCGCCGAAGGCGCGGCTGCGCCTCGACGCCGACGCACCGCGCGACGGTGAAGCATTGCTCGCCTTTGGCCCTGCACCCGCCGCCGCGGGCCGCACTCTCAATCTCTCGCCGCGCGGCGACCTGATCGAAGCGGCTGCCAATCTGTTCTCGCATCTGCGCGCACTGGATGCTTCCGGTGCCAAGTCGATCGCCGTCATGACGATCCCGCACGAGGGACTAGGTGAGGCAATTAACGACCGGCTGCAACGCGCTGCGGCGCCACGGCCGGGGCAAGACAAGGACCGCAAGGAATGAACGAGCAGATGCGCCGCGCGCCCTCACCCGAGTTGCTGCCGCGCTTTAAGGCCATTGTCGGCGAGCGCTACGCGATCACCGATCTGGCGGCGCTCGCGCCGCACCTCGTAGAAGGCCGCGGCCTCTACCACGGGCGCACCGCGATGATGCTGCGGCCCGGCTCGGTCGCGGAGGTCGCCGCGATCCTCAAGCTCGCCAACGAAACGCACACGCCGCTGGTGCCGCAGGGCGGCAACACCGGTCTCGTCGGCGGGCAGATCCCCTTCGACGGCGAGTTGATCCTCTCGCTCACGCGCCTCGACAAGATCCGCGAGGTCGATGCCGACTCCAACGCGATGATCTGCGAGGCCGGCGTCGTGCTGCAGAAGGCGCAAGAGGCGGCCGCCGCCGTCGATCTGCTGTTCCCGCTCTCGCTCGGCGCCGAAGGAAGCTGCACCATCGGCGGCAACCTCTCGACCAACGCCGGCGGCACCGGCGCGCTCGCTTACGGCATTGCGCGCGATCTCGTGCTGGGGCTCGAGGTGGTGCTCGCCGACGGGCGCGTGATGAACCTGCTGTCGAAGCTCAAGAAGAACAACACCGGCTACGACCTGCGCCACATCTTCGTCGGCGCCGAAGGCACGCTCGGCATCATCACCGCGGCGGCGCTGAAACTGTTCCCGCGCCCGCGCGCGGTTGAGACCGCCTTCGTCGGCTTGCCCTCACCGGCTGCAGCCGTGAAGCTCTTGAACCTCGCGCAGGCGCGCGCCGGCGGCACGGTGACGAGCTTCGAACTGATCATCCGCGAGGTGCTGGAATTCGCCGTGAAGCACGGCCAGGGGGTGCGCGATCCGCTGGCGACAAGGCATCCCTGGTACGTCCTGATGGAAGTATCGTCGCAGCATGGCGAGGGTTTGCGCGACAGCGTCGAGCAATTGCTCGCGGACGCGATCGAAGAAGGCTTCGTCACCGACGCCACGGTCGCCGTGAGCCTCGATCAGACGAAAGCGTTCTGGCATCTGCGCCACGTGCTGCCGGAAGTGCAGAAGCCGGAAGGCGGCTCGATCAAGCACGACGTGTCGGTGCCTGTCGCGGCAGTGCCGGATTTCCTCGCCGAAGCAAGCGCCGCCGTGCAGGCGCTGATCCC
>DATARB010000069.1:0-6065 GCA_036264375.1 Pseudolabrys sp.
GAGCGCACCAGCGTGTCGGCGATCTCGAGCGCCTGCTCGCCGGCGTCCGGCTGCGAGATCAGGAGTTCGTCGGTGCTGACGCCCAGCTTGCGCGCATAGATCGGATCGAGCGCGTGCTCGGCGTCGACGAAGGCGCAGATGCCGCCCTTCTTCTGCGCCTCGGCGATGGTGTGCAGCGCCAGCGTCGTCTTGCCCGACGATTCCGGCCCGTAGATTTCCACGATGCGGCCCCGCGGCAGGCCCCCAATGCCAAGCGCGATGTCAAGCCCGAGCGAGCCTGACGAGATGGCCTCGATATCCATGGCCTTGTCGTTCTTGCCGAGCTTCATCACCGAGCCCTTGCCGAACTGGCGCTCGATCTGTGACAGCGCGGCCGAGAGGGCTTTGGACTTGTCCATGGACGATCCTTCGACGAGACGCAGGGCAGGCTGAGTCATCTGTGGCGCTCCTTATGGCCGGGATTCGACCCCCCGACAACGACGGGCCACCACTTGGCCCCCGGGATCGATGATGCGAAGCAGCGTACACCATTTGTTCCCTGTTCGCAATATGTTCTTTTCGGGAGTATTGGCCGCTTTCGCCCCCGAGTGGCCTCGTTTGAAAACGGGAGTGGCCTGCTTTGGGACGGAGGGCTAACTTTGCTTCGCCATCAAGGGAGAGAGGTTCCCCCCTCTGGAGCCGCATCATGAGCAAGGAATCCAAGTTGGTGCTCTGGACCGTTGCGACGATCACGGCTGGTATTCTTGTCCTATTCCTGTGGACATTCGCCGGAGAGTTTTCGAAGTAAAAATAAGGCCGCCGCAGTAGGCGGCCTCTGTCATTGATCCCAGTTCAATGGCTTTTCCCGGTCCGGCCGCCAGTCTCTTCGGCTGTATTCTTTAGGTCATTCCTTGCTAGTGGCCTGCCCTCCCTGGGAAAACCCAAGCCGCCCGATTCAATTTGCCGAAAAATACCAGCGTCGGCGAAACGTCATTTTAGAATCTATGGAACATTCTCCGCGCACGGGGCAACATGAGGAAAGAGTTTGCGTTATGACGAAATTCGTCGCGTTTTTGAAGAATGAGTCGGGGGCAACCGCCATCGAATACGGTCTGATCGCCGCCGGCATTTCCGTGGCGATCATCGCGATCGTCAATGGCCTGGGCACCCAGCTCAACACCACCTTCTCCAGCATCTCGACCCAGCTCAAATAAGACGCCGCGCATCTCTCTTCGGGAACAGCGGGTCCATCCGGGAACAGCGAGGCCGCCTCATCAGGCGGCCTCTTTCTTTTTTCTTTTCGCGCCGGCTATTCACGCCTCGCCATCCGGACGGCCCGCATTGTTCGTCCGGAACCTGCAGCCATTTGGCCCTGCGTTTTCAAGAGCGTCATAAAATCGTCAAGCAACCATTGACCGGCTCGCGCCTTCTCCCACATGGAGAAAACGCCGGGGATGTTTGCTGACGGACGGGTGACGTATGTGGGTTCCGACTGAAGATGAAGCCATTGAAATGTATGCGCGGCATTTCGAGGCACTGCATCGAAGCGGTTCGGCAACGCTGGCAAGACAAACTGCGACGGTGCTGAACGCGAAGGGCGATCGCGACGGTCACAGGATATGGAACGATGTCGCCGACACGATCGATCGCTTGCGGCACAAAGAGCGGATCACACGCCGCCGGAAGTTTGAGATGACGTGAGGCCGCCTCGGCTGGCGGCCGCTCCCACGCCCATCAGCCTTCGCGCAAGCCTTCGATCCGGAACACGGCAGCGGCAATGCTGTCGTTTCACGCACGCACGCCACGAGCACGCCCGGTAATACGGTCAGCCCCTTTGCCTGGGCGCCGTCCGGCCCCGCGCCAAAACATCGGCGGTACCGCAAGACCGCGGGCTCGCCGTGCAAAGTCACAAAAAAGAGCTGCGTGCCCCCAGCGCGCAGCCCGAACAATGCAGCCCTTCCCCACGAGGGCTGCCCGCCCCGGAGGGCGGATCCCAAAAGGCGATCCCAAGTCGAGGGTCTATCTGCAACAACACCGGCGCGACCATCTTAATTCCTGCGTAACAGGCGGACATCGGACGACGCTCCCGCGCCTGCGGGCCGGGACGGCGCTGCCTTGCGCGGGCCGCGCAAAATACAGACGACATTGTGCGGAATTTACGCAATGTGATCTCGCTTTTGGTCCGGCCCGGCGTAGCCTGGGTCAGAGGGCGGTATCATGGCTCAGCGCGCACTCGGTTCCTTCGAAGAAGGAGCCGACGGTACATGGACTTGCATGAAGGACGTCACGGTGACAGGCCCGTTCGGGCCCGTCCGCGTCCAGCGCGGCCAGACGTTCAAGCGCAACACCGCCTTCGCCGGTTACGGCGATTTCACCGCCTATCTCGCCAGCATCAGCGAAGTCAGTCCGTCCATCGCGCCGCATGAATGGTGAGGCGGCAAGGCCGATTGAGCCGGCATCATGGGTGCCGTGGTACGGCACGCGCCGGAAACTGCAGAGGCGGACACCAAAGCCCGTGAATTTTACGCGGAGCCGCCCCGCGAGATCCGCCTGCGATTGATCGCTGAAGAGGACGCCGGGATCGGCGGCGACGTCGGCCAGAGCGACTCGCATTGAGGCCGCGCCTGCAGCTCAGCCGGGCGTCGCGCTATTGGCGCGCCCCCCACGGACGCCAATGCGTCGGCCAGACATCCACCCGCTCGCGCGTCCTCGTGTTTATCCACCCGTCCACAACACGCCGGCAGGCAAACACCAAGGCATGCGCACCGTCGGTGTCGATGACCGCCAGTTCAAGATCACGTTCGAAAGGGGCTGTGGAGATATCCTGCCACATTGCGTGAGTTTGCTTAAGCGGGCCGGCGCGGCTTTGACATAGGTCATGTCGCGTTGATTTTGCACAGCGAGCTTGTTTCGCACGCAACGATCCTCCTTCCGTCATGGCGGGGCCGGCAAGCGACACGATGTTTATTTGCGATTGATTTGATCTCGCTCAATAAAACACATTTAATCGTCGTTAAATAAGACGTTGCGCCGGTGCACTCAGCACTTTTGCTACGACTGCCGGGGCGAGGAGAACAACATGAAATCCGCGATCGTGAAGCGTTCGGTCGTCCTCAACGGCCACAAGACGAGCGTCTCGCTCGAAAACGAGTTCTGGGAAGGCCTGCGCGACATCGGCGACGCCAAAAACGCGAAGCTGTCCGACCTGGTGCGTCAGGTCGATCGCGAGCGGTCCAACGGCAATCTGTCGTCGGCGATCCGGGTGTTCGTGCTGTCGCATTTCCGGTCCACCCATCGCGATACCGGCGCCAGCATCAATCACGGCGAACACCGTGATCCAGCGTGGCCGGCGGAAACGAATTCCGCTCGGTAATCGGCCAGCTAGACCGTTGTTTTCCCCAGGGAAATTGGCCATCCCCTGCGGAACAAAAAAGCAGCGTTCGAATTGATGTGCCGATCGCGGGTTCTCAAGGCCCCGATATCGCTTATCATTCGGGGATAGCATGAGATCCGACGCCAAATCCGCCATCATCAAGCGCTCGGTCGTTATCGGTGGACATAAGACCAGTGTCAGTCTCGAAGAGCCGTTCTGGAGCGAACTGCGCGCGATCGCCGAGGCCCAGCGGGTGACAGTGTCGGCACTGTTGCGCCGGATCGACCACGAGCGTCAGAACGCCAACTTGTCGTCGGCCATACGCGTCTTCGTTCTTCACCACCTGCGCCAGCAGGCCAACGCCGACCTCGGCGCAACCACCGAGATATGCCCGGCCGCTCTGCGTCCGATGTAAGGGCGCGATGAATGGGCTGCGCCTTGTCCGCGCCATCCATGACTTTCCTTCGCCAACGCTTCGCCACGCGCTCTTAAGCGCCGCGCGTCAGTCGATGTGGATGTTCGCAGCCTGCGCGGCGCGGCGCATGCGCGCGACTTCGCGGCCGATGAGCGCGCCGAATTCCGCGGGCGTGCCCGGCATCACCATCGCCTCCTGCGCCGCGAGCTCTTTGCGCACCGAGGGCTCGGCGAGCGCATCGTTGAGCGCCGCGTTGAGCCGCGTCATCACCGGCTCCGGCGTTTTCGCCGGCGCGATGAGACCGAAGAAGGCCATCCAGTCGAGATCGTTGAGCTTGAGCTCGGCGAAGGTCGGCACGTCGGGCAGCGCCGGCAGCCGCTGCGGCGAGGACACCGCGAGCGCGCGCAGCCTGCCCGCCTGCACCAGCGGCAACGATGTCGGCAGGTTATCGAACATCACCATGATCTGCCCGCTCACCACATCGGTCAGCGCCGGGCCGACACCGCGATACGGCACATGCACGAGATCGGTGCCGGTCGCCAGCTTGAACTGCTCGCCCATCAGATGGCTCACCGAGCCGTTGCCCGAGGAGCCGTAAGTGATGCGCCCCGGGCCGGCTTTCGCGTAGGCGATGAACGAGGCCATGTCGGTGACCGGCAGGCCGGGGTTGACCGACATGATGTTCGGCACGACGGCGATCTCGCCGATCGGCAGTAGATCGGTGAGCACGTCGTAAGGCAGCACGCGGTAGGCGGCGGGATTGATCGCCAGCGTCGAGGCGGTGCCCATGCCGATGGTGCTGCCGTCGGGTTCGGCACGCGCGACCACACCTGTGCCGATCGATCCGCCGGCGCCGGCGCGGTTCTCGACGATCACCGGCACGTCGAGCGCGGCGCGCATCGCCTCGGCGACGACGCGGGCGATGACGTCGGTCGAGCCGCCCGGCGCGAAGGGCACGATCAGCGTGATCGCGCGCGTCGGATAGTCCACCTGCGCGCGCGCCGCGGGCGCGACGAGCATTGCGGAAAGGCCGGCGATGACGGAACGGCGATGCGGCATGGCTGGTCGCGCCATTTCGTTGTCATCACCGGGTCGGCGCGCAGTGCCGAGTCCAGGTGATCCCGATAAGGATGGCACAGTGCCTACCGAAGCGAGATGGCCGGGACAAGCCCGGCCATGACAGATTTAAGACGCATGGGGCCCCTTATCCGGCCAGCTCACCCCAAATTTAACTCCTTGAAAAAGTCGTTCCCCTTGTCGTCCATGATCACGAACGCGGGGAAGTCCTCGACCTCGATCTTCCAGATCGCCTCCATGCCGAGCTCGGCATATTCCTGCACCTCGACCTTCTTGATGCAGTGCTCGGCCAGGTTCGCCGCGCTGCCGCCGATCGAGCCGAGATAGAAGCCGCCGTACTTCTTGCAGGCGTCGCGCACCGCCGCCGAGCGGTTGCCCTTGGCGAGCATCACCATCGAGCCGCCGGCTGCCTGGAACGCATCGACGAAACTATCCATCCGCCCCGCGGTGGTCGGCCCGAACGAGCCCGACGCATAGCCGTCCGGCGTCTTCGCAGGTCCCGCGTAGTAGACCGGATGGTTCTTGAAATAGTCGGGCAGCCCCTGCCCGCTCTCCAGCCGGTCACGCAGCTTGGCGTGCGCGAGATCGCGCGCGACGATCAGCGTGCCGGTCAACGAGAGCCGCGTCTTCACCGGACACTTGGACAGCTGCGCCAGAATCTCCTGCATCGGCTTGGTGAGATCGACCTTCACCACCTCGCCGCCGAGCGTCGCCTCATCGACCTCCGGCAGATACTGCGCCGGATGCGCCTCGAGCTCCTCGAGGTAGACGCCGTCGCGCGTGATCTTGCCGAGCGCTTGGCGGTCGGCCGAGCACGACACGCCGAGCCCGATCGGCAGCGAGGCGCCGTGGCGCGGCAACCGGATCACGCGCACGTCGTGGCAGAAATACTTGCCGCCGAACTGCGCGCCCACGCCCAACGACTGCGTGAGCTTGTGCACTTCCTTTTCCATTTCGAGATCGCGAAAGGCGTGGCCGTCCTCGCCGCCTTGCGTCGGCAACTCGTCGAGATACTTGGTCGAGGCGAGCTTCACCGTCTTCATCGTCAGCTCCGCCGAGGTGCCGCCGATGACGATCGCCAGATGATACGGCGGGCACGCCGCGGTGCCGAGCGTCAGGATCTTCTCCTTCAGGAAGGCGAGCATGCGGTCGTGCGTGAGGATCGACGGCGTCGCCTGGAACAGGAAGCTCTTGTTGGCCGAGCCGCCGCCTTTGGCGACG
>DATARB010000054.1:0-7049 GCA_036264375.1 Pseudolabrys sp.
ATCCGTCTGCTCGATCCGCCGCTGCACGAGTTCCTGCCGCACGGCGAGGAGGAGATCAACGAGGTCGCCGCCGCCATGGGGGCCGATCCGAAGAAGCTCGCCGACCGCGCCAAGGAGCTTGCCGAGTTTAATCCGATGCTCGGTTTCCGCGGCTGCCGCATCGCCATCGCCTATCCGGAAATCGCCGAGATGCAGGCGCGCGCGATCTTCGAGGCGGCATTGGAAGCCGCCCGCCGCACCGGCGAGGCTGTGGTGCCGGAGGTGATGGTGCCGCTGATCGCCACCAAGGCCGAGCTCGATCTGGTGAAGGCGCGCATCGATGCGATGGCCGAAGCCGTCGAGCGCGAGCAGGGCGCCAAGCTCGACTACCAGGTCGGCACCATGATCGAACTGCCGCGCGCGTCGCTGATGGCGGGCGAGATCGCGGAGACGGCGGAGTTCTTTTCCTTCGGCACCAACGATCTCACGCAGACGACGTTCGGCATCTCGCGCGACGATGCGGCGAGCTTCCTCGGCATCTATACCGCGCGGGGTATCCTGCCGGCCGACCCCTTCGTGTCGATCGATCAGCAGGGTGTCGGTGAACTGGTGAAAATCGGCGTCGAGCGCGGGCGCAAGGTGCGGGGCAAGCTCAAGGTCGGCATCTGCGGGGAGCATGGCGGCGATCCGGCGTCGGTCGCCTTCTGCCACGAGGCCAAGCTCGACTACGTCTCGTGCTCGCACTTCCGCGTGCCGATTGCCCGTCTTGCGGCGGCGCAGGCGGCGCTCGGCAAGACCGCGGCCAGCCAGGCGTAAGCTTTCAGCTGTCGTCCCCGCGAAAGCGGGGGCCCAGTACTCCGCAGCTTGTCATGTGATTACTGGATCGCCCGCTTTCGCGGGCGATGACAACAGAGTGTTTGGCTACGCGATCGCTTCTCAGCGCGCCCTACACCGCCACCTTCGCCAAAAAGTCTTCCACCTCGAGGCGCAGGTTGGCCACTGCGGCCTCCACCGTCTCGGAGGCATCGCGCACAGTCTCGGCCGATGCGCGCGTCTCGGTCGCCGCGCCTGAGACCTCGCCCAGCACCGCGACGACGTGGCCGGTGCCTTGCGCGGCGCTGGCGACGTTGTGCGAGATCTCGCCGGTCGCCGCATTTTGCTGCTCGACCGAAGCCGCCACCGCCGCGGTGAATTGATTGATCTCATGCATGCGCGCGGCGATCTGGCGGATCGCCTCGACCGCGCCGGAGGTCGAGTTCTGCACCGCCAGAATGTGGCTGGCGATATCCTCCGTGGCCTTCGCCGTCTGCACCGCCAGCGACTTCACCTCCGCAGCCACCACGGCGAAGCCTTTGCCCGCTTCGCCGGCGCGCGCCGCCTCGATCGTGGCGTTGAGCGCGAGCAGATTGGTTTGTCCCGCGATGTTGCGGATCAGCTTGACCACGTCGCCGATCTTCTGCGCACCGGCCGAGAGCCCAGCGATCTCGCCGTCGGTCGCACGCGCCTCCTTGGTGGCGAGGTTCACGATGGCATTGGTGTCGTTGAGCTGACGGCTGATCTCGGCGATCGAGCGCGACAATTCGTCGGCCGCCACCGCCGCCGTCTCGACATTGCTAGAGGCTTCGTTGAACGCGTGCACTGCGCTTTGGGCGCGTTGCGACGTTCTATCCGAGTAGCCGAGCAACGCCCGTGAGGTCGAGCGCATGGAGGCGGCGCTGCCGCTCACGCTGGACAGGAGCTTCTCGGCCGCGGGCCGGAACGAGGCGATCGCGCCGTCGATGACCTTGCGCCGCTGCTCCTGGTCGCGGATGGCGGCGCGCTCCTCTTCGGCGCGGTGTTGTTCGGTGACGTCTTCGTGCGTCGACACCCAGCCGCCGCCCGGCAACGGCTCGTTCTTGGCGAGCACAACGCGGCCGTCGCTCGCCTGCACGTAATGCGGCGCGCTGGCGCCCTTGCCGATGCTGTCCAGGATGCGCTGGCAATAGGTATTGACGTCGCCGGAGAACAGGCCGGTGTCTTTCCGGTGCTGGATCAGTTCGTGCAGCGTGCATCCCGGCTTCACGACGTCGGCCGACAGCTTATACATCTCCAGGTAACGCCGATTGACCAGAACGATACGCCCTTGCGCATCGAACATGTTCAGGCCTTGCGACATGTTGTCGATGGCGTTCAGCAGCCGGCTGTTCTGTTTGCTCAATCGGCGATGCAGAACGGCGACGAACGTCAGTGCGGCAATGCCAAGACCGGCAAGCAGCATGGCCTGGCCCGTTAGGGTCGATGGCGAGAGAAAGGCGGACATGCTGGCTCGTAGGTCGAGTTCTGCCGCGATATTGGACGCCAGCGATTGCAATATGGTTAATCGGAGTGCTCGCCGGCGTTGTGTGTCCGTTGTCCGTTGACCAATTGTTTACGCTTGTGGCGCGTGAGATGCCCCGCCTTCTTAACAACTCAGCAAGGTTAATCGCTTCATAACAATTCCCGTCGCATTGTCGTGACTTGGCGGAAGTCTTGATCGACAAAGTCCAGCGGGATGGCGCGGTGTCGCGTGAGCAGTTTCGGGTCGGTATCGCGTAAGCGTCGGCGGATGGCGGCGACAGGCTTTGCCGCGCTGATGTTCGCGCTCGCCCCTTCGACGATCGGCTTCCAGGATCTCGGTGCGCTGCTGGTGCACCAGCCCGGCGTGGCGCAGCGCTGGCGCGAGCATCTCATCGCCTCGCCCTTCGGCACCATCCACGCGGCGATGTTCAGCCTGCCGAGCCCGATCGGCACGTCGATCCCGCATCCGCCGCTTTATGCGCTCGCCAATTTCGATCCGACCGACGTCACCGATTCGATCGGCGCGCAGCCACTCGGCGATGGCAACGGGCCGCTGCAATTCCCCACGTCCAATCGCAAAGACAAGCGCGACTCGCTGATATCGCGCAAGCGCGACCCGATGCCGCCTTTGCCGCCGCTGCTCGATATCGGCGCAGTGCCGCAAACCGATCTCGATACGGCGGTCAAGAAGGACGAGGAGCGCGCGCGCTTCGATCCCTACTCGGACTATGAATTCGCCGCCGCGCCCGACGCAGAGTCGGAGGCCGACGTCGACCTGCCGTATAAGGACCTTCCGCCAGCGCAGCTCACCGCGCCGGCGCATCCGGCGATGGGCGGGTCATCGGCGCGCCTCTTCTTTGGCGCCGATCCGCTGGCGGATGGTGATGGGGCGCTCGCACCCTGGAACGCCGGCGAAGCGCCGGTGGTGCTGGCCTCGCGCGGCGATATCGATCCCGACATCAAACAGTCGGCGCTCACGCCGCGCACAGAGGATGACATCAAGTCTGGCGAAAGCGTCGCCAGCAAAGGCGAGGTTACAGGCGAAGACCGGCGGCCGAAGTCGCCGGCCGAACGGCTCGGCCTTTCCGGCGCCGCGCGCGCCAAGTCGGAAAAGTGCCTCGCCAACGCGGTCTACTTCGAAGCGCGCGGCGAGCCGGTGCGCGGCCAGATCGCCGTAGCGCAAGTGGTGATGAACCGCGTCTTCTCCCCCTTCTATCCCAAGACCGTGTGCGACGTGGTTTATCAGAACGCCAATCGCCACAACGCCTGCCAGTTCACGTTTGCCTGCGACGGCATCCCCGACATTGTCACCGAGCCGGAAGCCTGGGAGCGCGCCAAGCGTATCGCGAAAGACATGCTCGACGGCAAGCTGTGGATGCCCGAGGTGGCGAAGTCGACGCACTATCATGCCTACTGGGTGCATCCGAGCTGGGTCGCCGAAATGAAAAAGATGTACAAACTCGGCGTGCACACTTTCTACCGCCCGCGCAATTGGGGCGACGGCTCCGACGAGCCGCATTGGGGCGACGCCAAGACCACGGCGATAGAGACGCAGAAGCTCGATAAGATGTGACGGAGACTGTCATTCCGGGCGGGCGCGTCGCGCGAGACCCGGAATCCATTACGCCGCAGCCTCTCGAGACGACACGGCGTACTGGATCCCCCGCTGTCGCGGGGGATGACAGCTCTGTGCGTGGCGGCCGGGCTGTTCGAACATTGCCCAGTTCCGCCCATCCATTTTCCAAATGACTTCGATCACCAGAATTCGTTGGGTTTCATTATTTTCACTCCCTATGTTCTACTTTCGTTGGCGCCGGTAATCTGAGAGGCGCTGACAGCGCAGATTCACGTCGCGACGTCATTCGGTCCGGAGCTATTGGACATGTCGGTGCAGTCAGCAGCAGCAAGACCGGCGCTCGCCAACTGGCGCACGCCCGCGGTGATCGTGGTGTGCGGCTGCATCATCGCGATGCTCAGCTTCGGACCGCGCTCCGCCCTCGGCTTCTTCCTCACGCCGATGTCGCAGGAGCACAACTGGGGCCGCGACGTCTTCTCGATGGCGCTTGCCATTCAGAACCTGCTGTGGGGTGTCGGCCAGCCCTTTGCCGGCGGGATCGCCGATCGCTTCGGCACCATGCGCGTGCTCGCCGCCGGCGCCATCGCCTATGCGCTCGGCCTTGCCCTGATGAGCGCATCGACCACGCCAGGCATGCTCGATCTGTCGGCCGGTGTTCTCATCGGCTTCGGCCTGTCCGGCTGCTCATTCACCATCGTGATCGGCGCCTTCGGTAAATTGCTGCCGCCGGAGTGGCGTTCGATCGCCTTCGGCGCCGGCACGGCGGCCGGATCGTTCGGCCAGTTTCTGTATTCGCCGCTCGGCGTCGCGTTGATGGATAAATTCGGCTGGCAGGCGTCGTTGCAAATCTTCGCCGCGCTGACATTGCTCATCCTGCCGCTGTCGATGGCGCTCGCACTGCCACGCGCGACGGCGGCTGCGGCCACGCCGGTCGCCGCCGTGCCGCCGCAGTCGCTTCGTCAGGCGCTCGCTGAGGCCTTCGGCCATCGCAGCTACGTGCTCCTGGTGCTCGGCTTCTTCACCTGCGGCTTCCAGCTCGCTTTCACCACGGTGCATTTGCCGTCTTATCTGATCGACCGCGGCCTCTCGGCCGAGGTCGGCGGCTGGACGCTCGCGACCATCGGCCTGTTCAATATTTTCGGCTCACTCGCATCGGGCTATCTCGGCGGCCGCATGCCCAAGCGCTACATTCTCTCGGCGATCTACTTCGCACGCGCTCTCTCGATCGTGTTGTTCATCACGCTGCCGGCGACTCCGGTGAACACGATCATCTTCGGCGCCGTCACGGGTCTCCTGTGGCTATCGACGGTGCCGCCGACGTCGGGCCTTGTCGCGGTGATGTTCGGCACGCGCTGGCTCGCCATGTTGTTCGGCTTCGCCTTCTTCAGCCACCAGGTCGGCGGCTTCCTTGGCGTCTGGCTCGGCGGCATCGTGTTCGACAGCACCGGCTCTTACCTGCCGGTGTGGTGGCTGTCCGTCTTCTTCGGCGTGGCGTCGGCGCTCATCAACCTGCCGATCGTGGAGCGCCCAGTGGGCGAACCCGCGCCGGCGGCCGCCTGAGGCAGGGGGGAATCCGTCGCGCCCGGGCTTGTCCCCGGCCTCCATGGCTTTAAAACCGTCCCTGAAGTCCCATGACAAGGAACCGGGGCGTGGCCACATTCAAAGCGATGGTGATCGAGAAGACGGACAGCGGCACCAAGGCGGCGCTGACCGACTTCGATGAAGCCAATCTGATGGACGGCGACGTCACCGTCCGCGTCGAATACTCCACCGTGAATTACAAAGACGGCCTCGCCATTACCGGCAAGGCGCCGGTGGTGCGCCGGTTCCCGATGATCGCCGGGGTCGACTTCGCCGGCACGGTGGAGACCTCCAGCCATCCCAGTTGGAAGCCGGGCGACAAGGTCATCCTCAACGGCTGGGGCTGCGGTGAGACCCATCTCGGCGGCTTCGCTGAGAAGGCGCGCGTCAAGGGCGACTGGCTGGTGCCGCTGCCCGCCACGATGAGCGCGCATCACGCCATGGCTATCGGCACGGCCGGCTTCACGGCCATGCTGGCGGTGATGGCGCTCGAGCGCCATGGCCTCACGCCTGAGCGCGGCCCCGTCGCCGTCACCGGCGCGGCCGGTGGCGTCGGCTCGGTCGCCATCGCCGTCCTCGCCCAGCGCGGCTACACCGTACACGCCGTCACGGGCCGCACCGGGGAGGCCGACTACCTCAAGGAGCTCGGCGCCGCCGAAATTATCCCGCGCGCCGAACTCGCCGCCCCCGGCAGGCCGCTGGCCAAGGAGCGCTGGGCCGGCGCCATTGATTCGGTCGGCTCGACCACGCTCGCGAATCTGCTGTCCATGACCTGCTATGGCGAGGCGGTGGCCGCCTGCGGGCTGGCGGGAGGTATGGACCTGCCGGCCTCGGTCGCGCCGTTTATTTTACGCGGAGTGTGTCTTTACGGCATCGACTCGGTCATGTGTCCGCTTCCCCGCCGCCAAGAGGCGTGGAAAAGGCTTGAAACCGAGCTGGATCGCCGCAAACTTGCCGCGATGACGCGTGACATCGGCCTTTCTGAGCTTGGCGAGGCTGCCGCCGCCATCCTCGCGGGCCAGGTCCGGGGTCGCATCGTGGTCAAGATCGGGTAAATACGTTCAGGATTTGGCGACGAACGGCGGGCATACTCTGCCAGCTTTTAGTAAGTTTCTGTCCGTGGTGGTCGGTGGCGTAAGCGGAGTTTGGCGATGTTGCGTGGGGTGATGGTATCTCTCGGCCTTCTTGCTGCCCTGCCGGCCATGGCCGGCGAGATGAGCGCGGACGAAGCCCGCCGTTTCGTCATCGGCAAGATGTTCAATTACACCTGCTTCGAAGGCACGCGCGGCACGGGCCGCGTCGCTACCGACGGCTCGGTCGTCGGATCCATCCAATTCCAGGGCAAAGGCGAGGTGCGCTACGCCAACCTTCCGGCGGGCACGCTGCAGGTCAAAGGCGAGGCGGTCTGCGCCTCGCTGCGCGGCCTGCCGATCCAGCCGTGCTTCAACCTCGTGCGCATCGACAACAACAGCTTCCGCGGTTCGATTTCGGGGCTTGGCTTCGCTTATTGCGAATTCACCCGGCACCACGGCCGCCCGGCGGTCGCGCATGCGTCAAGCCGCTCCGAGCCGCTGCGCCTGCGCCCCTCGCTGACAGC
>DATARB010000138.1:0-4108 GCA_036264375.1 Pseudolabrys sp.
AAGCGCAATCACGCGGCCGTTTCCGTTCAACGCCTATTACAGCGAGGACGAGGCGCCGGTGGTCGATGGCGAAAGCTACAAGCTTGAAGTCGCAGGGCTCGTCGATAGCAAGAAGCCGTGGACATTGGCCGAGTTGCACGCGCTGCCCGAAGTGTCGCAAATCACGCGGCATGTGTGCGTCGAGGGTTGGAGCGCGATCGGCTCCTGGCAGGGCGCTTCGCTTTCCGATTTTCTCAAGCGCATCGGCGCCGACACGCGCGCCAAATATGTCTGGTTCAAATGCGCCGAGGGCTACACCAACACGATCGACATGCCGACCGCGCTGCATCCGCAGACGCAGATGACGTTCAAGTTCGACAACAAGCTATTGCCGCAGGCCTACGGCTTCCCGATGAAGATCAGGATGCCGACCAAGCTCGGCTTCAAGAACCCGAAATACGTGGTGGCGATGGAAGTCACCAACACCGACAAAGGCGGCTATTGGGAGAACCAGGGGTATAACTGGTTCAGCGGGCTTTGACCGAATCCCGCTATCGCGACGTGAAGGGATTCAGAGTCTGCACTCCGAATTCTTTGAAGTCTTTGACGTTGCGGGTCACGATGATCAGATTGTTCCGTAGTGCCGTGGCCGCGATCATCGCGTCCTCGATCAGAATATCGGAGCGCGCGTACGTGAGCTTGGCCCACAGGCGAAACGTGCTTCCGTCCATTGCGAGGATATTCCAGGTGCCGGCGATCTGATCAGCCCAGGCTTCTATTTCGGCCGCCTTCTCAAAATCCTGCCCGCGCGTGATTTCAATGCCGGCCTGAATTTCACCAAGCGTCACGGCCGACACATGTAAATGGCGATCCTCGACGCTGCGCAGCCATGCGATTACGGCGCCGTGCGGCTTCGCTCTCCGCAATTCGGACACCACGTTGGTGTCGATCAAATACATCCATCTACCCGATGCGCTCAGGCTTGCGGCGCCGCCGCTTGCCGCGCGGCGGGATAACGAGATCGGCACGGCCGACATCGCTCAGCAGCAACTCCTTGAGTGTCGGCTTGGCGTCGTTGGCAAGGCGGTGCCATTGCTCGGCGGGTACGAGGACTGCCGCCTCGACACCCCGTCGCGTCACGAGTTGAGGACCTTGCTTGAGACAGGCCTCCAGCATCTCACTAAAGCGAGCCTTCGCGTCCTGCACCGGCCAAATCTTCATCGCCGTCCACCTGACTAGTCACCTGACTAGGTTATAAGCAGGGTCGCGCCCGTCGACAAGGACCTCTTTGGCGCGGCTCACCCCTTCGGCGGCGGCGGTGGATCGGAATTGGTAATCAGCCGCGCGCCGCGCTGAAAGGTGAGGTAGTCCCAGAGCCAGATGAATGCGACGATGAAGCGGTTGCGCAGACCGATCAGGAAATAAATGTGCGCGACGCTCCAGAACACCCAGCCCAAGAAGCCCTTGAGCTGAAGGCGTCCGAATTTCACCACCGCGGAGCGGCGGCCGATGGTGGCGAGATCGCCGAGATGCATGTAGCGGAACGGCTTGCCGTCCTTGCGGCCGGCGACGCGCGCCGCGATCAGCTTGCCGACATACTTGCCCATCTGCTTCGCCGCCGGCGCGATGCCGGGCACCGGTCGGCCTTTGGCGTCGGTGACGGATGCAGTGTCGCCGACGACAAATATCTCGGGATGCCCCGGCAGCGACAGATCGGGACCAACCTTCACCCGGCCGGCACGGTCGGCTTCCGCGCCGAGCCAGCGCGCGGCCGGCGAGGCGGTGACGCCGGCGGCCCAGATGATCGTACTCGCGTCGATGCGGCCGCCATTGGTATCGACGCCGGCGCTGTCGCACTTGGTCACCATGGTATCCGTCTTCACATCGACGCCGGCGTTCATGAGCGTATTGCGCACATAGTCGGAGAGTTCGGGCGGGAAGCTCGGCAGCAGGCGCGGGCCCGCCTCGATGAGCACGATGTGCGCGTTGCGCGGGTCGATACGGCGGAAATCGGTGGCGAGTGTCTGCCGCGCGATTTCGGCGATGGCGCCGGCCATTTCGACGCCGGTGGCGCCGCCGCCGATGATGACGAATGTCAGCAGCTTATTCTGCGCCGCGCGGTCCGCCGCGGCTTCCGCCCGCTCGAAGGCAATGAGGATGCTGCGGCGGATGCGCGTCCCGTCTTCGATGCGCTTGAGGCCCGGCGCGTAAGGAGCCCAGTCGTCGTGGCCGAAGTAAGAATGCATCGCGCCCGTAGATATGATCAGATAATCGTAGGCGATTTCGCCGACATTGGTGCGCACGCATTTGCGCTCCGCATCGACCGCCACGACCTCTTCCATCAGCACCGTGGCGTTGCGCTGCGAACGCAGGATGTGCCGGATCGGCCAGGCGACGTCGGCCGGAGACAGCGCCGCGGTGGCTACCTGATAGAGCAAGGGCTGGAACGTATGGTGATTGTGCCGGTCGATGACGAGCACTTCCACCGGAGCGCGCGCCAACGCTTTCGCCGCTTCCAGGCCGCCGAAGCCCGCACCTACGATCACTACTCTCGGAGCGCCCTGCGCCATGTCGCACCCAATCTTCGCGCCGAGGACAGGGGCCCCAGTGTCGCCTTATCCCGAGCAGTTGCCAAGGCATGGGCGAGGCTTTAGCAATCCCCGGCTTTAATTGCTGTCATGCGGACCTGTTCCGCACATCCGGCTTAGGTGGGTGCATCCGCGCACACCTGATCGGGGTTGGCCGGTCACATTTCCGGCATGACAGAGGAACGCTTTCCACGAGGGCCCAAAATGACCACCCATAATCTCCTCCTTCTCCCCGGCGACGGCATCGGCCCGGAAGTCATGGCCGAAGTGAAACGCCTCATCGATTTCTTCAATAAGAAGGGCCCCGACAAGTTCGCCTTCGAGGAGGATCTGGTCGGCGGCGCCTGCTATGACGCGCATCAGGTCTCCATTACCGACGCCACCATGGAGAAGGCCAAGGCCGCCGACGCAGTGATCTTCGGCGCGGTCGGCGGTCCGAAATGGGACAAGGTCCCCTACGAGGCGCGCCCGGAAGCCGGCCTCCTGCGGCTGCGCAAGGACCTCGACCTTTACGCGAACCTCCGCCCCGCCGTGACCTACCCGGCCTTGGCCGACGCCTCTTCGCTCAAGCGCGAGCTGGTCGAAGGCCTCGACATCATGATCCTGCGCGAGCTGACCGGTGGCGTCTACTTCGGCGAGCCGAAGACGATCACCGATCTCGGCAACGGACAGAAGCGCGCCATCGATACGCAGGTCTACGACACCTACGAGATCGAGCGCATCGGCCGCGTGGCCTTCGAGCTGGCGCGCAAGCGCCGCAACAAGGTGACCTCGATGGAAAAGCGCAACGTCATGAAGTCGGGCCTGTTGTGGAACGAAGTCATCACGGCGCTGCATGCGCGCGAGTTCAAGGACGTGCAGCTGGAGCATCAGCTTGCCGATTCCGGCGGCATGCAGCTCGTGCGCAATCCGAAGCAGTTCGACGTGATCGTCTGCGACAACCTGTTCGGCGACATGCTCTCGGACATTGCCGCGATGCTGACCGGCTCGCTCGGCATGCTGGCTTCCGCCTCGCTCGGCGAAGTCGATCCCAAGACCAAGAAGCGCAAGGCGCTGTATGAGCCGGTGCACGGCTCGGCGCCCGATATTGCCGGCAAGGGCATGGCGAACCCGATCGCCATGATCGCCTCGTTCGGCATGGCGCTGCGCTACTCCTTCGATCTCGGCAAGCAGGCCGACATGATCGACAAGGCGATCGCCGCGACGCTCGACAAGGGCCTGCGCACCGCCGACATCAAGTCGGAGGGCACGAAAGTCGTGTCGACGTCGGAGATGGGCTCGGCGATCCTGGCCGAGTTGGAGACGCTGGCGGGTTGAGGGACCTAGATTTCGGGACGGTCCCGGATCAGCGGTGCATCACTTTGTGCTGCACCGCGTCCCGGACACGTATCCGCCAAAACAAAAACGCGGCCCTCAAGGCCGCGTTTTCGTTTTCTGAAGGCTGGCGCTGGAGGCCTAGTAGCCGCCGATCCAGGGGTTGCTCTTGAAAGGCAAAGTAAACGGGCCCGGCAACGGCTGTTGACTGCTACCGGCGACGGTGT
>DATARB010000154.1:0-4536 GCA_036264375.1 Pseudolabrys sp.
CTGCGATGGCTTCGGCGGTCATGGTCGCTCTCCCTCTCGGACCTCAAGTAATTATACGCCGAGGCCAGGCCCGCGGATGCGCGAGCCCGGCCCGCGCCACATCACTTTTTCATGCCGTCCTTCGACATCGAATCCTTGGACATGCTGTCTTTGGACATGGTGTCCTTGGCCGTCGAGTCCTTCGACATGGTACCTTTCGCCATGCTGTCCTTCGACATAGTGTCTTTGGACATAGAATCCTTGGACATCGTGTCCTTCTTCATATCGTCGGCAAAAGCCGCCGGGGCCAGCGCAACGCCGGCCGCAATTGCGGTCGACAGGATGGCCGAGAACACAACACTCTTCTTCATCGCGTATTCCTCCGTGAGCATGGGATTTCGCGCTTCTTCGCTAGCACGGGGCCGGAACACGTCCTCATCAGGTTCCCGTTGAACTAAACTGGCGTTCGCCTCACGGTTTTGTGAGAATGCGTGGCCGGTCCCTTATCCGCAGGAGCCATCGCGTGAGCGCGTCGTCACTGAAAACCAATCCCGGCAACTATTTTGAGGATTTCCGGCTCGGCCAGCGCATCGAGCACGCCACGCCGCGCACGGTCACCACCGGCGATGTCGCGCTTTACAACGGGCTGTTCGGCTCGCGTTTTGCGGTGCAATCGTCCGACGCTTTCGCCACGAATATCCGCTACCGCCGGGCGCCGCTCGACGACCTGCTGGTGTTTCATGTGGTGTTCGGCAAGACGGTGCCGGATGTCTCGCTCAATGCCGTGGCCAATCTCGGTTATGCCGACTGCCGCTTCCTCAAGACCGTCTATCCCGGCGCCACGCTGAATGCGGTGTCGGAGGTGATCGGGCTGAAGGAGAACTCCAACCGCAAGACCGGCATCGTCTACGTGCGCTCGCGTGGGTTCGACGAGACCGGCGATACGGTTCTCGACTATGTGCGCTGGGTGATGGTGCGCAAACGCGACGAGGCGGCGCCCGCGCCGGACGACAAAGTGCCCGAGCTGCCGAAGGTCGTGGACCCGTCGCATCTCGGCGCCGCCTGTCCGCCCATCGATGTGTCGGCCTATGACCTCGCGCTTGCCGGCAGCCCGTACCGCTTTGGCGACTACAAGGCCGGCGACAGAATCGACCACGTCGACGGCATGACGGTGGAAGAGGCGGAGCACATGATCGCCACGCGGCTCTATCAGAATACCGCGCGCGTGCATTTCAATCTGTTCGCCCAGAGCAAGGACCGCTTCGGCAAGCGGCTGATCTACGGCGGCCACGTGATCTCGCTGGCCCGCGCACTATCGTTTAACGGCCTCGCTAATGCCTTCCACGTCGCCGCGATCAACGGCGGGCGGCACGTGGCGCCGTTGTTCGCCGGCCTCACGGTGTTCGCCTGGTCGGAAGTGCTGGCTACGGCCGCCATCCCCGGCCGCAACGATGTCGGCGCGCTGCGCTTGCGCACCATCGCCACCAAGGACAGACCTTGCGCGGATTTTCCGCTTAAGGCGGGCGACGATTACGATCCGGCGGTGATCCTCGATCTCGATTATTGGGTGCTGATGCCGAAGTAAGATCGGCGGGCTTCGATGCAGAGAGGTTTGACATGATCGCAGTCATTTTCGAGGTCTGGCCCGCGGATGGCCGCAAGGAGGATTACCTCGACATCGCGGCCTCTTTGCGCGCCGATCTCAATGCCATCGATGGCTTCATTTCCGTCGAGCGCTTTCAGAGTCTCACCGATCCGAAAAAGCTGCTGTCGCTCTCGTTCTGGCGCGACGAAGAGGCCGTCAAAGCCTGGCGCAATCAGGCGCATCACCGCGCGAGCCAGGCACAGGGCCGGGCGGGCGTCTTCGCCAACTACCGGCTGCGCATTGCCGCCGTCGTGCGCGATTACGGCATGACGGACCGCGCCGAGGCGCCGGAGGATTCACGCGCGGCGCATGATCGCCAGCAGGCGTAGCTCTGTCATTCCGGGGCGCGCCGAAGGCGTGAACCCGGAATGACCGTCAAGCACTCGCCCTGAGATGATCCACAAGCTGCCGCGCATAAGGCGGCAGCGCGTTCTCGTCGCGCACGCAGATGGTCAGTTCGCGCCGCGCCCAGGGATCGGTGAGCGCCACGGCGGTGATCGCCATCGTGCGCGCGGTGCGCTCGACCGTCGTCTCCGGCACGATGCCGACGCCGACATTGCATTCGACCAGCCGGCAGATGGCGTCGAAGCTCCGCAGCTGCACGCGCAGACGGATGGCGCGGCCAACCCGCGTCGCTTTCTCGGCCAGGAAGCGTTGGATGGCGCTGGCGCGGTCGAGCCCCACCATGTCGTAGCCGAGCACCTCGGCGAACCCGACGCTCGATCTGTTGGCGAGCGGATGGTCGCGCGCCACCACCAGCACGAAGCGGTCGCTGCGAAACGGGAAGGTGTGCAGGCCGCCGTAATCGACGGTGCCGGCGACGATGCCGATATCGCCTGTGCCTTCAGCGATCAGCCCGACGATTTCATCGCTTAAGCGCTCCTCGAGATCGACGCTGATGTCGGGATAGGCCATCAGGAACGAGCTCAGCGTTTCGGGCAGGAATTCGGTGAGCGCATTGGTGTTCGACAGCACCCGCACCTGCCCGGCGAGGCCGCGCGCGTAGGGGCTCAGATCCTCCTGGAGCTTTTCGGTCTGGGCCAGGATGCCGCGCGCGTGCTGCAGCAAGGTCCGGCCCGCTTGGGTCGGCGTCACACCGGCCCGCCCGCGCACCAAAAGCTCGGTGCCGAAGGCCTCCTCCATCTTGCGGATGCGGGTCGAGGCGGCGGCCAGCGCCAGGTTCGAGCGCTCGGCGCCGTGGGTAATACTGCCCGCCTCTACGACGTGGCGGAACAGGCTAAGGTCGGTGAAGTCGAAGCGCATGACCGATTACCTTCTCGGTTGGCGAAGGTAGGCTATGCAAAACGCATATTGCATTGGACTTATTCTAAGTTCAACTTCGCAATCGGTGAAGTAAAGCGTTCCGTCCGCAGGTCAAGCGGGAAAGGCCAAACTGGCCGACACGGGGATGCGACGCTCCGCCGAGGGATCACGTGCTTGTTGTGCGGGGTTGGCCCGGAGCATGTGCCATGCTGTTTCGCTGTCGCCGCACGTGGAGCATCGCGGCCGTGATATTGCAGACCCCTCCTGCCGAATGGTGCGTTGCGGCATTGGTGGACTTCCGATAGGAACCGGGCCGCGATCTCCGATGGCGATCGTGCGGCGGAATTCGAGCGTTTTGGAGAAGTGACGATGGCCGATGTCGAGGCGGGAGCAACGGGACCGCGACGGTCGCGCCCTGTGTCGCCGCACCTGCAAATCTACAGGCCGATGCTGACGATGGTGATGTCCATCGTCCATCGCATCACCGGCGGCGCGCTATACTTCGGCATGCTGCTGCTCGCCTGGTGGTTGATCGCGGCGGCCGCCGGCCCCAACGCCTATGCCAACTTCGAATGGTTCATCGGCAGCTTCATCGGCCGGATCATCCTGTTCGGCTACACGTGGGCGTTGATGCACCACATGCTTGGCGGTATCCGCCATCTGATCTGGGACACCCTGCACGGCCTCGAGCCGGCCGAGCGCGAGCTGCTGACGCTGTCGACGCTGATCGGGTCTGTCGCGCTCACTTTGGTTCTCTGGATCGTCGGCTATCTTGCCATGGGAGGCCCGCGATGAGCGGCCAGCAGACTTTCCGCACCCCGATGCGCCGCGTGCGCGGCCTCGGCGCTGCCCGCTCCGGCACCCGGCATTTCTGGCATCAACGCGTGACCTCGGCCGCGGGCGTGCTGCTCACCATCGCGCTGGTGGTCATCGCCATCTCGCTGCTCGGCCGCAGTCATGCGGCCGCGGTGCAGATTCTCGGCTCGCCGATCGTCGCCGTCATCACGCTGCTGTTCATCGTCAACAGCAGCTATCACATGTGGATCGGAATGCAGGAAATCATCCTCGATTACGTGCACGACGACAAACTGAAGCTCTTGAGCCTGATGGCCAACACCTTCTTTGTCTTCGCCGTGGCGCTCGCCTCCTGCTTCGCAATCCTGAAGCTCTCGTTCGGAGTCTGAGTTCATGGCGAGTGGAAATGGAAAAGCCAACGGCGGCCCGGCGGTGAATGGCCGTGCCTATCCGATCGAGGATCACAGCTACGACGTGGTCGTGGTCGGCGCCGGCGGCTCGGGCCTGCGCGCCGTGGTCGGTTGCAGCGAGGCGGGCCTTCGCACCGCTTGCATCACCAAAGTGTTCCCCACGCGCTCGCACACGGTCGCGGCGCAAGGCGGCATCGCCGCCGCGCTCGGCAACATGAGCGAGGACGACTGGCGCTGGCACATGTACGACACCGTCAAGGGGTCTGACTGGCTCGGCGATCAGGACTCGATCGAATACATGTGCCGCAATGCGCCGGCCGCGGTCTACGAACTCGAACATTGGGGCCTGCCGTTCTCGCGCCGCGAGGAAGACGGCAAGATCTATCAGCGTCCGTTCGGCGGCATGACCACCCACTACGGCAAGGGCACCGCGCAGCGCACCTG
>DATARB010000160.1:0-51168 GCA_036264375.1 Pseudolabrys sp.
CTCACCGCTGCAATTCCGCCGCGCCGACTTCGTCGATGTGGTGGAGCGCACGCTCGCCGAAACTCAGTTCGATCCGGCCCGGCTCGAGATCGAGCTCACGGAAAGCGTGCTGCTCGGCAATGTCGATACGGCGGAAGCCGCGATGCTGCGGCTGAAGGCGCTGGGCGTCCGGCTGGCGCTCGACGACTTCGGAACCGGCTATTCGAGCCTGCTGTATCTGCGTCGTTATCCGTTCGACAAGCTCAAGATCGATCGCAGCTTCGTGCGGTCGATCGAGAAGGCGGCGGACGCTGCGGCGATCGTACACGCAGTTGTGAGCCTCGGCCGCGGCCTCGGCATGAAGGTGACGGCGGAGGGCGTCGAGACCGCCGACCAGCAGCTTTTCCTGCGCGCAGCTGGCGTGCACTCGATGCAGGGATGGCGCTTCGGCAAAGCGGTGGCGCCGGAAGAAATCACCGCGCGGCTGGCCTCGCCGGACATGTTCGAGCCCATCGACGTGGCACAGCTCGACGAGCCGCAGGCGCTGGCGAGTTAGTAAAGTCCAGCTTGCCGGCCTCTCAGCCGTCATGCCCGGCTTTATGCCGGGCATCCACGTCTTCGTCAGAAAGTAAGACGTGCATGGCCGGCCCATGACGGCTCATAGAACCAGTCTAGGCCTCACGAGTGCGCTTTGCGATAATCGAGGCAGTTGCGCACGATCGGCGCGCAGATGGCGTCGCGCTCACCGAGTTCGCTGGTCGCGCCGGCGTACGACACTTCCGTGACCCGGCCGTTCTCCATGCGGAGTTGCACGCGGCAATAGCCGTTGCCGGCCTCGCCGATGGTCGCACCGCCGAATGGGAACGCCGGCAAAACCGGCGCCACCGATAGCCCGCCCGGCGAGGTCGCGCCGTGCTCATACATCCAGACGGCCCCGCCTTTGATTTTGTCCTCGTTGTTGGGATGGCCGGCACACATGCGAATATCGGTGTCGCTCATGCCGATGAGCGCCGATCTGCCACTTTCGGCAATGTCGTGCTGTTCGACCGCGCAAGCTGACAAAACCAAGGCGAAGGCGAGAGGGGTAATGACGCGACGTGGCAATGGCCCTCCGGAATGGCAACGAACTGGCCCCAGACCCGCGAACGCCGTAGCCCCGGCATGGTTCCGGCGGGCTGGCGTGGCTGCCACTTTGTGATATGCGGATCGAAGCAGAAAATTCTTGGGCGAAGAATTTTGGCAAATATGCCGCGTGACGAAAGGACAAACGATGACTGCGAAAATTGCTTTGGTGACGGGGGCCGGAACGGGGGTCGGCCGCGCCGTGGCGATCGCGCTGGCGAAGGCGGGCTACAGCCTGGTGCTCGCCGGGCGGCGCAAGGAGATGCTCGACCAGGTCGCGGGCGAGATCAACGCCATTGGCGCGCAGGCGCTCAGCGTGCCGACCGACGTGTCGAAACGCGAGTCGATCCTGACGCTTTTTGCCACTGTGAAATCGACCTTCGGCCGGCTCGATGTGCTGTTCAACAATGCCGGCGTCGGCGCGCCGCCCGTGCCGCTCGAGGACCTGCCCTTCGAGACCTGGCAGCAGGTGGTGGCGACCAACTTGACCGGCATGTTCCTGTGCACGCAGGAAGCCATCAAGATCATGAAAAGCCAGTCGCCGCGCGGCGGCCGCATCATCAATAACGGCTCGATCTCGGCGCACGCGCCGCGGCCGTTCTCGGTGGCCTATACCTCGACCAAGCATGCGGTCACCGGTTTGACCAAATCGACCTCGCTCGACTGCCGCCAATACGACATCTGCTGTGGGCAGATAGACATCGGCAATGCCGCGACGCCGTTGACCGACCGCATGGTGCAGGGCGACGGCGTACTGCAGCCGGACGGGCGCAAGATGATCGAGCCGCGCATGGACGCCGAGCATGTCGGCAACGCGGTGGTCTACATGGCCGGCCTGCCGCTCAACACGAACGTGTTGTTCACGACGGTGATGGCCAATACCATGCCCTTTGTCGGGAGAGGCTGAGAAGGCTCAATGGCGGCCGAGCTGGAGCACTGGCACGATTTCTATCTCCTGCTCGGCACCGCCGGCGCGACGCTCGTCGCCCTTCTGTTCGTCGCGGTCTCGCTCGGCGTCGGGTTCTTGACGCCGGAACGATCGACCGCGACGCGGCTGTTCATGAGCCCTGTGGTCATTCATTTCGCCAGCGTGTTTTTCGTTTCCGCAATCTCGCTTGTTCCCTCCCACGCCCCGACTTTCTTCGCCGGCCTTATTGGCGCCACCGCGGTGGTGGGGCTTGCGGTTTCAGCGGTCATCACGGTGCAAGTGGTGCGCACCGACTTTTCCCACTACGTGAGCGACTATCTGGCCTACGGCCTGCTGCCTGCGATCGGCTACGTCGCGCTCTTGGCGGCAGCCCTCATGATCATTGCCGAAAACGAGTCGGCGCTGGACTTGCTCGGAGGCGGGCTGCTGCTCCTGCTGATCGTGAACATCCGCAACGCCTGGGACCTCACTCTGACGATGGTGCAACGGCACGGCGGATCGCGTTAGCGGCGCTAACGCCGTCCGCCGCCAAGGCTGCCGAGCAGGCCGCGGACCAAGGCCCTGCCAACCTGAGTGCCAACTTGCGAGGCGACCGAGCGGGCCACCTGCTTGACCACCACTTCGCCGGTCGACATGCGGCCGCGTGAGCGGCCGCCGCCCGACGAACCGCCGCCCAGAATTCCGCCCAGCACGTCGCCCCAGACGCCGCCGGATACGGGCGGCGATTCTTGCCCAGCGGGCGGCTGGCTACCCCGCCCGCGTGCCGCCGGCTCGTCCTCGGGCGCCTCCTGCACCCGCCGTTGCAGTATCTCGTAAGCCGACTCCGGATCGATGGTCTGATCGTATTTGCCGCGGATCGGACTCTTGGCTATCACCGCCTTGCGTTCGTCCGGCGTCAGCGGGCCGATGCGCGCGGCCGGCGGACAGATCAGCGCCCGCTCGACCATGCTCGGCGTGCCGTTGCCTTCGAGGAACGACACCAGTGCTTCGCCTTTGCCGAGTTCTGTGATCACCTGCGCGGTGTCGAGCTTCGGGTTGGGACGGAACGTCTCGGCCGCCGCCCTCACCGCCTTCTGGTCGCGCGGCGTGAAGGCGCGCAGCGCGTGCTGAACGCGGTTGCCGAGTTGCGCCAGCACCTTGTCCGGCACGTCGAGCGGATTCTGCGTCACAAAGAAAACGCCGACGCCTTTCGAACGGATCAGCCGCACGACCTGCTCTATCTTGTCGAGCAGCGCCTTCGGCGCGTCGTTGAACAAGAGATGCGCTTCGTCGAAAAAGAACACCATCTTCGGCTTGTCGAGATCGCCGACCTCGGGGAGTTTCTCGAACAGCTCCGCCAGCAGCCAGAGCAGAAAGGTGGCGTAGAGCTGCGGGTTCTCCATCAGTTTGTCGGCGGAGAGGATGTTGATGATGCCGCGGCCGTCGCGGTCGGTGCGCATCAGGTCGGCGATCGACAGCGCTGGCTCGCCGAAGAACTTGGCGCCGCCTTGGTTCTCCAGCACCAGCAACTGGCGCTGCACCGAGCCGATGGTCGCGGCGGCGACGTTGCCGTACTTGGCGCCGATCTCCTTCGCATTCTTCGAGAGATACGACAGGAGTTCGCGCAGGTCCTTGAGATCGATCAGGCCCTTGTTCTCGGCGTCGGCCGCGCCGAACTCGTCATCGGCGAAGCGAAAGGCGATGTTGATCACACCTTCCTGCACGTCGTTGAGATTGAGCATGCGCGAGAGCAGCAGCGGCCCCATCTCGAATACGCTGGTGCGGATCGGATGGCCCTGCTCGCCGAACAGATCCCAGAACACGACCGGGTATTCATCGACCTGGTACTTGAAGCCCAAATCCGCCGCGCGCTTGACCAGGAAGTCCTTGGCTTCGCCAAGCGCGCCGATACCGGACAGGTCGCCTTTGATGTCGGCGGCAAAGACAGGAACGCCCGCGCGGGAAAAACCTTCCGCCATGACCTGGAGCGTCACCGTCTTGCCGGTGCCGGTTGCCCCGGTCACCAGTCCGTGGCGGTTGGCGAATTTGAGCGCGAGATACTCGGCCTTGGTGCCTTTGCCGACGAAAATTGCGTCGTCCCGGAACAAATCTGCCATCGCTGCCGCCGCTCTTTGCGCCTATTCCCCAACCTTGATGCTTTCGTCATGATGCTGCAACTAACCGCATGATAACGCAACGCATTTCGTGAACCAAAAGCGACGCAGAAAAAAGGGCCCAGCGCGCGCCGGACCCTTGGCAGCGACGGCCGCCGCGGCGGCGAGGATCAGCTTCCGACGGCGTCGGAGACGCACTTCTTCATGTGGCTGGTCTTCGCCGCGCCGGCGAGATTCTTGGCAGACGAATCGGCCGCGCAGGCCGTATTGGCGTCCTTTTCGCATTTCGTCATGAAGCTCTTGAGCGCGGCGCCGGCGAGCTTCTTGCTCTCCGCGTCGCCCTTGCAGGTTGCGAAAGCGCTGGACGCGATCAACGACAGCGACACGGCGAGAACGATGCTCTTCATGCTTTCCTCCCGGGATCGATGGCGCGCACCTTTCGAACGTGCGACGCGCCGATGCAAAGAAGCCTAGTATGCATGATACGCCCGTTCCAGACATGCGCGCAGCAATCGTAATTGAGCGGTATTCAGAGGTAGCTCTTTATGCAGCGCGAGTTGATTTGGTTCCGCCAATCGCGCATTTTCGGAAAATCGGGCCGGCTTTGCCTTAACCATTGCCGGGGTGGGGACTTGTCGACATGCCGCAACTGCAATCGGCGCTGGGCGTCTTCGCCCTGCTCGCTTTCGCCTGGGCGATCAGCGAGAACCATCGCGCCGTGAACTTCCGGAGCGCCGGAATCGCGCTCCTGGTCACGCTGGTGACCGCCGTGTTGCTCATCAAGGTGCCGCAGATCGCGCTTCTCTTCACCGGAATCGCGCGCGCCGTGGATGCGGTGAGCGCCGCCTCGCGCGCCGGCACGTCCTTCGTATTCGGCTATATCGGCGGCGGCACCCTGCCCTTCGAGGTCAAGACGCCGGGCGCCGACTTCGTGCTTGCCTTCCAGGCGCTGCCGATCGTGCTGGTGATGAGCGTGCTCACCACGCTCCTGTTTTATTGGCGCATTCTGCCGCCGATCGTGCGCGGCTTCTCGCTCCTGCTCGAGCGGACCATGGGCGTCAGCGGCGCGGTCGGCCTCTCGACCGCCGCCAACATCTTCCTCGGCATGGTGGAGTCGCCGCTGTTCATTAAGCCCTATCTGGCCAAGCTCACGCGCGGCGAACTGTTCATGGTGATGACCGGCGGCATGGCCGGAATCGCCGGCACCGTCTTCGTGCTCTATGCGACGATCCTGAGCCAGGCCATTCCCGATGTGGCCGGCCACCTGATGATCGCCTCGATCCTCGGCGCACCGGCGGCCTTGCTCATCAGCCAGTTGATGGTGCCGGATGAATCGGGCGAGCAAAGCGATATCGGCGCCATCAAGATCGGCCAGGTCGCCGACAGCACGATGGACGCGATCTGCAAGGGCACCGCGGCCGGCATCGAGCTGCTGCTCAATATCATCGCCATGCTCATCGTGCTGGTGGCCCTGGTGCATCTCGCCAACGCGGTATTGAGCGTCTTGCCGGACATCGCCGGTGCACCGATCACCTTGCAGCGCATGCTCGGCCTGATCATGGCGCCCGTGTGCTGGCTGATGGGTGTGCCGTGGCACGAGGCGATGACCGCCGGAACACTGATGGGTCTCAAGACCGTGCTCAACGAGTTCATCGCCTATCTCGAACTGGCAAAGCTCCCGGCCGACGCGCTCGATCCGCGCGCCCGGCTGATTATGCTCTATGCGATGTGCGGCTTCGCCAATTTCGGTTCGCTCGGCATCATGATCGCGGGCCTCACGGTGATGGCACCCGAGCGGCGCGCCGACATTCTCTCGCTCGGCGGCAAATCGATCGTCTCCGGCACGCTGACCACGTGCCTGATGGGCGCGCTGGTCGGGGTATTGAATTAGGATGCTGAAGGTCTTTGCCGTCATGGCGTTGCTGCTGGCGGCGAGCGCGGCCGCGCGCGCCAAGTCGCTGCACATCGTTGCCTTCGGCGACAGCGCCACCGCCGGCTATCTGGTGCCGCGCGATAAGGCCTATCCGGCGCAATTGCAGCGCGCTCTGCGCGCCAAGGCCTACGATGTCGCGGTGACCAATGCCGGCATCAGCGGCGACACGACCGCCGGCGGTTTGCAGCGCTTCGACGCGGCCATCGCACCGGATACCAAGATCGCCATCGTCGAATTCGGCACCAACGATCTGCGCCTGCGAGTCCCGCCGGCAAAGATGCGGGCGAACTTGAACGAAATCGTGCGAACTTTGCGCGCGCGGCGCATCGCGGTGCTGGTCGTCGGACTGGGCAGCCTCGATCTCTCCGATGTCGCGCGCACGAACAACGTGCCTTACGCGCAATGGACATTGCCGCCGGGCAAGTACCGCGCCCGCGACGGCGCGCATTTCAATGCCGAGGGCTATGCGATTGTGGTCGCGCGCATGCTGCCGCAGGTGGAGGCGCTGGTGAAGGGTGTGATGAAGTAGATTCGGCAGCGCACGTAGACGATCGAGTCTGTGGGCCGCTTCTTTTTGTCATGGCCGGGCTTGTTGTCCCGGCCATCTCGCTTAGGAAGGCACCGTGTTTTCTTAAGCGGGGCCACCGGGACCAGCCCGGTGGCGACAATCACATCACTCACGCCTTCTTCACCCAGCGGCCGTTGTCGTCCGGCTGCCAATAGGTTGCTTCGAAGCCTTTGGCCTTGGCGTCGGTCCAGTGCACGCGCGCGGCGGCGACCGCGTCGTCGTCGTCGCCGTTGAAGATCAGCACGATGCGTTGATACGAGTCCGCATCGGCTGGCATGGCGGCGCCATCGACAAGGAAACGCACCGTGGCGGCGTTGGGATTGCCTTCGTTCACCGTGAGCAGCACCGGCTGTGCCGCAGCCTCGGCCTCGCGCCAAGTGCCGTGGGGCAGGAAGCCGTCGTCGCGATAGGTCCACAGATGCGCGTCGAGCGCCTCGATGCGCTCTTCCGAGGAGCCCTGCACCACCACACGCCACCCGCGCTCGAGCGACTTCTCGAGCAGCGTCGGCAGCACGCCTTCGAGCTTCTGGCCTTGCAGGTGATAGAAGAGGATCTCGGTCATGGAAGGCCGGTAAGGATGGCGTCGATGTCTCTACGACCGTCCAGAACACGAATGATCTGAACGGCGTTTAGTCGATCAATTGCCGCGCGATGCGATCCTGATCGGCCTCGGGCAGCGCTTCGACTTTGGCTATGGCCTCACGAAGAACTCTCGTCATCACCGAAATATACCACGTTCGTTAGGGCCGACCAACCGGCTCCAAACCCTCACCGCTCGTAGTGATCCCGCACCAGCCGGTCCAGCAGCCGCACGCCCCAGCCGGAGCCCCAGCTGCGGTTGATGTCATTCTGGCGCGAGTCGAAGCCGGTGCCGGCGATGTCGAGATGCGCCCACGGAATCTTGTCGTCGACGAAACGCTTGATGAACTGCGCGGCGGTGATGGCGCCGCCCCAGCGCGAGCCGCCGGTGTTCTTCACGTCGGCGAACCTCGAGTCGATCATCTTGTCGTATTCGGGCGCTAGCGGCATGCGCCACACTTTCTCGCCGGTGGTCTCGCCCGCTTTGGTGAGGCGCTCCGCGAGTTCGTCGTTGTTGCAGAACATGCCGGCGAATTCCTGACCCAGCGCGACGATGATCGCGCCGGTGAGCGTCGCGAGATCGATCATGAATTTCGGCTTGAAACGCTGCGCGGCGTACCAGATCACGTCGGCGAGCACGAGGCGGCCTTCGGCGTCGGTGTTGATGATCTCGATGGTCTGGCCAGACATCGATTTGACGATGTCGCCGGGGCGCTGGGCATTGCCGTCCGGAATATTCTCAACGATGCCAATGAGGCCGACGGCGTTCACCTTTGCTTTGCGCGCGGCGAGCGCCTGCATCAGGCCGACGACGCAGGCTGCGCCCGCCATGTCGCCCTTCATGTCCTCCATGCCGGACGCCGACTTGATCGAGATGCCGCCGGTGTCGAAGCACACACCTTTGCCGATGAAGGCGACCGGCGCGTCGCCTTTCTTGCCACCATTCCAGCGCATGACCACGACGCGGCTCTCGCGCACCGAGCCCTGACCTACGCCGAGCAGCGCGTTCATGCCGAGTTTCTTAATCGCCTTGATGTCAAGCACCTCGACGGCGACGCCGACCTTCTTCAGGACCGTAGCACGGCGCGCGAATTCCTCCGGATAGAGGACATTGGCCGGCTCGTTGACCAGATCCCGCGCCATCAGGACGCCGCCGGCGATCGCCTCGCGCGCCTCATAAGCCTTACGCACACCGCCAACGTCATCCACCGCGACGGTGACGCTGCGCTTCTCCGGCGGCTTGTCCTCGTCCTTGCGCTTAGTCTTGTAGCGGTCGAAGGCATAAGCGCGCAGGCGCATGCCCTGGGCGAGGTCGGCGGCCTGTTCGGGCTTGAGCGAGCCGTTTGGCAAGTCGGCCAAAACCGTGGCTTCAGCGGCCGAGACCGGCACCTTGCCCATGGCCAGCCCGCCGAGTTTCAGGAAATCCTTCTGCTCGAGTGCCGAGGTCTTGCCGACGCCGATCACGACCAGCCGGGCGGCTTTCAGCCCCTCCGGTACGATCAACTCCAGGGTCGAACCATTTTTGCCGGTGAAGCGCTCGGCCTTGGCGGCCCGCGACACCAGGCCAGTGGCCGAGCCCAGCGCCTTGCTTGTCGCAGAGCCGAACTTCAGCCCGTCATCGCAAAAGACGATGAGTATGCCGCTGGCCGGAGCAGCAAATGGGCCAAACCCGAGCTTGGGGGTGTCGGTCATTGGGCAAGTTCCTTGTTCTTAAAAAAAGATGCGGAGTGCGGCAAGATGGCAACGGTTGGCGTAGCCCCATATGGCCCACGGTTTAGCGCTCTGCAAAGGCCCAATTCGGCTGCCCTATGGGGTTTTCACAGGAGGACGAAACAGCCCGCCCCCGCAGGGGCGCGCGAAAGCTGCAAGACTTCGCGCAATACGCTTGCCAGAATCGGTCGCGGCGGGCACCCAATCCAGGCTAACGTCCGCGCGTGACTTAACTTTTTGTTGTGCATGTTCGACGGCCCCCCGCCTTTGCCCGGCCATTTTGTGGACCGATCAAGGCAAACGTGAAGGGGGGCGTGTTTACGTTAAGCCGCGCTGCGCGTCCGGTGGGGGATCCGGGCGGCACGGCCCGGTCTACGCCGGATGTGGGGGTCGACGAGGCGGATGGGATCGATCAGTCGCTATATTTTCCGCACGACGTTCGGTGCGTTTGCCGTCGTGCTGCTCAGCCTGACGGCGGTGATCTGGGTCACGCAGGCGCTGCGCGACTTCGACCTGATGACCAGCCAGGGCCAGACTATCCTGGTCTTCATCGGGATCACCGGCCTGATCATCCCTCTGCTGGTCCTGGTGATTGCGCCAATCGCGCTTCTGATCGCGGTAGCGCACACGCTTAACAAGATGTCGACCGACTCCGAGATCATCGTGATGAACGCGGCCGGCATGTCTCCGTGGATCCTGTTCCGCGCCTTCATGATGGTGGCGCTGGCGGTGTCGCTCATTGTCGGCTCGATCAGCGCCTATTTCGCGCCCAAGGGCCTGCGCATGCTGCGCGACTGGCTGACCGAGGTGCGCGCAAACGTGGTGAGCACCATCGTGCAGCCCGGCCGCTTCACCTCAATCGAAAGCGGCGTGACCATCCACATCCGCGAGCGGCGCAACAATGGGCAGCTCATGGGCATCTTCCTCGACGACCGGCGCAATCCGGCCGAGCGCGTCACCGTGCTCGCCGAGGTCGGCGAATTGATCGACAATGACAAGGGCACCTTCCTGGTTTTGCAAAAGGGCATCGTGCAGCGGCACGAGACCAATCAGCGCGATCCCGCCATGGTGGTGTTCGACCGCTACGCCTTCGATCTGTCGCAGTTCGCGGGCGGCCCGCAGGCAGTGAAATATTCGATCCGCGAGCGCTACCTCTGGCAGCTCCTATTCCCCGATCCGAAGGATCCGTTCTACATCGAACAACCGGGCCAATTCCGCGCCGAGTTGCATGACCGCCTGGTCGCGCCGCTCTATCCCCTCGCCTTCGTCGTGATTGCCTTCGCCTATCTGGGCGCGCCGCGCACGACCCGGCAGAGCCGCACGATGTCCATGATTGGCGCAGTCAGCGGAGTGGCGCTGCTGCGCCTGATCGGATTTGCCTCGACCGTGTTCGGCGCTTCGGCGCCGTGGATGCTGTGGATGCAATATGTCGCGCTCGCCGCAGCCGTCGCTTTCGGTTATTTCGTGATCCGCACCGGCCTGATCATCGAGCCGCCGGCGTTCCTCACGAACTGGATCACTGCGCTGACCGAGCGCATGACGAAACGATTTGCCACGACATGACGTGACCGATGCCGATCGTTGGAGGAACACTTACTCGCTATTTCGGACTGCGCTTCCTGAGCTCGGTGCTGCTGGTGTTCCTCGGCATCTTCGGGCTGGTGGCGCTGCTCGACTATATCGAACTGATGCGCCGCGCCAGCGACATCCCCAATGTCTCGGCGATCCTGGTGGCGAAGACGTCCCTGTATCGCGTGCCGCAGGTGACCGAGCGCATCATGCCGTTCTGCGTGCTGATCGGGGCCATGTCCTGCTATCTCAACCTCTCACGGCGGCTGGAATTGGTGATTGCGCGCGCGGCCGGCATGTCGGCCTGGCAGTTCGTCTCGCCGGCATTGATCGTCGCCTTCCTGCTCGGCGTCTTTGCCACCACGGTCTACAACCCCATCTCCGCCACGCTTCAGGAACGCTCCAAGCGTTTCGAGGCCGAGTTGTTCGGCGACAACACCAACGCCATGTTCAGCGGCGGGGTCTTCTGGCTGAGCCAGCGCAGTGACGACGGCCAGGCGATTATCAACGCCAAGTCGAGCCGGGCGCAGGGCGCGACCTTGAATGGCGTCAGCGTGTTCACCTTCGATCCGGCCGGACACTTCACCAGCCGAATCGAGGCGCGGGCGGCGGTGCTGGATCCGGGCGTCTGGAGGCTTTTGGATGCCCGCGTCTACGTCCTCGGCACCTTGCCGGCGGACCATGCCGAATACCGGCTCAAGACCAGCCTCTCCCCCGAGCAAGTTCGCGAGAGCTTCGCCACCCCCGAAACTGTCCCGTTCTGGGAATTGCCGTCGTATATCACGATCGCCGAGCACGCTGGACTATTGGCCGCAGGCTATAGGCTCCAGTTTCAGAAGCTTCTGGCCCAACCATTCCTGATGGCCGCCATGGTTTTCCTTGCGGCTGCTGTAAGTCTTCGGTTCTTCCGCTTCGGCGGGGTACAAAAGATGGTTTTGAGTGGCGTGACCGCCGGCTTTCTGCTTTATGTTTTGTCCAAGGTAACCGATGATTTAAGCAATGCTGAGCTGATGCACCCGGTGGCAGCGGCTTGGCTGCCTGTGCTTGTCGGCGGTCTGACGGGGTTTATTGCGTTGTTGTATCAGGAGGATGGGTGATGGAGGGGCTGGCTAACGCTCGTCCACCAGCGCCCAGGCCGTATCGCCGCGGTGTCGCAGGTCTGCTTGCTGTCCTCAGCCTTTTGGCCTGCGGAGGATTGCTCGCGTCCGCGCCGACCCCAGCGCATAGCCAGGAGCTCACCTTCCCGACGCGCCCGGCGCCGGTGAAGCGGCCGGAGACGACGCTCAACAACGCCGCCGGCCAGAAGCAGATGCTCGTGCAGGCGGCGGAGATCGATTACGACTATACGAACAACCGCGTCGCCGCCGTCGGCAACGTGCAGATTTACTATGGCGGCTCGACGCTTGAAGCCGACAAGGTCATCTACGACCAGAAGACCAAGCGCCTCCACGCCGAGGGCAACGTCCGCCTCACCGATGAGGAGGGCAAGATCACCTATGGCACCATCATGGACCTGTCCGACGACTATCGGGACGGGTTCGTCGATTCGCTCCGCCTGGATTCGCCTGACCAGACCCGCATGGCCGCCACCAGCGCCGACCGCTCCGGCGGCAACTATACGGTCTTCCATAACGGCGTTTACACCGCTTGCGCGGCCTGTAAGGACGATCCGAAGAAGCCGCCGCTCTGGCAGGTGAAGGCCGTGCGCATCATCCATAATCAGGCCGAGCGGATGATGTATTTCGAGGACGCGACCGTCGAATTCTACGGCAAGCCGTTGGTGTGGATGCCCTACTTCTCCGCACCCGATCCGACCGTGAAGCGCAAGAGCGGGTTCTTGTTCCCCGGAGTGAACTCGAACTCAAACTACGGCTTCGGCGTGGAAGTGCCTTACTACTGGGCGCTGGCGCCGGACTATGACGCCACCTTCGCGCCGTTGATCACCACCAAGCAAGGACCGATGCTGCAGGGCGAATTCCGGCAGCGCCTGCTCAACGGCGCCTATTCGATCCGCGCCGCCGGCATTTATCAGCTTGATCCTGGTTACTTTGCGGGCACCACGACCGCCTCGGGGGATCGCCTGTGGCGCGGCAGCGTCGAAAGCTCGGGCCAGTTCGCGCTCAACGACAAATGGGTCTGGGGCTGGGATGCGGTCGCGCTTTCCGACAAGTATTTTCTGCAGAACTATAATCCAAGCCTGTCGCGCTACCGCGTGACCGACCCGCTCCAGGACGCCACTTCGACCGGCGTCTCGGATCTCTATCTGACCGGCCGCGGCGACCGCAGCTACTTCGATGCCCGAAGCATCTATTATCTCGGCTTCTCGGACTACGATGTGCAGAGCCAGATTCCGGTCATCGCCCCAGTGATCGATTACGACTACACCTTCGCCAATCCGATCCTTGGCGGCGAACTCGGCTACAAGATCAACTTCACCAGCCTGAGCCGCCAACAGGCCAATTTCGACCCCATAACGCAGACCGCGTATAACAATGGTAGCTGTGCCAACACCGCCGATACGGCCAAGACGGCCTCCGACTGTTTGCTGCGCGGTGTCCCCGGCACCTATAGCCGCTTGTCGGCCGAACTGAATTGGCGCCGCAGCATCACCGACCAATTCGGCCAGATCTTCACGCCGTTCGCCTCGCTCCGTGCCGACGCCGCCGCGGTGGACATCTATAACCAGCCCGGCGTGTCGAATTTTTATCAACCCGGCGACAGCGATCTCGTGCGCGGCATGCCGACCATCGGCCTCGAGTACCGCTACCCCTTTATCAACGTGCAATCCTGGGGCACGCAGACGATCGAGCCGATGGCGCAGGTGATCGCTCGCCCGAACGAGACCAATATCGGCAAATTTCCAAACGAGGACGCGCAGAGCCTGACCTTCGACGACAGCAACCTGTTCCGCGTCGACAAGTTCTCGGGATGGGACCGTGTCGAAGGCGGCGGCCGCGCCAACTACGGCGTGAACTACACTGCCCAGTTCGACAAAGGCGGTTTCGTCAATGTCCTGTTCGGTCAGTCCTACCAGCTGTTTGGGTTGAACTCCTACGCTCAGCCAAGCCCAACCAATACCGGTCTGGAGAGCGGCCTCGACACCACCCGCTCCGACTATGTGGGGCGCGTCTCCTACCAGCCGAACAGCACCTACACGTTCACCTCGCGCTTCCGTTTGAACAACGACACGTTCGCGGTGGAACGATTCGAGGCGGAGGCAGACGCGAATTTCGGCCGCTTCAGCGGCACCCTGCTCTACGGCGACTACGCGGCCCAGCCCGAGATCGGCTTCCTCACGGCGCGCCAGGGCTTGCTTGGCTCCACCACGGTCAAGCTCACCACCAACTGGGCCTTCATCGGCGGGGCGCGCTACGACTTTAATGCCGGCAAATTCGACCAGACCCGCATCGGGTTCGGCTACGTCGACGATTGCCTCATCTTGGCCCTGAATTACATTACAGATTACACTTACAGTGGAAACGTGACCTCCAACCATACGATCATGCTCCAGCTCAGCTTGCGCACGCTGGGTGGCACGTCGGTCTCCCAGGGAGTCGGCTCACTCGGCGGATCGGGTACGGGCGGTCTTTGATGGGACGCCGGTGGCGGCGCCATGCGCCTTCCTATGCGGTGGATAACAAGATGCCGAGGATGAACGTAAATTCTGCGACATTTGGTTCGTGGTTTGCGGCCGCGATCATGGCTTTGGCCCTCGCTCTACCGGTGGCAGCGAAAGCCCAGGTCGTGGTGATCGCCAACGGCTCCCCCATCACCGAGCTCGACATTCAACAGCGCACCAAGCTGCTCGCCAGCTCGACACGCAAAAACCCGACGCGCCAGGAGGTCATCAACGAACTGATCGATGACCGCATCAAGATCTCCAAGGCCAAAATGTACGGCCTGGAGGTGAGCGATGCGGACGTCGACAGTGCCTACCAAGGCATGGCGACACGACAGCACATCACCCCGGAACAGTTCGCCCAATTCTTGGAGCACGCCGGCGTGTCTGCGAGCGCGCTCAAGGCGCGCATCCGCGCCGAACTGACCTGGAGCCAGCTCGTGCGCGGGAAGTTCGGTCCCTCGTTGCAGGTGGGCGATGCCGATATCGCCAGCGCGCTGAAGGCGCGCAATGAAGCGAACACCGCCGCCGTCGGCTACAATTATACACTTTACCCCATCATGATCGTGGTGCCGCGCGGCGCCAACGATGGCGTGATTTCAGCAAAGCGGCAGGAGGCCGAAAACCTGCGAGGCCGCTTTACCTCCTGCAGCCAAGGCCTGGCTCTGGCGCGGGGCTTGCGTGACGTGGCGGTGCGCGAGCCGGTCACGCGCAACTCGTCCGACCTGCCGCAGCAATTGCGGGACACGCTCAACGCCGTGGAAATCGGTCGCCTGACCTCGCCTGAGGTGACCGCACAGGGCGTGCAGATGTTCGCGGTCTGCAGCAAAAAGGAAAGCACCACCGAATCCCCTGCGCAACGCGAGGCCCGCGAGCAGATCTACAACAAGCGCTATGAAGCGGAGTCCAAGAAGTACCTGGACGAGATCCGCAAGCAGGCGATGATCGAGTACAAATGAGCGCTCCTCTTGCGCTGACCCTGGGTGAGCCGGCCGGCATCGGCCCCGACCTCACGCTCGCGCTCTGGAAGCGCCGGCGGGAATTCGGCCTCGCGCCCTTCTACGTCGTCGGGGACACGGATTTCTTCGCGGCACGCGCGCGACTGCTCGGCCTCGATGTGCCGCTCAAAGCGGTGGCGCCGGAGCAAGCCGGCGCCGCTTTCGCCACGGCGCTGCCGGTGGTGCCGCTCGACCTCCCCGTCACCGCCAAGCCGGGCGCGCCGGATGCCAGCAGCGCACCGGCGGCGATCGCCTCGATCCGCCGCGCCGTGGCCGACGTCCTGGCCGGGCGGGCGGGCGCCGTCGTCACCAATCCGATCGCCAAGAACGTGCTCTACCGCACCGGCTTCGCCGATCCCGGACACACCGAATTCTTGGCGCGGCTCGCGGAAGAGGCGACTGGCGAGGCCGTGACGCCGGTGATGATGCTGTGGTCGCCGGCGCTCGCGGTCGTGCCGGTCACTATCCATATTCCGCTCAAGGACGTGGTCGCGCAGCTGAGCCCCGAGCTGATCGTGAAGACCGGGCGCATTGTCGCGCACGATCTCGCCACCTGGTTCGATATCGCCAAGCCGCGCCTGGCGGTCGCCGGCCTCAACCCGCACGCGGGCGAAGACGGCACGCTCGGCGAGGAAGACGAGACGATCGTGGCGCCGGGGGTGGCACGGCTGCGGGCCGAGGGCATCGACGCCACCGGGCCTTTGCCCGCCGACACGATGTTCCATGACGAGGCGCGCGCACGCTACGACGTCGCGCTGTGCATGTATCATGACCAGGCGCTGATCCCGATCAAGACGCTCGACTTCCACGGCGGCGTGAACGTGACGCTCGGCCTGCCCTTCCTGCGCACCTCGCCCGATCATGGTACGGCCTTCGATATAGCCGGCACGGGCCGCGCCAACCCGTCGAGCCTGGCGGCGGCGATCAAGCTGGCCGCGCGGCTGACCGCGAAGACGCCGGTCCTCGCCCCCGCGACGTAGATGGCTCAGATCGACGACCTGCCGCCGCTGCGCGACGTCATTCGCCGGCACGGCCTGTCGGCGAAGAAATCGCTGGGGCAGAATTTCCTGCTCGACCTCAATTTGACCACGCGCATCGCACGCGCTGCAGAGCCGCTCGAGAACATCACCGTCATCGAAGTCGGCCCCGGGCCGGGCGGGCTGACGCGTGCGCTGCTCGCGCTCGGCGCGCGGCGCGTCATCGCCGTTGAGCGCGACGAGCGCGCGCTGGCGGCACTCGAAGAGATCGCCGCGCGTTATCCAGGCCGGCTCGATGTCGTCTCCGGCGACGCATTGCGCGTCGATGTGGGCGAACATCTCGGACCGGAACGCGCGCGCGTGGTGGCCAACCTCCCCTACAATATCGCCACCGCGCTGCTGGTGAACTGGCTGACGGTCGAGCCATGGCCGCCTTGGTACGATTCGCTGGTGCTGATGTTTCAGCGCGAGGTGGCCGAGCGCATCGTGGCGCGGCCGGGCGGCAAGACCTACGGCCGGCTCGGCGTGCTGGCCGGCTGGCGCACGGAGGCGAAGATATTGTTCGACGTGGCGCCCTCGGCCTTCGTGCCGCCGCCGAAGGTGACCTCCGCGATCGTGCGGCTGACCCCACGGCCCGAGCCGCTCGCCTGCGACTCCAAGGCCTTGCAGCGTGTCACCGAGGCTGCCTTCGGTCAGCGGCGGAAGATGCTGCGGCAGAGCCTCAAATCGCTCGGCGTCGATGCCGGCGCACTGCTCGAAGCGTCGGGGCTGGAGCCGACCGCGCGCGCGGAAGAGATTTCGGTGGAGGGCTTCGTCACGCTGGCGCGGCTCTATGCGGCTCGAGAGAAGATCGCTACGGCGTGATGTCCTTGAGCTCGGTGAGAAGCTTCGCAACAAATTGCTCGAGATTGCGCATCTTGATGCGCTTGAGCCTTTCAGCAGTCAGGATCGCGCGTAGCCGCGCGAAGCTCTTGTCCAGATCCCGATTGACCAGGATATAGTCGTACTCGTTCCAGTGCAGGAATTCCTCGGCGGCGTTCTTGAGGCGCTGAGCGATGACCGCATTGCTGTCCTCGGCGCGGCGCACCAGGCGCGACTTGAGTTCCTGCGCGGACGGCGGAAGCACGAACACCGTCACCACGTCCTCGCGCATCTTGTCGAGTAACTGGCGCGTGCCCTGCCAGTCGATATCGAACAGCACGTCACGCCCCTCGTTGAGCGCCTTTTCGACTGGTTCGCGCGGCGTACCGTAATAATTGCCGTGCACTTCAGCCCATTCGAGGAGCTCGTCACCGTCGCGCATGGCCTCGAACTGGCGCTTCGTGCGGAAGTGGTAGTGTACTCCGTCGATCTCGCTCGGACGCCGTGCGCGCGTGGTCGCCGAGACCGACAATTCGAGCTTGCCGGGGTCGTCGATGTTCTCTTGATCGAGCAGATGCCGCGTCAGCGTCGTTTTTCCCGCGCCCGAAGGCGAGGACAACACCAGCATGATGCCGCGCCGGCTGATGTCGATCTGGTCGCTCATTCGAGATTCTGCACCTGCTCGCGGAACTGCTCGACCACGCTCTTGAGCTGGAGGCCGATATTGGTCAGCTCCACGTCGTTGGCCTTGGCGGTGAGCGTATTCGATTCGCGGTTGAGCTCCTGAGCCAGGAAATCGAGCTTGCGGCCGATGGGGCCGCCTTCTTGAAGCAACTTCTGCGCCTGTGCGACGTGCGAGACGAGCCGGTCGAGCTCCTCGCGGATGTCTGCCTTGGTCGCCAGCATGATCGCCTCCTGATAAAGGCGGTCGGAGTCGAAACGCTCATTGGCGGACATCAGCGTCGCCACCTGCTCGGCGAGGCGAGCCTTGATCGCATCCGGCTTGCGGCCGGGCGCGGCCTCGGCGCGGCCGGTGAGCGCTGCGATCTCGTCGAGCCGGTTGGCGAGCAAGCGGCCAAGCGCGGCGCCCTCTTCGTTGCGCATGTCGACCAATGCCGTCAGCGCCTGGTCGAAGCCGGCAATGATGGCGAGCTCGGCCGCATGGTGCTCCTCCGGCCGCTCGTCCTCTTCGGTGACCTCGATCACGCCCTTGAGCGAAAGGATGCCGTCGAGCGTCGGTGCGGCCGCGTCGATCTTGCCGGTCAGTTGATTAATGGCCACGACCATCGCATTGAGGACGGCGTCGTTGATCTTCACCGTGGGCGCGACGCCCTGCCGGTCGATGGTGAGATTGGCGTAGACGGTACCGCGCGAAAGCCGCGCGGCGGCGCGCGTGCGCGCTCCCATCTCCACCCCGTCCCAGCCCGGTGGCAGGCGGAAGCGCAGGTCGAAGCCCTTGGCGTTGACCGATTTGATTTCCCAGTTCCAGGCGTAAGCGCCGGCGACACCGTGGCCGCGAGCGAAGCCGGTCATGCTCGACAGAGCCATGTCAGGTGTCTCGTGTTGCTTAAACGTTGCGAAGCGCGGCGACCTTAGCGGCGTGTCTGCACGCTCACAAGGGCGCGGCTCAGCGGCGGGTCTTACGCTTGTTGTTGGTGGGCGTCGTGGCCGACGTGGCCGGATCGGCAGCGGCCGAAGGATCCGGCGCAGCGGCCGCGGGCGGCGGCGCAGCCGGGGTTTCGGCCGGTGCCGCGCCCGTGCGCTCCATGGCGCGCAGGCGCGCGACGTTCTTCTGATGCTGTTCGTAATTTTCCGCGAACACGTGGCCGCCGGTTCCGTCAGCGACGAAATAGAGGTCCTTGGTACGGGCCGGATTGGCGGCGGCCTCGAGCGAGGCGCGGCCAGGATTGGCGATCGGACCCGGCGGCAGGCCGTCGATCACATAGGTATTGTACGGCGTCGGCTGATCGATCTCGCTCTTCATGATCGGGCGGCCGAGCGAGCCTTTGCCGCCGGTGAGGCCGTAGATGATCGTCGGATCCGACTGCAACCGCATCTTGGACTTGAGGCGGTTGATGAAAACCGCGGCGACACGCGAACGCTCGTCGGGACGGCCGGTCTCCTTCTCCACGATGGAGGCGAGCGTGACCAGTTGCTCCGGCGTCTTCACCGGCAGGTCGCTCATGCGGTGGTCCCAGACCTCCTGCAGCACGCGCTTGTTCGCCTGCTGCATGCGCTGGATGATCTGATCGCGCGTCATGCCGCGTGTGAACTTGTAGGTCTCGGGCAGCAACGTGCCCTCGCGCGGGATTTCCTTGATCTGCCCGCTGAGCGCGTCGGTCTCCAGGAGCTTCGCTACAATCTGCTCGGAGGTGAGTCCTTCGGCGACCGTGAACGCGTGCTGCACCACCTTGCCTTCAATGATGGTGTCGACGACGTCGGCAACGCTGGCGTGCTTGGTGAACTGATATTCACCTGACTTGAGTTCGCCCCGCGCCTTCAGCGCGATCACCCCGCCCATGAAGACGTAAGGCTGATCGATGACGCCCTCGCGCACCAGTACGTCGGCGATGTCGCGGATGCCGAGGCCGCGTGGAATGATGACCACTTTGTCGTCCGGCAACGGCCCTGCCGTTTCGAAGCTCTGTCTGCCGAAATAAAGACCGGCGCCGACGGTGACCGACACGATCACAAGGATCATGAAGATCGCATTGCCGACGATCACCAGCGGATGGCGCACGCGCTTCGAGCGTTTGTTCGGCACGGGGACACGCTCCGGCTCGAGCGCGACGCGTGGGCTCCGGGGAACGGTCCGGTTGCCGTTGCCATTGGTACCATTGGGCGGCGGCAGAGGCGGACGCGCGGGTTCGCTGCCACCTTGCGGCGGAGTGGAACTCACGCGCTTGCTCCCGCTGTCAACCCCGGCAAACTCACCGTCACGCACACTCCTCAATCAGTCCGACAGGTGCACCGCGCCCGTCAGACAGCGGCAATCGATCAACATCCCACCGGCAGTGGAATAAAAAATAGCAGAAGCTCCCGCACGTTAGGAAGAATTATGGCGAAAGCAGGGGAGCCGTCCCCAAGCCTTTAGACGCTGCGGTTTCGATCCCTTCAGACCGAATCAGCATTTGCCTGATTATCACAATGCGCACGAGGGGGCCGGGATTTATCCGGCATGGATCGCCGCGTCAGCCGTTGTAGCGGCGGAAGACCAGCGATGCATTGGTACCGCCGAAGCCGAACGAATTCGACAGTGTGGTGTCGATGTCGCGCTTGCGGGCCTGGTGCGGCACCAGGTCGATCGGTGTTTCGACCGAGGGCTTGTCGAGGTTGATCGTCGGCGGGGCGACCTTGTCGCGGATCGCCAAGATCGAGAAGATAGCCTCGACCGCTCCGGCAGCGCCGAGCAGATGGCCGATGCAGGACTTCGTCGAGGACATCGAGATGCGGCCGGCGCTGTTGCCGACGACACGCTCCACCGCGCCGAGTTCGATCTCGTCGGCCATGGTCGAGGTACCGTGCGCGTTGATGTAGTCGATCTCGGATGCAGAGATACCGGCGCGCTTGAGCGCCATCGCCATGCAACGCATCGCGCCATCGCCATCCGGCGTCGGCGCGGTGATGTGATAGGCATCGCCCGAGAGACCATAGCCGACCACTTCGGCATAGATCTTGGCGCCGCGGGCCTTGGCGTGATCGAGCGCCTCGACCACGACGACGCCGGCGCCCTCGCCCATCACGAAGCCGTCGCGATCCTGATCGTAGGGACGCGAGGCGCGGATCGGATCGTCGTTGAAGGCAGTCGACAGCGCGCGCAACGCCGAGAAGCCGGCGAGCGAAATGCGGTTCACCGGCGACTCGGCACCGCCCGCCAGCATCACCTCAGCGTCGCCAAGCGCGACCATGCGCGCCGCGTCGCCGATTGCATGCGCACCGGTCGAGCAGGCGGTGACCACCGCGTGGTTCGGGCCTTTCAGCCCAAACTCTATCGACACGAAGCCGGAGGCGAGATTGATGATGCGGCCGGGAATGAAGAACGGCGAGACGCCGCGGCGCGGGCCTCTCTCGTGCAACGCCACCGCGGTTTCGGCAATGCCGGCGATGCCGCCAATGCCGGAGCCGATCAGCACGCCGGTCGAGGTCTGATCCTCGTAGCTCGTCGGATGCCAGCCGGCATCGTCAAGCGCCTGGCGCGCCGCGCACATCGCATAGACGATGAACTCATCGACCTTGCGCTGCTCCTTCGGCTCCATCCACTGATCGGGATTATAGGTCGCGTCGCTGCCGTCGCCGCGCGGGATGACACAAGCGATCTTCGCCGCGATGTCGGAGACATCGAAGGTGTCGATCTTCTTGGCCCCGCTCTGACCTTTGAGCAGGCGCTCCCATGTCGGCTCGACGCCGCAAGCGAGCGGCGAGAGCATCCCCATCCCGGTGACGACGACACGTCTCATAACCGGCTCCGAACAGCGTCAGCCGCACGCGATCGAGCGTGCGCAGACTGTGTCATGTCTGCGCCGCACGGCGTACAACTCATCAGCATAGACGAGCAAAAGCAATCGAGCTGCCGAGCTGGCGCCCTGCTCAGCTCTTGGCGTTTTTTTCAAGAAACTTGACCGCGTCGCCCACGGTCAGAATCGTCTCGGCGGCATCGTCGGGGATTTCGCAAGCGAACTCCTCCTCGAAGGCCATCACGAGCTCGACGGTGTCGAGGCTGTCGGCGCCAAGATCGTCGATGAAACTCGCTTGCTCAGTCACCTTGTCGGGCTCGACGCCCAGGTGCTCCACGACGATCTTTTTTACCCGCTCAGCAATGTCACTCATCGTTCCAACCTCGTGCTTTTAGATTGGGCTGCGATCCGGATCAGAACGCAGCCATCGCGGTACGGCCTCGTCGTGGTGGACGGTGGTGAGACGACTTCCGACGCGAAAGCTTTTGCTTGCGACTTCCGCCATCGGCCGCCCCAGCCGGGCCGAATTTCGGTTACCATACTTCAAAACCGTTGACTAGCGCGGCCCAAAATACCCGGACTAGGCCTGCGATGCCAAGGCTTTGCGCGCTTAAATCATCGCCATCCCGCCATTGATGTGGATGGTCTGGCCGGTGACATAGGCGGCTTCCTCGGAGGCGAGATACACCGCCGCCGCCGCGATCTCCAGCGGCGTACCGAGGCGGCCCATGGGTACACGAGATAAGATCGTCTCGCGCTGCTTGTCATTGAGCTTTTCGGTCATGGCGCTGGTGACCAGGCCCGGCGCGATGCAGTTGGCGGTCACATTCCGCTTCGCATATTCCATCGCCACCGATTTGAGCATTCCGACCATGCCCGCCTTCGAGGCGGTGTAGTTGCCCTGTCCCGGATTGCCGGTGAAGCCCGACACCGATGTAATTCCGATCACGCGGCCCCAGCGGCGGCGCATCATGCGCGAGACCGCGGCGCGGGTCAGCCGGAATGTGGCCGTCAGATTGACGCCGATAACCTTTTCCCAGTCCTCGTCGCGCAATTGGACGAAAAGATTGTCTTTTGTGACGCCGGCATTGGCGACCAGGATATCGAGCTTTTCCATCGCCTCTTCAGCCGCCGGCACCAGGGCTTCGACCGCATCTTTGTCGGCGAGATCGCAGGGCAGCACATGCACGCGGCTGCCGAGCTCGCCGGCCAATGTGTCGAGTTGCTCGCGGCGGGTCCCGGACAGGGCGACAGTCGCGCCATTGCCGTGCAGCGCGCGCGCGATGGCGCCACCGATGGCGCCGCTTGCGCCGGTGATGAGCGCCGTCTTGCCCGTGAGATCGAACATCAAAAAATTCTCCTTCGCTGCCGGCTAGACGTGGGCAGCCTTGGCAGCCTTGAACGCGGCGACGTCGTCGGGCGTACCGATCGCGCTGGCGCTAGCGCCGTCCGCGATACGCTTGACGAGACCGCTTAGCACCTTGCCGGCGCCGACTTCATAGAACGTCGTTACGCCTGCATTTGCCATGAAAGCCACCGAGTCGCGCCAGCGCACGGTGCCGGTGACCTGCGCGACGAGCGCGCGTACGATGTCCGCCGGATCCTGGATCGGCTTGGCGAGCACATTGGAGACGACCGGCACAGCCGGCGCCCTCACCGAGATTTTCGACAGCGCATCCGCCATCGCGTCGGCGGCCGGCTGCATCAGCGCACAATGGAAGGGCGCCGACACCGGCAGAAGCATCGCACGCTTGGCGCCTTTTTCCTTGGCGATTTCCACAGCGCGCTCGACCGCCGCCTTGTCGCCGGAGACGACGACCTGCCCGGCGCCATTATCGTTGGCGGCCTGGCACACCTGTGCCTGTGCCGCTTCCTCGGCAATAGCAGAGGCCGCTTCGAAATCGAGCCCGAGCAGCGCCGCCATGGCGCCGACACCGACCGGTACGGCCTTCTGCATTGCTTGGCCGCGCGTGCGCAACAGCCGCGCGGTGTCGGCAATGCTGAACGCGCCGGCAGCAGCGAGTGCGGAATATTCACCGAGCGAATGGCCGGCGACGAACTGCGCATCGCGCTTGAGATTGAGTCCGGCCTCCGCTTCCAGCACGCGCATAACGGCGAGCGACACCGCCATCAATGCGGGCTGTGCATTCTGCGTAAGCGTGAGCGTATCAGCGGGGCCTTCGAAAATGATGGCGCTCAGCTTTTCGCCAAGGGCCCCATCGACCTCGGCGAAAACCTGTTTGGCCTGCGCGAAATTGTCGGCGAGGACTTTGCCCATCCCGACAGTCTGGCTACCTTGCCCCGGAAATACGAACGCGATCGCCATCCCCGCTCCCACCCCTCTTTTCTCTATACCCGGTGTTTCGAAATCGGGCCGAAAGACACTGGGAGGCTGGCCATGTCAAGTTGGACGGCGACGGTAACCCGGTGACAAGAGTCTCCCTGTTAAGGTTTTTATCCACCGCGGACGGCGAGCGATGAGGGACCTGGTGACCGAGGACGACCTCGCGCGGGCGCGCAACGACCCCGCCTTCCGGCAGAAATTGCTGGCGCAACACCTCGACCGCCTGCTCGCGGCACTCAATAAAATGCGCCGAAATGGCGCCCCGGGCGAGCATACCGCCCGCCAGATCGAGGAAGGCGCGGATTTGGCCGTCCAATTGGCCGACCGGCTCCAGGCCGCGGGCGATCCCGGCCCCCGCGCGGCCTGACCGCGGCCTTTTCCGGCCTTCCTGCCTTGCAATTGCCTGAAAAGCCCCTATAAACCGCGCACTCCGTCGACCCTGGTTGGGAGCTGAACGGACGGCTGGATCGAGGCGCTCGCGCCGAGATCCGGTAGGGCCCTCAAAAAGGCCCGGCGTCCCGTGTTTCCGCCTTCAGAGCATTCGAGCCTTTCCCGAAGGGCTCGAGGGGCTAGGCGCCAGGATCGAGGCCATGGGCTAACAAGGGAAAGGCATTCGATGCCATTGTACGAACACGTCTATCTTGCGCGCCAGGACCTGAGCGCGCAGCAGGTCGAGGAATTGACCACGCAGTATACCGCCGTCATCACGCAGGCGGGCGGCAAGGTCACCAAGAACGAATATTGGGGCCTCAAGTCCCTCTCCTATCGAATCAGCAAGAACCGCAAGGCGCACATGACGCTGCTCAACGTCGACGCGCCGTCGGCCGCACTGAACGAGATCGAGCGTCAGCAGCGTCTGAGTGAAGACGTGCTGCGCTATCTCACCATCCGCGTCGAGGAGCTTGAGGAAGGCCCCTCCGCGATGCTGCGCAAGTCGGATCGTGACGATCGCGGCGAGCGCGGGGATCGCGGCGGCCGCTTCGGCGACCGTGACCGCGGTGACCGCGACCGCGGCGAACGCCGTCCGCGGCGCGACGAAGAAAGCACGGAGGATTAAACCATGGCATTCGCACCGCAAGGCGGCGCCCGCCGGCCGTTTTTCCGCCGTCGCAAGACCTGCCCGTTCTCGGGCGCCAACGCGCCGAAGATCGACTACAAGGACGTCAAGCTGCTGCAGCGCTACGTGTCGGAGCGCGGCAAGATCGTCCCGAGCCGCATCACCGCGGTCTCGGCCAAGAAGCAGCGTGAGCTGGCGCAGGCGATCAAGCGTTCGCGCTTCCTCGGCCTGTTGCCTTACGTGATCCGCTGATATCGCTGGTCATTCCGGGGCGTGAGCGCAGCTCACGAACCCGGAATCCAGTGACTAATGAATGTGCCTGTTTCTGGATTCCGGGTTCGCGCCTTCGGCGCGCCCCGGAATGACACAGGAAAAGTCCTGCTAAGGACGCAAGACTAGACGCAACGAGGCTTCCGGGGACGCTCCGGGAGCCGATGGTTGGGGCGGTACGCAATCCGTCTCTAACCGCTCGTAGAGCGGGACAGCTCGTGATGATGCAGTTCGGATTGATCGGTCTTGGCGCTGGCGCCGCGGCGGCTTTGCTGTTCGCCTCGGTGACGTCGGGCGCGTGGCTGTCGATCATCCTCTTCTATCTCGCACCGCTGCCGATCATGATCGCCGGGCTCGGCTGGAGCCATTGGTCGGCGCTCATGGCGGCCGTTTCCGCCGCACTGGCGCTTTGGCTGGCGTTCGGCGGCGTGTTTTTCCTCGCATTCCTCGCCGGCGCGGGGATCCCCGCCTGGTGGCTGAGCTATCTCGCCATGCTGGCGCGGCCCATCGCCGCCGGCAATGGCGCGGCGGCGGCCCCAAGCGGGCCCGTGCTCGAATGGTATCCCCCCGGGCGGCTGGTGGTCTGGGCGGCGATCCTCGGCGCCTTGATCGTCCTTGTGGTCATTCCCACTTTCGGTCTCGACGCGGAGAGCTTCCGCGCCAACCTCAACGGCGCGCTTGCGCGCATGCTGCAAGGCGACACGGGCGTGCCGGGCCAGCCACCCGCCATGCCGGGTGCCGATCCCAAGGTGCTGCTCAACTTCCTGGTCGAGGCGCTGCCGCCGGCCGCGGCGCTGCTCGCCACCCTCACCATTGTGTTCAACCTCTGGCTTGGCGCGCGCATCGTGAATTTTTCCGCGCGGCTGCGCCGGCCCTGGCCCAACCTGCCCGCGATCACATTTCCACCCTTGACCGCGGCGGCGCTCGCGGCCGCAGTGGCCTTGAGTTTTGGCGGCGGCATGGTCGGAATCGTTGCCGGCGTCGTGTCCGCGAGCCTCTTGATGGCTTACGCCATCCTCGGCTGCGCGGTGCTACATGACATCACGCGCGGCATCAGCAGCCGGCCCTTCGTCCTCGGCGGCGTCTACGCCTCAGTGCTTGTCTTCAGCGGCTGGCCGACACTGATGCTCTCCCTTCTCGGTCTCGTCGACGCAGCCATCGGTCTGCGCGCGCGCGTGAAGCGCGGGCGCGGTCCGCCTGCGCCGACCTGAAAGATCAATCGACGTTCACATCAACCGCAAAGTTAAAGATGAAGGAGTGACGACAATGGAAGTGATCCTGCTCGAACGCGTCGGCAAGCTCGGCCAGATGGGCGACGTCGTGCGCGTGAAAGACGGCTTTGCCCGCAATTTCCTGCTTCCGCGCGGCAAAGCGCTGCGCGCCAGCGCCGACAACAAGTCCCGCTTCGAGGGCATGAAGGCCGAACTCGAGAAACGCAATCTCGAGAGCAAGGGCGAGGCCGGCAAGCTCGCCACCAAGATCGACGGCAAGAGCTACGTGGTGCTGCGCCAGGCCAGCGAGTCCGGCCAGTTGTTCGGCTCGGTGACCACCCGCGACATCGCCCGCCTGCTCAACGATGACGGCGCCGAGATCGCGCGCGCCCAGGTCGCGATCAACGCGCCGATCAAGACGATCGGCCAGTACAAGGTGCCGCTGGCGCTGCACCCGGAAATCGAGGTGGCGGTCACCGTCATCGTCGCCCGCAGCGCCGACGAGGCCGAGCGCATCGGGCGCGGCGAGGACGTCACCGTGCGCCGCACCGACGATGAGGAAGAGGCCGCCGCCGCACGTGCGAACGCCGAAGCTGTGTTCGATGAGGGCGAGGACGAGGAAGAGGCCGAGGTGGCCGAGGCTCCCGCCGAGGACGCCGCCAAGAAGCCGGCCAAGGCCGCCAAGAAGAAAAAGAGCGACGAGGAGTAAGACTCGTCGCGCGCCCGGCTCAGGCCGGGCGATCCTCTCTGCCCTTCCCCGCCAGGGGGAGGGGCACGGCGCCGGCCGGACCGGCGCCAGGGCATGATTGCTCAGGATTGAATCGCGGCATGGCAACGCTCCACCTCTCCCATAGGGAGAGGTCGGCGCACGAAGTGCGCCGGGTGAGGGGTTTCAAACTATCGAGAGTCCTGGCCCCCCCTCACCCCAACCCTCTCCCAGCGGGGAGAGGGAGCGCGCCGAGTGAGTGGCGCTGCTTCCACTCCAAACGAACCGGCGCTATCAGGGCTTATCGGATGTGCCGCTGTCGGCGGGCTTCGTGTCGGAGGCCTTGGCGTCCGAAGGCTTAGCATCGGACGCCTTGGCATCCGGCTTCTTCTCGCCGGCACTCTTATCCCCAGATTTGGCCGCCTCGGCCCCCTTCGGCTTCTTCGCCGCGCGGGCGCGCGCGGGTGCAGGCCCCGGCGCGCCTTGATCGACGCTCGTGAGATAGGCGGCGATGCTGGCGGCGACCTGCGAGCTGGCGGTGTAGTGCTCGCTCAGGAAGCTTTGGAGCCCGGATGGGTTGACCGTCTTCATCAGGCCTCGCGGCGACTCATGGCAGATCCCGCAATCCGAGGCGAAAAGCTGCGGCCCCGTCTTGCCCTGATCGTAGTTGTCCTGCGCCGCGGCAGGGCCCGCGAAGGTCAGCGCCAGGGCGGCCGCGGCCAGTGCGAGGGCGCGGTTCGATATCGTCATTGTCCCAATGTCCTTTAAGGTCTTCATACACCGGCCCCGTCCCACGGAGGCCGGCGGTACCCCCGGCGGCGTTGATAGCGCATTATACTTCCCTTGTGACCCTCGCCAGAAACGCATGGCCGCCGCCCGGCATTGTGGCATTGCTGAGGCTGAGGAAGTTTGATTAAATACCTACAAACAATTCAGCGCGCGACACGTTGGCGCAGGTTAGAGTTCCACCACGTGTCCAGCTGACCAAACGATGGAGGCATCCGATGGACCGGTTGCTTCAGTTCCTGTTGGGTAGTTACATCCGCCGGGGGACCTTCAAAGTCACCACCCCGCGCGGCTACACCTTCATCGTCGGCGACGGAACCGGCACACCGGTCGCGGTACGGCTGACCACCAATCGCGCCGTCTGGGGCCTCATCCTCGACCCTGAGCTCAAGCTCGGCGAATCCTACATGGATGGAATTTTCGTCGTCGAGCAGGGCACGATCGCCGATGTGCTGGAGATCGCGCTTGGGCAGAAGAGCGAGCTCCCGCAATGGGCGCGTCCGCAATGGGTGCTGCGCTACATCGGCCGGCGGCTGGCGCAGTTCAATCCGCGCCCGCGCTCGCGCCGCAACGTCGCGCATCACTACGATCTCGACGGCCGGCTCTATTCCCTCTTCCTCGACGCCGACCGGCAATACAGCTGCGCCTACTTCGAAGACCCGGACCAGTCGCTTGACGACGCGCAGCTTGCCAAGAAGCGGCATCTGGCGGCCAAGCTGAGGATGGAGCGCGGCAAGCTCGGCCGAGATTTGCGGGTGCTCGACATCGGCTGCGGTTGGGGCGGGCTCGGCCTTTATCTCGCCGAGGTCGCCGGCGCCGACGTGACCGGCGTCACGCTCTCGCAGGAGCAGCACGCCATCGCCAACGAACGCGCGGCGGAAAAAGGACTGACCGATCGCGCCCGCTTCAAGCTGCAGGACTATCGCGACGTGCCCGGCCCGTTCGACCGCATCGTCTCGGTCGGCATGTTCGAGCATGTCGGCGTCGTTCACTACGATACGTTCTTCAAAAAGAGCGCGCAGCTTCTCGCCGATGACGGCGTGATGGTGCTGCACTCGATCGGCCGCTCGGAAGGTCCCGGCATCACCAATCCCTGGATCAACAAATACATCTTCCCCGGCGGCTATATTCCCTCCGTCTCGGAGACAATGGCGGCCGTGGAACGATCCGGCCTGCTGGTTTGCGACATCGAGATCCTGCGCCTGCATTACGCCGAGACGCTCAAGGCCTGGCGCGAGCGCTTCCTCGCGCATCGCGAGGACGCCGAGCGTATCTACGACCAGCGTTTCGTGCGCATGTGGGAGTTCTATCTCGCGGCGTCGGAAATGTCGTTCCGCGAGCAGAACATGATGGTGTTCCAGATCCAGCTCAGCAAGAAGCAAGGTGTTGTGCCGATCACGCGCGACTACATCGCGCGCGAGGAACAGCGTCTACGCGCGGTGGAAGGCCGGACCGTCACCCCGCTGCGGCTCGCGGGCGAATAGGACGCTTCATTTTCCCGGGCGCAGCGCGATAGCGGTGCGCTGCGGCCACGTGCTGCGCCGCGTCCGGGGCACGATAAGCCGTCAAGCGAAAAACCGCCGTTCCCCCCGCCTGAATCGTTTGTGTGAATTGCGTGCGCAAATGCGCGCGCGAGGCCCTACCGCCAAGATCGCTCGTGCTATGCCACAATTTGAAGGTAAGCACAGATTTCCATGTCACCAATCGATTCGGCACTTCGCAAGCAGGTCGAAGCCCCTGCTCAGCACTATCGCTCTGCACCGCACAATATCGAGGCGGAGCAGGCGCTATTGGGCGCGATCCTCGTCAACAACGAGGCGTTCTATCGCGTTTCCGACTTCCTCGACGCCGAACATTTCTTCGAGCCGATCCATGAGAAGATCTACGGCCTCGCGCGCGAGTTGATTCGCGCCGGCAAGCTGGCGACGCCGGTCACGCTGAAGACCTTCCTCGACGCCGGAATCGACATCGGCGGGATGACGGTGACCCAGTATCTGGCCCGCCTCGCCGCCGAAGCCACGACCATCATCAATGCGGAGGACTACGGTCGTACCGTGTACGACCTGTTCATCCGCCGCTCACTGATCCTGGTCGGTGAGGACATGGTCAACGTCGCTTACGACGCGCCGGTGGACTTCTCGCCGCGCAACCAGATCGAGGACGCCGAACGCAAGCTATTCGATCTCGCCGAGAGCGGACGCTACGACGGCGGCTTCCAGCGCTTCTCGCAGGCGATGACCACCGCCATCGACATGGCGGCGCATGCCTTCCAGCGCGACGGCAAGCTGTCCGGCATCGCCACCGGCCTCGACGATCTCGACCGGCAGATGGGCGGCTTGCAGAAGTCCGACTTGATCGTGCTTGCCGGCCGCCCGGGCATGGGCAAGACCGCGCTCGCCACCAACATCGCCTTCAATGTCGCCCAAGCCTGGCGCGCCGGCGAAGTGCGGCCCGACGGCCATACGGAAACCGCGAACGGCGGCATCGTCGGCTTCTTCTCGCTGGAAATGTCGGCCGAACAGCTCGCCACGCGCATCATCGCCGAGCAGACGGAAATCCCGTCGAACCAGATCCGGCGCGGCGGCATCAGCGAAGCCGAGTTCGAGAAGATCAAGGATTATTCGATCCGCCTGCAGAACCTGCCGCTATATGTCGACGAGACCGGCGGCATCTCGATCGCGCAGCTCGCGGCGCGCGCGCGCCGGCTCAAGCGTCAGCGCGGCCTCGATCTCCTGGTGATCGACTATCTGCAACTGCTGTCGGGCTCGTCCAAGCGCGGCTCGGAAAACCGCGTGCAGGAAATCACCGAGATCACCACCAAGCTCAAGGCGCTGGCGAAAGAGCTGCAAGTCCCGGTGATCGCGCTGTCGCAGTTGTCGCGCCAAGTCGAGAGCCGCGAAGACAAGCATCCGCAGCTCTCCGACTTGCGTGAATCGGGATCGATCGAGCAGGACGCCGACGTGGTGCTCTTCGTCTATCGCGAGGAATACTACCACGTGATGCGCAAGCCGCTCGAATCCGACCGCGAGAAATTCGCGCAATGGCTGTCCGACGCCGACAAAGTCGGCGGCAAGGCCGAGGTGATCGTCGCCAAACAGCGTCACGGCCCGACCGGCACGGTTGAATTGCAGTTCGACGGCGCGATCACGAAGTTCGGCAATCTGGCGCACAGCGATCATCTGCCGGACCGTTTCGGCTGAGGCGATTGTGACGCCGGATGGACGTGGGACACCGGCGCGGCTAAACCGAAGGCATGGCAGAGGCTCATACCGCAGCTCCACACGGCTTGGCGCCGCCGGACACCGCGCCGGCGGCACGGATCACCACGGGCGGCCCGCCGGCCGCCGAGGCCGGCGGCATCCTCACCATCGATCTCGGCGCGATCGAGGACAATTGGCGCACGTTGTCCCGCCGCGCGATGCCGTCCGAATGCGCGGCGGTGATCAAGGCCGACGCTTACGGCTGCGGCATCGCCAAGGTCGCGCACCATCTCGCACTGGCCGGATGCCGCACGTTCTTCGTCGCCGATCTGGCGGAGGCGCGCGCGGTGCGCGCCGTGACCGGCGAGCCGGCGATCTATGTGCTCAACGGATTGATGCCCGGCACCGCGGCGGCCTATGCCGAGCTGCGCGCACGGCCGGTGATCGGCAGTCTGGTCGAGTTGGCGGAATGGGATGCGTTCTGCGGCACGCATCAGTGGCACGGCGGCGCCGCGCTGCATGTCGACACCGGCATGAACCGGCTCGGCATTTCCGCGAATGAAGCCGCGGCGCTGGCGCCGCGCATCCGCGCGGAGAACCATGGCATTACGCTGGTGATGAGCCATCTCGCCTGCGCCGAGGCGCCCGCGCATCCGCTCAACGACCGGCAGATCAGGCTCTTCCGCGAAGTGCGCCTGCTCTATCGCGGCATCCCCTCCTCGCTGGCGAATTCGTCCGGCATCTTCCTCGGCAATGCCGCCCATTGCGACGTCGTGCGCCCGGGCGTCGCGCTCTACGGCGTCAATCCGACGCCGGGACGGAGCAATCCGATGCGCCCGGCGATCCGCCTCGAAGGGCGCATCGTGCATGTGCGCACCGTGGCGAAGGGCGAGACTGTCGGCTACGGCGCGTCCTGGACCGCGCGGTACGCGGCGCGTATCGCCGTGGTCGCGGCCGGCTATGCCGATGGCTATCTGCGCGCCGCGAGCGCTACCAACGAGTCGCCGGGCGCCGACGCCATCGTCGCGGGCAAGCGCTGCCCCATCGCCGGCCGCATCTCGATGGACTTACTTGCGGTCGACGTCACGGCGCTGCCCGACAAGGCCGCGCGGCGCGGCGATCTGGCCACGCTGATCGGCGACGAAATCACGGTCGACGATCTGGCGAGCGCCGCCGGGACTATCGGCTACGAGGTGCTCACCAGCCTCGGCCGGCGCTATCACCGGGTGTACCGGCGCTGACGTGCGCCTCGGTCAGTGACGTTTCAACTGCGGAAGCTTGGCGCGGATTTCGTTCGCGATCGCCGGTCCATTGTCGAGCAGCCCCACCGGCACCTGCGCGACGCCGCCCTCGAAATGGATGTCGAGGCGCGTCACTTCGGCATCGACCCGGCTCTTCACCACGCCGAGGCCTTTGATCGCCGCCCACGGCACCTGGCGGCCGCTGCGCAGCCTGATCCCCTCACCGTCGACGATGCGCGGCCAACGCAGCGAATAGGCCCATAGGCCCAAGGTGCCGACGCCGAACGTCGGCAGCAGCAGCAGCCACATCAAGGCCCGGTATCGGCCGGCCAATCGCGCTTCCATGACGAATGCACGCCCCTTGTCTCCGGCAATCGTCGCGAGTAGTCCATGAAATTCTATCGCATAGGCATATTGCTGCAATGCGACATTGGAAGCGCGCCTGCTCAGCGACGACTGTGGCCTGCCCGATAATGTTCTTGTAATGTTCTCTCTGCCAAACTAGTGTCGAGCCCCGACACCGAGAGCGATTCTCAGCCCATGTCCCGCCGCACCCTCTCCTTCGTCTGCCAGAACTGCGGCTCGGCCTACAACCGCTGGCAGGGCAAGTGCGAGGGCTGCGGCGAGTGGAACACGCTCTCCGAAGAAGGTGCCGACCGCGTGGCCGGGCCTGGCCGCAAGCCGGGCAAAGGCCGTCCTTTCATCCTGGAGCCGCTGGCCGGCGAGGCGAATGACGCCCCGCGCCTTCCCTGCGGCATCGGCGAACTGGACCGTGTCACCGGCGGCGGCTTCGTCCGCGGCTCGGTGCTGCTGGTCGGCGGCGACCCCGGCATCGGCAAATCGACACTGCTGATCCAGACCACGGCGGCGCTGGCGCGCGCCGGCCATCGCGTCGTTTACATTTCAGGTGAAGAAGCCATCGGCCAGGTCCGGCTGCGCGCCGAGCGGCTCGGCCTGCGCGACGCGCCGGTGGAGCTCGCTTCCGAGACTTCGGTTGAAGACATCCTCGCAACCGTCTCCGACGGCAAGATTCCGCGGCTGATCATCATCGATTCGATCCAGACCATGTGGACCGACACGGTCGAATCGGCCCCCGGCACAGTGACACAGGTGCGCGGTTCGGCGCAGGCGCTCATCCGTTTCGCGAAGAAATCCGGCGCCGCGGTGATTCTGGTCGGCCACGTCACCAAGGACGGTCAGATTGCGGGCCCGCGCGTGGTCGAGCACATGGTCGACGCCGTACTGTCCTTCGAGGGCGAAGGCTCGCATCAATTCCGCATTCTGCGCGCGGTGAAGAACCGCTTCGGGCCGACCGACGAGATCGGCGTCTTCGAGATGACCGGCCTCGGCCTGCGCGAGGTGACGAACCCCTCCGAGTTGTTCCTGTCCGAGCGCGATCTCGGCCAGCCCGGCACCGCCGTCTTCGCCGGCATCGAGGGCACTCGCCCCGTGCTCGTCGAGATGCAGGCGCTGGTGGCGCCCTCCTCGCTCGGCACGCCACGCCGCGCCGTGGTCGGCTGGGATCCGAGCCGGCTGTCGATGGTGCTCGCCGTGCTGGAGGCGCATTGCGGCGTGCGGCTCGGCGGCCACGACGTCTATCTCAACGTCGCCGGCGGCCTGCGCATCCACGAGCCGGCAGCCGATCTCGCCGCCGCCGCCGCGCTGGTCTCGTCGCTGGCCAATTCCCCGTTACCGGCCGACGCCGTCTATTTCGGCGAAGTCTCGCTCTCGGGCGCCGTGCGCCCGGTGGCGCAATCCGGGGCGCGGCTGAAGGAAGCCGCCAAGCTGGGCTTTACCCGCGCCGTGGTGCCGGAGGCGGCGCGCGCCGAGGCCGGCGACCCCGGCCTGTCGATCACCGATATCGGAAGCTTGGCGACCCTCGTCGCCGACATCGCCGCCCGCGGAAACCGGGGCATACGCGGCAAATCCGACGGAGAAGACGGGTGACGGCACCGTGACGCCCCGCTATACACGGGGCGTCAAAATCGCCCGGCGCGGCGGCTTCCTTCGTTCGCCGGCGCGACCATAATATGGGCTTAAAATTAAGCACTTAAGGCCGACATTGCTGCCCTGTCCCGGTGCCGCAGAAACGGTTCCGGATTCGCCGTTTGCATGGTCCGCCAGTTGGCCCGCCATGCATAGCCTGGGCGGCGCCCACCCGCGGAGTGCATGAGTTCGATGCCGATCACGCTGCTCGACATCCTCCTTCTCGTGGTCATGCTGATTTCCGGCCTGCTCGCCATGATCCGCGGCTTCATGCGCGAGATCCTGTCGATCGCGGCCTGGGGCATCGCCGCGCTGGTGACGCTCTATTCCTACGCAAAGCTGCTGCCGACGGCGAAGCAGTACTTCAACAGCGACATGGTGGCGACCGCCGTCACGGTCGGCGGCGTCTTTGTGCTGACGCTGCTGATCGTTTCGATCATCACCGTGCGCATTTCCGACATGGTGCTCGACAGCCGGGTCGGCGCGCTCGACCGCACCCTGGGCTTCCTGTTCGGGCTCGGCCGCGGCCTCATCATCGTCGTCGTCGCCTTCCTCTTCTTCGCCTGGCTGGTTCCCACCAAGGCGCAGCCCTCCTGGGTGCAGAACGCCAAGTCGCGGGTCGTGCTGCAAAGTACGGGACAATGGTTGATGTCCATGTTGCCGGACGACCCCGAAAGCACCATCTTGAAGAGGCTGAAGAAGCAGAAGCCCGAAGACCAGGATGCGCCGGATGCGGCCCCCGATCAGCACTCGGAACTCGGTGCGCCCGCGACGCAGGCCAATTAACCGGAAGGCGAGAATGCAGAAGCCCCCGCAGGACCTCGAGGCGACGGCCCCCGCTGACGATCCGGATGCCGACCGCCTCCGCGAGGAATGCGGGGTTTTCGGCATCTTCGGGCACCCCGACGCCGCCGCGATCACGGCGCTCGGCCTGCACGCGCTCCAGCACCGCGGCCAGGAAGCGGCCGGCATCGTCTCCTTCGACGGCAAGCGCTTCCATTCCGAGCGCCGGCTCGGCCTGGTCGGCGATACGTTCTCGCGGCGGGAGGTGATCGACCGGCTGCCCGGCACCACCGCCATCGGCCACGTGCGCTATTCGACCACCGGCGAGACGATTCTGCGCAACGTCCAGCCGCTGTTCGCCGAGCTCAATGCCGGCGGCTTCGCCATCGGCCATAACGGCAACTTGACCAACGGCATCAAGCTCAGGCGCGACCTGGTCAGCGCCGGCGCGATGATGCAGTCGACCACCGACACCGAGGTGATCCTGCATCTGGTCGCGCGCTCCTCGCGCAACCGCTTCGTCGACCGCTTCATCGAAGGGCTGCGCCAGCTCGAAGGCGCCTACGCCTTCGTCGGCCTCACCAACAAGAAGCTGGTCGGCGCCCGCGATCCGCTCGGCATCCGCCCGCTGGTGATCGGCAAACTCGACGGCTGCCCGATCCTCGCGTCGGAGACCTGCGCGCTCGACATCATCGGCGCGCAATATGTCCGCGACGTCGAGAACGGCGAAGTCGTCGTCTTCGACGAGGACGGCTTCCAATCGCACAAGCCCTTCCCGCCGGTTCAGGCGCGGCCCTGCATCTTCGAGTACATTTACTTTGCGCGCCCCGACTCCATCGTCGGCGGCCGCCACGTCTATGACGTGCGCAAGGCGATGGGCAATGAGCTCGCGCGCGAGTCGCCCGCGCTCGCCGACGTGATCGTGCCGGTGCCCGACTCCGGCGTGCCGGCGGCGATCGGCTTCTCGCAGGAGTCCGGCATCCCCTACGAGCTCGGCATCATCCGCAACCACTATGTCGGCCGCACCTTCATCCAGCCGACGCAGGCGATCCGCGATCAAGGCGTGCGCATGAAGCACTCGGCCAACCGCGCCGTCGTCGCCGGAAAACGGATCGTGCTGGTGGATGACTCCATCGTGCGCGGCACCACCTCGCGCAAGATCGTGCAGATGATGCGCGACGCCGGCGCCAAGGAGGTGCACTTCCGCATCTCGTCGCCGCCGATCACGCATCCCGACTATTACGGCATCGACACGCCGGACCGCGACAAGCTCCTCGCCGCCACGCACGATCTCGAAGGCATGCGCGCCTTCATCGGCGCCGACTCGCTTGCCTTCCTCTCGGTCGATGGCATCTATCGCGCCATGGGCTTCGAGAAGCGCGATCCCGTCCGGCCGCAATTCACCGACCACTGCTTCACCGGCGACTATCCGACGCCGCTCACCGACCTGGGCGGCCAGGATTCCTCGCCGCGGCAGCTGTCGCTGCTAGCGGAAGCGATTTGATCCAACCTTAGAGGCCGTCATGGCCTGGCTTGTCCCGGCCATCCACGTCTTCAAAATACTGCTACAGGAAAGACGTGGATGCCCGGCACAAGGCATGTGCTCGGGCCGGCGAAGCCGGACCCGAGTGCCGGGCATGACGCAGAACAAATGGCCGACGCTTCCAAGCCCCTCACCGACAAGATTGCGCTCATCACCGGCGCCTCGCGCGGCATCGGCGCGGCGCTCGCGCTCGAACTGGCGCAAGCCGGCGCGCATATCGTTGCGGTCGCCCGCACCGTCGGCGCGCTGGAAGAGCTCGACGACAAGATCACGGCCGCCGGTGGCTCGGCCACATTGGTGCCGCTCGACATGAAAGACATGGACGGCATCGCCCGCCTGGCGCTGGCGCTGAACGAGCGCTACGGCCGCCTCGATGTGCTCGTCGGCAATGCCGGCGTGCTCGGGCCGCTGTCGCCGCTCGATCATGCCGAGCCGAAGGACTTCGAGAACATCATGGCGGTGAACGTCACCGCCAACTGGCAGCTCATCCGCACCATGGACGTGCTGCTAAAGCGCGCCGACGCGGGACGCGCGGTGTTCGTCACCTCGGGGCTGAGCTGGCTGGCGCGCGCCTATTGCGGGCCTTATGCGACGTCCAAAGCCGCGCTCAACATGATGATCCAGACCTACGCTGCGGAGACGGCGACGACAAACGTGCGCGCCAATCTGTTCAACCCCGGCCCGACGCGCACGCGCATGTATGCGAGCGGCTGGCCGGGCGTCGATCCCGAGACGCTGCCGGCGCCGGAAGAGGTCGTAAAGACGATGGTGCCGCTGTGCCTGCCATTGTGCACCGAGAGCGGCAAGGTCTACGACTTCCGTGCGGGCAAATTCCTGGACTTCAGGATGCCCGCCTAGGCTTCCGCTGCTCGGACGTTGCTGCCGTCCGATTTGGCGCGTCGCGCGTTATCTGCGCGGGCCTGGAGGATGCCATGGCGCAGCTTTTCGTCGAACCGAGTTGCCGCGGCGTCATCGAAGCGCAGCCCTGCCCGCGCGCTCTCGGCCGCGAGATCGCGCCACACAGCCGCAGCATCGTCCTCGCCGCCTGCGTGCTCGCCTCGTCGATGGCCTTCATCGACGGCTCCGCGCTCACCGTGGCGCTGCCGAATTTGCGCGCCTCGGTCGGCGCCGATCTCGCCTCGGTGCAATGGGTGCTCAACGGCTATGTGCTGGCGCTCGCATCGCTGACGCTGATCGGCGGCGCGCTGGCGGACAGCTATGGCAAAGCGCGCATATTGGCGGTCGGCTGTCTCGTCTTCGCCGCGGCATCGATTGCCTGCGCGGTGGCGCCGTCGGTCAAATGGCTGATCGCGGCGCGCGTGGTGCAAGGCATCGGGGCGGCGCTGCTGACGCCGGCGAGCCTCGCGCTGATCGGCGCGACGTATCCCAAGGAGGAACGCAACCGCGCGGTCGGCGTCTGGGCGGCCGCCTCGGCGCTGACCACGGCCGGCGGTCCGATCCTCGGCGGCTGGCTGACCGAGACCTTCGGCTGGCAAGCGGTGTTCTGGATCAATCCGCCGCTCGCGGTCGCCGCCGTCGCGCTTCTGTACGCGTTCGCGCCGCCGGATGCGCGTGAGCCGCGCGGCTTCGACTTCGCCGGCGCCGGCCTGATCGCCGTGGCGCTCGGCGCGCTGGCCTGGGGCCTCAGCCAGATCGGCGACCAGGCGCGCGCAATGCAAACAACGCATGTCATCATTGCCATTGCAATCGCACTCATCGGTTTCGTCGCTTTTGCCTTCTGGGAACGCACCACCGGCCATCCGATGACGCCGCCGCGGCTCGCGCAGAACCGCCCCTTCGTCGGACTGAACATCGCGACGTTGCTGGTCTACTGGGGCCTCGCGCTGATGTTCTTCCTGGTGCCGTTCGACCTGATCGACCGCCGCGCGCTGCCGCCGACCCAAGCCGGCGCCGTGTTCCTGCCGTTCAGCCTCAGCGTCGGATTGCTGTCGCGTCCGTTCGGCGCGATCGCGGATGCCATCGGCGCGCGCACGATGCTGATCGCGGGACCGCTCGCGGCGGCGCTCGCATTTATCTGGTTCGCATTCGGCCAACAGATGCCGCTGATCTGGGGCGTCATCGCGCCCATGATCCTGCTCGGCATCGGACTAGCGGTGCTCATTGCACCGCTCACCGCCTCGGTGTTGTCGAGCGTTGCCGAAACCGATCAGGGGCTCGCATCCGGCCTCAACAATGCCGCAAGCCGCGTCGCGCAGCTCGCCGGCGTCGCGCTGGCGGCGGGCGTCGGCACGCTGCCGTCAGGCTATGAGTTGGGTCTTCTCGCCGCGGCGGCCTTAACGGTCGCGGGCGCGCTGATGATCGCCTTGACGGCGCCGAAGACGCCGCACCCCCGCAAGTGATCAGTGCTTGCGCTTGGCGCGGCCTTTGAACGGATTGTCCTTCTCGCGCAGCATCAGCCTTATCGGCGTGCCGGGCATCTCGAAATCGTGGCGCAGCGCGTTCACCAGATAGCGCTTGTACGCATCGGGCAAAGCATCGGCGCGCGTGCAGAACACGATGAAACTTGGCGGCCGCGTCTTCGCCTGCGTGATGTAGTTCAGCCGCAGTCTGCGGCCCGACACCGCCGGCGGCGGGTGCGCGTTGACCGTTTCCTCGAACCAGCGATTGAGCGCCGAGGTCGGGACGCGCCTGTTCCACACATCGAAGGCTTCGACAATGGCCTGCATCAGCCGGTCGAGCCCCTCGCCGGTCAAGCCCGATACCGCGACCAGCGGCACGCCTTTCATTTGCGTGAGCTTCTCGTCGGCCTGGGTCCGCAGCTTGCCGATCGCGCCTGGCGTCTTTTCCTGCAGGTCCCATTTGTTGACGGCAAGGACAATGGCGCGGCCTTCCTGCTCGATGAGATCGGCGATGCGCTGATCCTGCTCCTCGAAGGCGCTCTGCACGTCGAGCAGCACCACTACGACCTCGGCGAAACGGACCGCGTTTAATCCGTCCGCGACCGAGAGCTTTTCGAGCTTCTCGTCGACGCGCGAGCGGCGGCGCATGCCGGCGGTGTCGTAGAGACGGAATTTGCGCCCCTTCCAGTCGAGATCGACGGAAATCGAGTCGCGCGTGATGCCGGCCTCGGGACCGGTGAGCAGGCGATCCTCGCCGATGAGCTGATTGATCAGCGTCGACTTGCCGGCATTCGGCCGGCCGACGATGGCGACGCGGATCGGGTGCTCCGCGCTGTCTTCAGCCTCGACCTTTGCGCGCTGTTCCGCAGTCTGCTGCGGCAGCGCCGCGAGCAAGGCGTCGTAAAGGTCGCTCATGCCTTCGTTGTGCTCGGCCGAAAGCGCGATCGGTTCGCCGAGGCCGAGCTCATAGGCCTCGAGGCGCCGCGCTTCGGCCTCCCTGCCCTCGCTCTTGTTGGCGATCAGTACGGTCGGTTTTCCGGACTTGCGCACGATCTGAGCGAAGCCGTGGTCGGCCGGGGTCGGCCCCACGCGCGTGTCGATCATAAAGAAGATCGCATCGGCCTGTCCGATCGCGGTCTCGGTCTGCGCGCGCATGCGCCCCGACAAGGTTTCCGGCGCCGCTTCCTCCAAGCCCGCAGTATCGATGATCGTAAAGTCGAGATCGCCGAGATGCCCCTGGCCCTCGCGGCGGTCGCGCGTCACCCCGGGCCGGTCGTCGACCAAGGCCAGACGCCGGCCGACCAGCCGGTTGAACAGGGTCGACTTGCCCACATTGGGCCGGCCAACGATGGCGATGGTGAAGCTCATGAGGATGTCTTTATCCCGCGCGGGGCTGCCGCAAAAGTGACCGTCATTCCGGTGCGCTCGCGACGCGAGCGAAATCCAGAAACACGCACGGAGTTCGTAGCTGGAAACCGGGCCTGGCGCGCGCTATCCCGGAATGACCGAGCTATTGCTTCGAGAAGGTGCCGGCGGGCGGCGCCGACGGCCACGGCGCGGTTGTGGATTGCTGCTGTTGCGCCGGCGCCGGCCAAGGCGACTGCTCCTGCTGCGGCGCCTGTTGCTGCTGAGCGGCGGGCCACGGCGATTGCTGCGCCTGCTGCGGTTGCTGGGCCTGATCGGGCCACGGCGCCGTCTGCTGTTGCTGTTGCGCTTGCGCCGACGGCTGCACGGTCACCCGCTTCGGCGGACGCGACGCTACGCGCGCCTTCGGTTTGGGCTTCGGCTTGGTCTCCTCGGCCGGCTCCGCCGCGGCGGTCTTCTTCAAATCGCTGCCGGTCGCGGCCTCGCTTCCCGGAGGCGCCTGCAGCGAGTCCGCGGTGGCGTCCGGCGGCGGCTGGTAACCCTTCATGTATTCCGGCGGAACGCCTTGGGCAACGCCAGGAACGCCGCCCGGGAACACTTCCTTGCGCTCGCCCGGCAGCTTCTTCTTTTCGTTGAGGCCGAACACGTCGAGCTTGTCCGGATCAAAATCCGAGCAGCCGGCGAGCACCGGACCAACCACGACAAGCGCTGTCAGCATCAGGACACAGGGAATGCGACGCATGGTACTCCCCCCTCAGCTCTTGCCGTTGCCGGCGATGAGCGCCGACAAGACGTCGGCGCGCGCGCGCGTGCCCGGCGGCGTATCGCCGTCGGTAGCGATCATGTCGAGATAGCGTTTGGCGACGGACGGATCGTTGTTCTTCCAGGCCGACAGCGCCAGCAGTTCACGCGCGCTGTGGCGATAGATGCGCCCGGGCTCGGCCAGCGGCGCCAGGCGTTTCTCCATCTCCGAGAGCGGCGCGGTGTCGACCACAAGCATGCCGGCGCGGAGGGCGGCGAGATCCTGCCATGTGGCGCCGAGCGAGCCGTCGGCCGCGAGCGCGTCATAGGCCTTCACCGCATCGGCCGGCTTGGTCGCAGCAAGTTCAGTGGCCTCGCGGAAGCGCGCCAGAGTGCGATAGCCCTCCGGCGCCCCGGCGGCGGCCTTTGCGAAGGCAGCCTCGGCCTCGGCGTGCTTACCCTGCTCGCTCAGGACCACGGCGGCCTCGAACTCGGCGCCGGCGGCGGCGGCCTTCTTGGCGATCCACCATTCATAGCCGCGCCAGCCGCCGATCCCGGCGACGATCAGGATGGCGATGGCTATGATGACGATGTTGTAGCGGTCCCACAGCTTCTTGAGCTGCTCGCGGCGGACTTCCTCGTCCACTTCGTGAAAAATATCGGCCACGTCGTTCTCCACGTCCCCCAGGCGGCCGAGCCAGCCCCCGCACGGCGCTTCGGTAAGGCAGTGATGTGGCACAGCCAAGGCACAGGCTGCAAGTCTTTGATTCATAAGTCTTTGATTCATAAGGGCCGCGGGGCGGCTTCCGCCGCTGGTCTGGGTGGAAACGGAAATGGGCGCGGCCCCGAAAGAGCCGCGCCCATCCAATTTACATTACTTTCGTGTGTGACTAAGCCCGCATCATCACAAACGACGCCATTTCCGCGTTGCCGCCCAGGTATTGCGAGGCCGGCAAGACAAAGGCCCCAATGATCAACGGGTTACCGGTCTGGGACGTCATTGTGTAGGTGAGGTTCGAATTCGCATTGAAGCTGACCGAATTGGTGTAGGTGCTCGAGCCCGAGCCCCAATAGAAGGGCCAGAACCCGCCGCTGCTTTGCTGCGTGATCGTGGTCTGCTGCGCCGAGTTGTAGGAGGCATAGGACGTGATTGTCGCACTGATGCCGTCGGCAACGACCAGCGATGCGAGGAAGTGCTGCATATTGCCGCTGGGGCCGAAGGTGCTGTTCCAGTTCGGATTGGCGCCTGAGCGCCAAGGGGCTCCACCTGCGCTCGCCGAATGAGCCTGTCCGAGCGCGCCGGAGGAATACCAGCCGTTGGGCGGGCCAGGCGGATCGGCGACGAAGGTGATCAGTTTCTGGAACGAGATGGTCGCAGTCACGCGTGACGACGTGAACACCTCCGTGAGCTGCGACGTCGTCGAATCCGACGAACCGAAGATGCCGAAGAAGGCGCCGCTGTTCCCCTGCGCCCAGGTGTTGGTGACGTTGGAACTCGCCGTTGCGCTGTCGAAGCTGATCGCCGGGATGGAGCCGCCGTTGGCGACCTGGGTAATAAGCGCCTGCACCCCCTGAGTGAAGTTTGGGACGTTATTGACAAAGCTGCTCGTGTTAAGCGCCATCGTCTGCGCCGAGAAGATCGGGTCGAGCAGTGCCGCTGCCAAAGCCGAACGACCGGGACCGGCAACGGTCGGAGCGTTCACTATCGCCCACATTTAAAAGGTGTTGGGCAGTTGCTGCAGCGACGGCATCGGGTTCAGTCCTGCGAGATAGCGCTGCCACATCGGATAGTAGCTGCCGAGCACGCTCTGGAAGTTCGTCAGCGCATTGGAGATGCTGCGACAGCACGCCGGTGTAGTTCGCGAAGAACTGATTGCCACCGGACAAAGTGAGGTTGTTGTTCAGGGAAGCAGGCGGCAGATTATTGAAGTACTGCCAGACCTGATCATCGGTCGCGAGGCCTGACACCGAATTGTTGGGCTGGACGATTTGGAAGTTGGCGTTGCCGCCGACGGCGGTCGCCAAGGTGTTGTACCACTGGTTCTGTAAGTTCACTGCAGCGGGCGAAGCAGACATCGACATCTCCCTGAACAATAGAGAGCACGCGTGCGACCGACACTGTCGATCACACATTGCGGCTCTGATGAGCAGATGGGTTCGAGCAAAGTTGCTTGCGGCGACGGCAGGATACGAAGGCATCAAAGGCAGACACGATCGTCTTGCCGCAGCTCCGACGAGACGCAACCATCGGTAGCAGTTGCTAGATGCGCTTTTTCAGTGCATTTCGTAAACGCGAATATTTTGAGTTGCGTACACACTGCTGTCGCACACAACGTGTAAGCGGCAGCGGCGAGTAAGCCCCCGCCGAACAGGCGCAGACGGGAAAAAACGGCGCGTCGGTGCCAGCAGAGAAATCGGCAGCGAGCCCGCGCTACGCTTTCTTACCCTTCATCGGATAGACGTGCTCGGGGCCGGGGAAGGCGCGCGAGCGCACCTCGGCCGCATAATCGGCGATGGCCTTCTCGATACCGGGGCCGAGGTCGCCGAAACGCTTGACGAATTTCGGCACCCGCGGCGACAGGCCGAGCATGTCCTCCATGACCAGCACCTGGCCGTCGCAGGCGACGCTTGCGCCGATGCCGATGGTCGGAATCGAGATCGCGCCGGTCAGCTTCCGGGCCAATGGCTCAGCCATGGCCTCCAGCACCACCGAGAAGGCGCCGGCCTGCGCCACCGCCAGCCCATCCTCCTCGATCGGACCCCAGTCGGCCTCATCGCGCCCCTGGGCGCGGAACGAGCCGATGGTGTTGATCGACTGCGGCGTTAGCCCGACATGCGCCATCACCGGCACGCCGCGTTCGACCAGGAAGCGGATGGTCTCCGCCATGCGTTTGCCGCCTTCGAGTTTGATGGCGCCGCAGCCAGTTTCCTTGAGGATGCGCACGGCGCTCAGGAAGGCCTGCTCCTTCGAGGCCTCGTAAGAGCCGAAGGGCATGTCCACCACGACCAGCGCGCGATTGGAGCCGCGCATCACCGCGCGCCCTTGCAGGATCATCATGTCGAGCGTGACCGGCACGGTCGTCTCCAGGCCGTGCATCACCATGCCGAGCGAGTCGCCGACCAGGATCACGTCGCAATGTTTGTCGGCGATGCTGGCGGTGTGCGCGTGGTAGGAGGTGAGCACGACGATCGGCTCGCCGCCTTTGCGCGCGCGGATGTCGGGAGCGGTGAGCCGCCGGATTTCACTCTGCACTGACATGGCTTCAGGACCCTGGACCCTAGCTTCCGAACACCGGCACGCCGATCACGACCGGGTGGAAGACGTAACCGAGCGCGAGAAAGATGACGATGCCGAGGACGACGACAATGGCGTCGTTGCCCCAGCCGGATGGCGCCGTCGTGGCGCCGAGATCGCCGCGCCGCTTGGCGGCGATGCGCGCATAGACACCCCAGCCGAGGAACGAACCGAATAAGAGGATCGAACCGAGATCGCCGTTCGACAAGAGATGCGCAAAGGCCCAGGTTTTCACAGCGGCCAGCATCGGATGCTTGGCCTTCGCCTTGATGTGGCTCGGGACGAAATAGGCGATGAGCAGGATCACGGCAATCAGCATGAGGCCGATGGTGATGTGCCGCATGAAAGCTGGCGGGGTCCACATCAGGATCCAGTCCTGCGCGCGGTATTGGCCGTAGCCGTAGATGATCAGCACCAGGCCGACGATCGAGACGACCGAGAACAGCGCGCGATAGCCGCCGATACCCAGCCGCGCGATGGCGTTTGCGCGCGCGTCGCGGAAGGTGACGAACACATGGTTGGCGATGAAGATCGCCAGCCCGAGGATGAGGACGCCCAAGCCCATGGCACGCTCAAACCACATTGCCCACTTTATAAGCGCCCAGTAGAGGATAGCGGCGGCCAATGCAAGCCGCCCCCGCCCTGTAGGATGCCCGCAATGGCCGCCAGCCCAGCTTTCATCGCCGAACCGGCGCGAAAAACAACGGTCGTCGGCGAATACGGCCTGGATGCCTAAAAAGCCATGTTCATGATCAGACGGTTCGCGCTCACCGCTCTCCTGCTGCTCGCCGCAGCCCTGCCCGCGTCCGCGCAGGACTGGCCGCCAAAGCTGGTCCGCATCATTGCGCCGTTCGGCCCCGGCTCGACGCCGGACATCGTCGCGCGCCTCATCGCCGACGGCCTCTCGCGCAAATATCCCGAGAGCAATTTCATCGTCGAGAACAAGCCCGGCGCGAGCGGCAATATCGGCACCGACTTCGTGGCCAAAGCGGCCCCGGACGGCGCGACGATCGGCGTGAGCATCGGCGGCCCGCTGGCGATCAACACGCTGCTGTTCGCCAATCTCTCTTACGATCCGCAGAAGGACGTCGCGCCGGTGACGCAGCTCATCACCCAGCCGAGCGCGCTCGCGGTCAACCCCGATCTCAAGGTGAACTCAGTCGCCGAACTGATCGCGCTGGTGAAGGCCAGCCCCGGCCAATACAACTTCGCCTCGATCGGCAACGGCTCGCTCTCGCACCTCGCCATGGAGGCGATTGCCATCAAGGCCGGCGCGACACTGGTGCACGTGGCATATACAAGCTCGCCACAGGCGATGACCGCAATCATGCGCGGCGACGCGCAGATGGGATGCCTGCCGGCAATTTCGGTGACGCCGCAGGCGCGGGCCGGCAAGGTGAAGATATTGGCGGTGTCCACCGCCAGGCGCTCGCCCTACCTGCCAGACGTTCCGACGCTGAAAGAAAGCGGCATCGATGTCGAAGCCGATGCCTGGAACGGCCTGATCGCCCCCGGCGGCACGCCTCGAGAACTCGTCGCCAAGATCAACAAGGATGTCGTCGCGATCATCAAGGAGCCGGCGGTGCGCGAGAAACTGGCGGCCCAACTGATGGAGCCGGTCGGCTCGTCGCCGGAGGAATTCCGCGCGCTGATCAAGAACGAGATCGCGCGCTGGGCGCCGGTGATCAAGGCGGCGGATGTGAAGGTGAATTGACTTTGTGCCGGGCGCCGTCTTCACAAACGCCCGGGATCTGCAACGCATCGCCACGTCGTCATGGCCGGGCTTGACCCGGCCTCCCACGACTTACTTCATCACAGCGGAAGACGTGGATGCCCGGGACAAGCCCGGGCATGACGGCGGAGAGGCCTTGCCTTACGCCCCCCTGCTATCACGCCGCGTCAGACCGGATTGCGTCTTGACCGCGCGGATCGCGGCGACACAATGGTGCGGTTACTGTCCCTCTCCAATCCAGAGAACAGTCGCATGGCCGACGCGCGAATGCCCTGGTGGGCCTGGGTATGGCCGGCATCAGGCTGGCTTGTCCTGTTGATCGCCGCGGTCGCCGGCAAGAGCGCGCCTGTCGTGGCGCTCGGCGGCGTCACGCTGCTGGTCACTGTGTTTACCGCCGTCTACCATGCGGAGGTGATCGCGCACCGTGTCGGCGAGCCGTTCGGGACGCTTGTGCTGGCCCTGGCCGTGACGGTGATCGAGGCCGCGCTCATCGTTTCGGTGATGCTCGCGGATCCCGCGGGCAACGCGGCGCTGGCGCGCGACACGGTCTTTTCGGCCGTCATGATCGTGTGCAACGGCATTGTCGGGGCGTGTCTGCTGCTGGGCGGAGCGCGCTATCACGAACAGCACTTTCACCTTCAGGGGGCGACCGCTGCGCTCGCCGTGCTGACGGTGATCACCGGTCTCACCATGGTCCTGCCGAACGTCACCAACACGCCGGGCCCGCAGTTCAGCACACCGCAGCTGATTTTTGCGGCGGTTATATCGCTTGCGCTCTACTGCTCTTACATCTTCGTCCAAGCCGTCCGGCACCGCGACTATTTCCTTCCCGTAAGCACCAAAGATGAGGACGCGCATTCAGCACCTCCATCGGCGAAGGCCACGTTCTTGAGTGTTTTCCTGCTGCTTGTCTCTCTCGTGGCGATCGTCGGCCTTGCCAAGATGCTGACACCCGCCATCGAAGCCGGGATCGAGCATCTCGGCGTCCCGCGCGCGGTGGTGGGAATCGTCATCGCCGCCTTGGTGCTGTTGCCGGAAGGTCTTGCCGCGGTCAGGGCGGCTCACGCCGACCGCCTGCAAACCAGCCTCAACCTCGCCCTTGGGTCGGTCCTGGCGACGATCGGCCTGACCATTCCGGCCGTGGCGGCTGTTTCGATCGCGATCGATCAGCCCATCCAGCTCGGGCTCGATCCGAAAGGCGTGACACTGCTGGCGTTGACGCTGCTCTTGAGCGTGATCACCTTGGGCACCAGCCGGACAACGGTGCTCCAGGGCATCGTCCACCTGGTCCTGTTCGCGGATTTCTTGTTCTTTGCGATCGTGCCTTAGTGACGGATCGCAATGAAAGAGGACGTGGATGCCCCGGACAAGCCCGGGCATGACGACGGAGAGGCTTGGTCCTACGCCACCGCCTTTTCCTTGTCCTTGATGTCGGTGAACACCAGGCCGGGGGCGCGCTCGCGCGTATAATCGAGGGTGAACTGGTTGCGCGCCATGAACACCTTGTCGCCGTCGAGGTCCTCGGCCACGCTCGAATAATTCGCCTGCACGAAGTCGTTGAGCTTCTTTGCGTCGTCGCAGGCGATCCAGCGCGCAAGTTGAAATTCCGGCGTCTCGAAGCCGATCTCCAGGCCATATTCGCCGTCGAGCCGCACCTTCAGCACGTCGAGTTGCAGCGGCCCGACGACGCCGACGAGCGCCGGCGCCCCGTCGAGCGGGCGGAACACCTGCACGACGCCCTCCTCGGCCATCTGCTGCAAGGCCTCTTTCAGCTTCTTCGCCTTCATCGGATCGCCGAGCTTCACGCGGCGCAAAATTTCCGGCGCGAAGTTCGGCACGCCGAGGAACGACAGTTCCTCGCCTTCGGTGAAGGTGTCGCCGATGCGCAGCGTGCCGTGATTGGGAATACCGACCACATCGCCGGCATAGGCCTCATCCGCCACCGAACGGTCCTGCGCGAAGAAGAACTGCGGCGCCGACAGCGTCATTGGCTTGCCGGTGCGCGTGAGCTTGGCCTTCATGCCGCGGCGCAGCTTGCCCGAGCACAGGCGCGCGAAGGCGATGCGGTCGCGGTGGTTCGGATCCATGTTGGCCTGGATCTTGAACACGAAGGCGGTCATCGCGTTCTCGTGCGCGTCGATCTTGCGGGTGTTCGCGACCTGCGCGCGCGGCGCCGGCGCGAAGACGGCGAGCGCATCGAGCAGATCCTTGACGCCGAAGTTCTTCAAGGCCGAGCCGAAGAACACCGGCGTGAGATGGCCCTCACGGAACGACTCGAAGTCGAAGGGACGGCAGGCCTCCTTCACCAATGACAGCTCCTCGGCGATCGCACCCGCGTCGAGCATCGGGTTCTTTGCGGCGAGCGAAGCAAGATCGAGCGGCTTGAGGTCGGCCGTCTTGCCGTCGTCGTTGATCAGCCGCATCTCGCCCGAGGCGATGTCATAGGTGCCGGCGAAGTCGCGGCCCTGCCCGATCGGCCAGGTCATCGGGGTGGTGTCGAGCGCCAGCGTCTTCTCGATCTCGTCCAAAATCTCGAACGGGTCGCGGCTCTCGCGATCCATCTTGTTGATGAAGGTGATGATCGGGATGTCGCGCAGCCGGCACACTTCGAACAGCTTGCGCGTGCGCGCCTCGATGCCCTTGGCGGCGTCGATCACCATCACCGCCGAGTCGACCGCGGTGAGCGTCCGGTAAGTGTCTTCCGAGAAATCCTCGTGGCCCGGCGTGTCGAGCAGGTTGAAGACGCGGCCGTCGTAATCGAAGGTCATCACCGAGGTGACGACCGAGATGCCGCGCTCGCGCTCGATCGCCATCCAGTCCGAGCGGGTGGAGCGGCGGTCGCGCTTAGCCTTCACCTGACCGGCGAGGTTGATGGCGCCCCCGAACAGCAGCAGCTTCTCGGTGAGCGTGGTCTTGCCGGCGTCCGGGTGGGAAATGATCGCGAACGTGCGCCGGCGCTCGACTTCGGCGGCCAGCGCGGACTGCGGAACGGACGTATCGGCGGCGAATGGTATATTCATGCCCCGCATTTGGCCGCAAACGCTGACAAAATCAAGCGCCGCAGGGCGATTTCAGCGTCTGATTCTTTGACTTGCGTCAACGCACTGAACGCCGTCCTCGACTACCCAGGAACACGACGCGTGCACAACTTACGCAACAATCGGGCTGCAGCAACTCAGCTTACAGTTTCCGCCGGGGTCGACGCTCCCGATCATACGTGATGCCAACGCGGCCGTCGTCGCGGCCTTCGCAATCGCGAACCGTTCGTGGGGTCGAGACGATATCGCCAAACTACGTTCAGCCAAGTGAGATGCATGAAATGATCAAGGCCGCATTTCTTCCATATCTCGCCGCTGCGAAGGATGGCCGGCCGGTCAAGATCCTGGCGTGGATTGCAACGATAACCGCTTTTCTGCTTTTGCTGTTCACGGCTATCGCCGCCCCCATCACCCTCAAGCTATCGTTCTTCAGCTCAAACCGCTCGATGAGCTATCTCGCGACGGTCAAGCCATTCGTTGACGCCGTCAACGCCGAAGCAAATGCCTTGCTCCAGGTTGGAGTCTATTTCAACGGCGCGCTTGGCAAGGATATCGCTCAGCAGCCGCAATTTTTGCTCGGCGGGGCATTCGACATCGCCTTCGTCATCCCTGGATACACGCCAAATAATTTCCCGACAATGCGCTCATGGAATTGCCCGGTCAGTTTCGCGACATGCGCGAGGGGAGCTTTATCTATACTCAGTTGATCGCACTCAACGCCCTGCGAGGATATGACGATTTCCACGTGATCGGGGCATACATCACCGCCCCGGAGACCATCCATGGAAGGACACCGATCAATTCCATCGACGACCTGAAGGGCAAACGAATCCGCGTCGGCAATCAAAACGAAAACGGCAAGTTCGAAATACTCGGAGCGATCCGGTTCCGTTGCCCGTCAATAAAATTGCCGAAACCTTCAGTAGTGGAACCATCGACGCCGCCGCGGTTTCGCTGACACCGCTGACCGACTACGGCATCAAACGCGTTGCCACTCACCACCATTTCCTCCAAACAAACGAGGCGCCACTCGCCCTGCTTATGAATCGAAAGCGTTTCGAGGCGCTACGGCACAGGACATCATCCGCAAGCACAACGGGGAGTGGCCGGCCACACAGTTCATTGATGCGTACGGCGTCTCCGATCGCGAGGTGCTGCAGCGACTGAAATCCGATCCTCAGCGCACAATGGTCTACCCCTCGCAGCGGGACCTTGACCTCGCGCGCACCACATTCAAAGCCGTCATCGCGGAGTGGGCTGCGAAAAGCCCGCACTATCGCGATCTTATCGACCTTATCGCAACGAGAACCGCGAAGCTTCGCTCACACAACAAACACTGTCGTCCGCGAGTCTGGCGTTTTTCGACTCTACGCGGAAAGCTGGCGAAGTCTTCCGCTATATCATTTTCAACCGCTACGGCTATTCGGTTCTCGTATCCGATCACGACCAGGTCACACCGGTTGAGTTGTCCGACTTCAGCGCCGCCGCCCGTTCGGTCACTGAAAATCAGCCGATCGTTGACGCAAAGGACGGATTCCGCCCGCCACGTTCATTCCGCTCGCACAGGAAATGCACCTCATCGACAAAATAGGACGACGCCGACGCCGATCTAGTGCAAGGCTTCTACTTTGGACGACCCGTCCCAGCTCCCGAGATCTGCAATAAAACCTCTGTCACCGTTCCGAAAGCGCTCCCCGCACCTGTGCTGGCGCATTCTGCCGAGGCAATAGTCGAGCAGACGTCTTAAACATGCTCGCCTGCTTAAGGCCGCTGCTGGCACAGCCGGCGGCACGATGACCTGCCGGCTGTGCCGTTTGCGCGCTTTTGAAAGCGCGCCTCACGCGCGAACAATCCGCTCCATCTCTTCGCCGATCTCGATTGGGTGCGCCATCGTCTCGTGCAGCTTTTTGGCGTCGAGTTCGCCCTCCCAGCGGCTGATCACGACGCTGGCGACGCCGTTGCCGATGATGTTGGTCAGCGCGCGGCATTCGCTCATGAACTTGTCGATGCCGACGAGGATCGCCAGCGACGCGATCGGGATATCCGGCACGATGGCGAGCGTCGCCGCCAGCGTGACGAAGCCGGCGCCGGTGACGCCCGAGGCGCCCTTCGAGGTGATC
>DATARB010000178.1:0-17734 GCA_036264375.1 Pseudolabrys sp.
ACCGTTTCCATGTCGCAGTTGAGGCAGCGTCCGGCTTCCTTCACCGCGAGCTGCACGTCGAAGCCGAGCTCGACTTCCGCCTTGATGTCCTTGAGCGCCACCACCTTGTCGCGATGCGGCACCTTGTAGCGCTGGTCGAGCGCGATCTCGTTGTCGTAGGACCACTCGTGGATGCCCATCTTCTGGCTCATCATTTCGACCGCCGGCAGCGGGCGGTCGGTGATGTCCTCGCCATTGAGCATCTTGTCGATCGAGACGGCGGCCTCGTGCCCATGCGCCACGGCCCAGATGATGTTCTTCGGGCCGAAGGCGGCGTCGCCGCCGAAGAAGACTTTGGGATGCGTGGAGATGAAAGTCTTCTCGTCGACCTTCGGCATGTCCCATCGCTCGTCGAAGTCGATGCCGATATCGCGCTCGATCCAGGGGAAGGCGTTCTCCTGGCCGACGGCAACAAGCACGTCGTCGCAGGGGAAATGCTGATCGGGCTCGCCTGCCGGCACCAGTTTGCGGCGCCCCTTGGCGTCGAATTCGGCCTTCACCTTCTCGAAGGTGATGCCGGTGAGCTTGCCGTTCTCGTGCGTGAAATGCTTCGGCACGAGGTAATTGTGAATCGGGATGCCCTCGTGCATGGCGTCTTCCTTTTCCCAAGGCGACGCCTTCATTTCCTCGAAGCCCGAGCGCACCACCACGTCCACTTGCTCGCCGCCGAGGCGGCGCGCGGAGCGGCAGCAGTCCATGGCGGTGTTGCCGCCGCCGAGCACGACCACGCGCTTGCCGATCTTGCTGACATGGCCGAACGACACCGACGAGAGCCAGTCGATGCCGATGTGGATGTTCTTGGCCGCTTCCTGGCGGCCGGGAATGTCGAGGTCGCGTCCGCGCGGTGCGCCGGAGCCGACGAAGACCGCGTCCCAGCCTTCGGCGAGCAGCGCCTGCAAACTGTCGATGCGCTTGCCGGCGCGGAACTCGACGCCGAGGCCGAGGACATAGCCGGTCTCTTCGTCGATGACGCTGTCGGGAAGGCGGAATTTCGGTATCTGCGTGCGGATCATGCCGCCCGCTTTCTGGTCGGCGTCAAAGACGACGCAAGTGTAACCGAGCGGCGCCAAGTCGCGCGCCACGGTCAGCGAGGCGGGACCGCCACCGACCAGCGCGATGCGCTTACCGTTCTTCTTCGCGGCGGGCTTGGGCAGCCGCGCGGTGATGTCGTCTTTGTAGTCGGCGGCGACTCGCTTGAGACGGCAGATCGCGACCGGCTCGTCTTCGACGCGCACGCGCCGGCAGGCCGGCTCACAGGGGCGGTCGCAAGTGCGTCCGAGGATTCCCGGAAACACGTTCGATCGCCAATTGATCATGTAGGCGTCTTCGTAACGCCCGTGCGCGATCAGACGGATGTATTCTGGAACGGGCGTATGCGCCGGGCACGCCCATTGGCAATCGACAACTTTATGAAAGTACTCTGGCGCAGAGATGTCAGTGTTCTTCATTGACCCCTCGAAACGCGCGACCGCCACTTGCACGCACCCCAAGCGGTTTCGCGTTCATGCCTCGACCAGCGATTTCTCCCCAGGACCTGAGCCTTGTTAGCCAGCTCTCATCCACACTCTGATAATATTCGTTAGAACGGCTGAAAGCTACCTATCCTTCGGTCGTCCGCACATCATTAAGCCTTGTGACAGCGCATGTTTTTCGCTCTCTGAAAGCCGGCCGTTAACGCTGCAATGCACCCGCATTTCTAAGCCGAAGAAGGGTTCGTTCGGTGACGCAATGCGGGCTTAAAGCGGGCGCCCTGGCGTCGGTATTGCGGCGCACAAAGCGGCGCGAATGGAGTACCGCACACGCCGTATCGGGCACGCTGTCCTGAAACATCCTGCAACAATACGTGCGACGCCGGCGTGCTGTGACACGAACGCCGGCGCCGATTCGCTGCGGCCTTCAAGCACGTCGCTGTCGCGGCGTGCGTCAGGCGGTCTTAGCCGCAGAAGTAACGGCGCACGTAGTGACCGTGATAGGGGACGAGATGATAGCCGCAGTCACCGCCGTAGTAGTCGTCCGGGTAGCCCCAGGCATAGTCATCCCAGTAGGGACCGCCCCAGCCGTATCCGCCGGCGTAGTAGCCACGGCCACCAAAGCCGCGGCCACCAAAGCCGCGGCCACCGAAGCCGCCGCCATGGAATCCACCACCATGGAAGCCGCCACCCATATGTCCGCCGCCGCCGAAGCCGCCGCCACCGTGTCCACCGCCGCCGCCGCCACCACCACCGCCGCGCGCCATCGCCGGGGCGGTCGCCATCCCGATGGCGAGCAATGCCGCCGCCACCGAGGTGATGATTGTTTTCTTCGAAACCATGTAACTCTCCATTTCACTCTGCAGCCGATTGGGCTGCGTTCCTTGAAGCCGTGCGGCTGGGATTCGGCCGCCTCGGCTGCTACAAGTTTCCGGGCTTGCGGGCATCCTGCCGTCCGGATTGCGGTCGCGCAGTGTGCTCACTGCAAGGAGCATGTCGCGTCAGCGACGTACGGACGAGGCCCGTGTGCATTCCCAGAAACGGAACGTGTGAACGTCAACTCCGTTCTGCAACGATCGAAAACGTATGCGTGATATCTTCGAAGAGATCTTCATCAGCCAGCCGCTCGATCCCATGAAGTCGGCGCGCCAAGGTGCGCGGCCGATCTTGCGCCAGCGTTTCTATGAACGCGCGCAGGCCGGAGAGACGTCAGCTGACGGCCTGTTCCCGGTGCTGCTCGACGGCAAACAAGTGCGTACGCCCGCCCGGCGTTTGCTGGCAGCACCAACATATGCGCTCGCCGAGCGCATCGCGGAGGAGTGGAACGCACAAAAGGACGTGATTGATCCGGCACGCATGCCGCTGACGCGGCTCGCCAATGCAATCATCGATGCGGTCGCCGACAACGCGCAGCCCGTTGCCGATGAGATCGCCAAATATCTCGGCAGCGATCTTGTGTGCTATCGGGCCGACTCTCCGGACGGTCTTGTTGCGGCGCAGACGCAATGCTGGGATCCGCTGCTCGCATGGGCGCGCGACACGCTCGGCGCGCGCTTCGTGCAGATCCAAGGCATCATGTTTTCCGCGCAGCCCGAAGAAGCGATCGCCGCTGCGCGCGCGGCTATTCCAGCAAGCGTCGGTAAGATCAGCGTGAAGGACATCTGGCGCCTCGGCGCGATGTCGTCGATCACCACCTTGACCGGTTCGGCTTTGCTGGCGCTGGCGCTTGCCGCCGGCGCGATCACGCCGGAGGCCGCCTGGACGGCGGCGCATGTCGATGAAGACTTTCAGATGCGGCAATGGGGCCGGGACGACGCCGCGCTTTCCCGCCGCGCCTATCGCCAGACCGAGTTCGACGCCGCGGCAACGGTGCTGGCGCTGCTGAAACCGTGATAGCCTCGCTCGAGACCGCGTGTTCGTCGCGCGGACGGGGGCAGGGCGATGAAGATCACACTCGATATTTCCAAGCTGGTGGAAGAGGGCAAGCTCACGCCCGCTGAGGCCGAACGGCTGCAGACGCTGGCCTCGCATGAGACCGGCTCGCTCGGCATCAACATCTTGATCGGCTTCGGTGTCGTCGCCATCGCCACCGGCGCGGTGGCGCTGGTGCCGACGCCGCTCACGGCGGTGCTGCTCGGGGCGATCGTGTTCGCCGCCGGCATGGCCATCGTGCTCAATCGCGTCAAGCAATGGTCTGTGCTCGGGCAGGTGTGCCTGGTCATCGGCGCGCTGATGTTCGCGGGCGGCGTCATCGCCTATGGCGAAGGCTCGCTCGCCTCCCTGCTCATCGTCACCGCCGTGCTCGGGCTCGCGGCCATCGCCGCGCGCTCGAGCCTGCTCACCGCGCTCGCCGTGCTCGCGGCGTCCGGCTGCCTCGGCGCCCGCACCGGATACATGCACGCCATGTATTCGCTCGCGATCTTCGAGCCGACGCTGACGATCGTGCTGTTCTCCGCGCTGGCGCTCGCGGCCTACATCGTCTCGCCGCGGCTGCCCGCCGACTACGAGCGCATAGCGCTCATGGCGGCGCGGACGGCCGTCGTGCTGGTCAATTTCGGCTTCTGGATCGGTTCGCTCTGGGGCGATCCGTTGATGCTGCTGCGCGGCATGGACGGCAAGGACCCCTCGCTTCTCTTCGACAGCATCGTCATCCCGGACTGGGTCTTCAGCATCGGCTGGGCCGCGGCGCTGATCGCCGCCGGCGTCTGGGCCGCGCGCGCCAACCGCCGCTGGCTGGTCAACACCGCCGCCGCCTTCGGCGCGATCCACTTCTATACCCAGTGGTTCGACAGGCTCGGCGCCACGCCCGCCTCGGTGCTGCTCGGCGGCGTCGTCATGCTCGGCATCGCGCTGGCGCTGTGGATGTTCAACCGGCCCAAGGTGGCCGCGTGATCGGTCCAAAGCGGGCGGGTTTTGTCGGACGCCGGCGATGACTTGTTAACCGCTTTCGCCGCGATGGCGGTGGAGAGCGCCCCTCACGCGAACATTACGCCGCCGCCGCCGTTATGAGGAGCGAGACGACGGGGGAAGAGTTCATGGACGACGTGACGGGGGGAAAATTTAATGGACAATGTGCTTTTGTTGATTTTGTCCGCCAGCTTCGTGGCCGGCGCCTGGTTGATCTACCAGGTCACGCCCTAGCACACGGCAAACGGCGGTGGCCGGCGATCGGCCCGGCCACCGTAGTCTTGATCCGATGAAATCAGCTTGAGACATCAGTGTCCGGTCGGATCGCCGCGGCGGCCGATCTCGTAGAGGAACCAGACGCGCTTCTCGCTCTCGTCGATGTAGTTCTCCAAGAGGCTCGCGGTGGCGACGTCGTTGTGCTCCTCGCACACGTCATGGGCCTCGCGCATCGCGGCAATGAAGCGCTGATTGTCGTCGCGCAGCTCGGCGAGCATGTCGTCGGGCGCCACATAGGGTGCGTCGTTGTCGGCGATGCGCTGGTGCCGGGCAATGTCGCCGATCGAGCGCAACGTGTTGCCGCCGACCTTGCGCACGCGTTCGGCGATCACATCGGTCATGCCGAAGAGCTGGTCGCCGTGGTCGTCGAGCAGCAGGTGGTAGTCGCGGAAATGCGGTCCGCTCATGTGCCAGTGAAAGTTCTTCGTCTTCAGGTAAAGCGCGAAGGTATCGGCCAAAAGGGCGTTAAGCGCTCCGGCAAGGTCTTTGGTGGCGTTGGCGCCGAGATCGGTGGGTGTCTGCAGGCGCGGCGTGGTGGATTTGGCGGTGGCCATGGACTGAGATCCTTTTCTGCGAGAGGCTTCCCCTGACAGCATGGAATACCCAGGCCCCATTATGGTTCCACCGCTGGCCGCGTGAAGCGGAAAGTTGCCGGATCAAAGTGAAAGTTTAGCTGGAGGCGAGCCGTTCGCGGATCGCGCCGGCGATGCGCTCGAAGACCGGGCCCCATTGCCGGTCCTGGTCCTGACGGAAAAGGCGCATCGTCGGGTACCACGGCGTGTCGTCCCGCTCCGTGAGCCAGCGCCAGTCCGGTACCGCCGGCAGGGCGGTGAAGACCGGCTTGCCGAGCGCGCCAGCCAGATGCGCCGGCATCGAGTCGATGCTCACCACGAGGTCGAGATTGGCCATGACCGCGGCGAGGTCGCGCAGACCTTCAGCCCGGAGGTCGGCTTCGTCGAGCACGCGCTCGATCCGCGCCGAGAAGGGCATGTTGGCGATCTCGCCCCCCGCGGGCTGCTTCTGCAGCGAGATCAGGCGGACGCCGGGAATCTCGGCCAACGGCGCCAGGGCGGCGAGGGGCACGGCGCTCGCCGCGGCCGCGCCCTGCCAGACGATGCCCACCTTGAATCCGTCGCCCGCGAGCCGCTCGGCCCATTGCGCCGCGCGCGCCGGCTCGGCCGCCAGATAAGGCTCCTGCGCCGGGATCACGTTCGGCGTCAGATGCAGCAGGCGCGGCGCCGACATCAGCGGCAGCCACAATACGCGCCGTGTGTCGGCTTTGAGGTCGTCGGCCAAAGTCACGACCCGTTCGATGCCGGGCAGCATGCGCATCAGCGGCGCCAGGGTCTCATGGGTCAAAAGCCAGACCGGATAGCCGCGCCCCGCCAACAGCGCGGCGTAGCGCGCCATGTGCACCGTGTCGCCAAGCCCTTGCTCGGACACCAGCACCAGGCGGAAATCGCCGGGGACTTCGCCGGTCCAGCGTGGATACGGCAGCGGTTCGTAGGCCGGTATTGCCAGCCCGGAGCGGTTCTCGAACAGGGCAAAGCCCTCGCGCCACTCGCCCATCAGCAGCAAGAGCTGCCCCAATGCGAAACTGGTCCCGGCGTCGTTCGGCTCGAGCGCCAGCGCCTCCTGCATCAGCGCGCGCGCCTCCGCGAAGCGGCCCTGGTGCTTCACGGCGAGGCCCTTGTGCGCAAAGGCAAGATGCTGCTTCGGCGCCACTTTTATGACGGTGTCGTAATCCGTCTCAGCCTCGGCGAAGCGGCCAAGCATCGCAAGCGCATTGGCGCGGTTCATCAAGATGTTCGGCGCCTGCGGCACGATGGCCAGCGCCCTGTCGTAGCTATCGAGTGCATCCGCGTGGCGCTCCATATCCTGGAGCAAAGCGCCGCGGTTCATCCAGTCGGTCGGCGAATTGGGATTGAGCGTCAGAGCGCGGTCGAAGCTCTTGAGCGCCTCTACAGGCAGGCCCGCGTCGACCAGGATATTGGCGCGGTTGCCGTGCGCCTCGGCCAGGTTCGGGTCGACCGCGATCGCCTTATCGAGGCTCTTGATCGCCTCCAGCGGTTCGCCCAGCCGGTCCAGCGCCTGGCCGAGCAGATTGTGCACCTTGGCGGTGTTCAGGCCGGAGGCGATTGCCTTGCGGGCGAGTTCGGCGCCCTGCTTGTACTGGCCCTCCTGGCAGGCGACCACGGCGACGTAATAGAGCGCCTCACCGTTGTCGGGGTCGTTGCGCAGCACCTGCGTGTAGCGCTCCATCGCCTCGGGGATCTGACCCTGGCGGTGGTGGAAGAGGCCCTGTTGCAGGAGTTGTGCGGCGGTCTGAAATTCGCTCATGCCGCGCTTCTAAGCAGGGTTTCGCGCCGGAGCCAAGCTGCTTTCCCTCGCCCCGCGAAGCGGGGAGAGGGTGCCTGAGCGGAGGCGAAGCCGAGCGAGGGCGGGTGAGGGGCTATGCTCTGCTGATGCCCCTCACCCGGCTCGCTTCGCTCGCCACCCTCTCCCCGTAAGGACGGGGAGAGGGTGGGACGGCGCCCAGGACGACAAAAATTCGCCCCGCATGGTATGGCTCTTGCTCGACACCGTCACCGTCACGGGGCAGGGCAGGCTCGACCATGAAAGACATCCTCGACAGGCTGGAGGCGCGCCGCGACGAGGCGCGCCTGGGTGGCGGCGAAAAGCGCATCGAAGCCCAGCACAAACGAGGCAAGCTCACCGCCCGCGAGCGCATCGAGCTCCTGCTCGACAAGGGCTCGTTCGAGGAGTTCGACATGTTCGTCGAGCACCGCTCCAACGAATTCGGCATGGAGAAACAGAAAATCCCCGGCGACGGCGTGGTCACAGGCTGGGGCACCATCAACGGCCGCACCGTCTATTTCTTCTCCAAGGACTTCACCGTGTTCGGCGGCTCACTGTCGGAGACGCACGCGCAGAAGATCATCAAGGTGCAGGACATGGCGATGAAGGCGCGCGCGCCCATCATCGGCCTATTCGACGCCGGCGGCGCGCGCATCCAGGAGGGCGTGGCCGCGCTCGGCGGCTACGGCGAGGTGTTCAAGCGCAACGTCATCGCTTCCGGCGTCATTCCCCAAATCTCGGTCATCATGGGCCCGTGCGCCGGCGGCGACGTCTATTCGCCGGCGATGACCGACTTCATCTTCATGGTGCGCGACACGAGCTACATGTTCGTCACCGGCCCGGACGTGGTGAAGACCGTGACCAACGAGGTCGTCACCGCCGAAGAGCTGGGCGGCGCCTCAGTGCACACGACCAAGTCCGGCGTCTCCGACGGCGCCTTCGAGAACGACGTCGAGTGCCTCCTGCAGATGCGCCGCCTGATCGACTTCCTGCCGGCCAACAACGAAAGCGGCGTGCCGGAATGGCCGACGCTCGACGAGGCCGACCGCATCGATGAATCGCTCGACACGCTCATCCCCGAGAATCCGAACAAGCCTTACGACATCAAGGAACTAATCCTGAAGGTCGTGGACGAGGGCGACTTCTTCGAGATCTCGTCCGCTTACGCCAAGAACATCGTCACCGGCTTCGGCCGCATCGCCGGCAAGACGGTGGGCTTCGTCGCCAATCAGCCGATGGTGCTCGCCGGCGTGCTCGACAGCGACGCCTCGCGAAAAGCCGCGCGGTTCGTGCGCTTCTGCGACGCCTTCGGCATTCCGATCGTGACCTTCGTGGACGTGCCCGGCTTCCTGCCCGGCACCGACCAGGAATATGGCGGCCTGATCAAGCACGGCGCCAAGCTTTTGTTCGCCTACAGCCAGGCGACCGTGCCGCTGGTCACGGTGATCACACGCAAGGCTTTCGGCGGCGCCTATGACGTGATGGCGTCGAAGCACGTCGGCGGCGACTTGAACTATGCCTGGCCGACGGCGCAGATCGCGGTGATGGGCGCCAAGGGCGCGGTGGAGATCATCTTCCGCGGCGGCACGGCGGAGGAGATCGCCGCGCGCACCAAGGAATACGAGGCGCGGTTTTTATCGCCCTTCGTCGCCGCCGAGCGCGGCTATATCGACGACGTGATCATGCCGCACTCCACAAGGCGGCGCATCGCGCGGGCCTTGGCGATGCTCAAGGACAAGCGCGTGGAGATGCCGGCGCGGAAGCACGATAATCTGCCGGTGTAGCTTTGTTTTACCCTCTCCCTTGCGGGGAAACGTGTAGTGAGGGTGGCTGCTCCAAAGCGCGCAACCGCCCGGTGCAGGTTGCCTGAAATGCCTTTGGTAGTTACATTAACAACATGGGCAAGACCGTCCAGATCGACGACGACGTCATGCGCGCGGCCGAGCGGCTCGCCGCCGAGCGCGGTACCACGCCCGACGTGGTCGTTTCCGAACTGGCCCGCAAGGCTTTATCCGAGCCGGCGGAGACTGCCGGCCCTCGCGGCGCGATCCTCAAGAACGGCTGGTACGTGCTGCCCAAGAGCGGCCGCGAACCGGTGACCAGCGAATTGGTGCGGCGCCTGTTGGAAGACGCCGATTTCGAGGACGCGGGGATATTGCGGGAAGACAAATAAGTGCGTGCTTTGTTCGACGTGAATGTTCTGCTCGCGCTATTCGATCCCGAGCACAAGCATCACAATGAGGCGCTGTCATGGTGGAATGCGCACCAGGACCACGATGGGCGAATTGTCCCTTGACGCAGAACGGCTTCGTTCGCGTTATTTCAAATCCCGCATACAAACATCCGCTGCCACTTTCCGGGGCTGTTGCCCTTATACAGGCTCAGGCTGGACGACTTGGCCATGTGTTATGGCCTGACGATGTTTCGTTCTCAGATGCCGCCGTGTTCGATCACGAGCGGCTGCAAGGACCCAATCAAATCACCGATGCCTATCTAGTTGCGCTCGCGGTTAAAAACGGCGGGCGCCTCGTAACGTTCGACCGCGGCATATCGCTTGAGGCCGTCAGTGGCGCGAAGCCAGAGCATCTGGTGATACTGTAAGCGAGCGGCGCGCGTGACCCGCTGCCCGGCTCGCGTTGAACCTTTCGGCGCTTCGTGCAACCAATAGTCGCACGTTACCTCGGGGGGCCTCCATGAAATCGCTTTTAGGCTGCGCGGCCGCAGCACTGTTACTGCCGTCTCTCATATTGTCGTGTCTCATATTGCCGGCGAACGCGACCTGCGTCATTTCAGCGGACGGTTCGGCCATCGACGTCGTGACCGACAATGGCGAGACGAGCGAGAAGAACTGCGCGGTGAAGTGCCAGGTCGACACGATGCGCGGCACCGCGCAGGTCAGTTGCGGCGGCAACGCGCCCCCCTTGGCGAAAGCGCATTCGCTCTGCAATTTCGACCGTCAGCCGGGCTACTACAAGAAGGTGCTGTCCTCGGAGGACTCCTGCAAGCCGACGCCTGCGGCAGCGGTCGCGCCGGTCGAGCGGAGCGCGGCGGCCCTGCCGAAGGCGACAAATCCGGACAAGCCGTCCTTTACCTGCCGCATCGCCGCCGACGGGCAGTCCGCCGAAGCGGTGATCGCCAATCCCTATGCCGACGAGACGCATTGCTCGGTGGATTGCCAGATCGCGACCACACGCGCCGGCACGACCTTCAGCTTCTCCTGCTCGAAGACGGCGGCCGGTGGCGGCGCCGAGACGGCGCTGTGCACGCATGTGTTCGACAAAGGCAAGCTTGTGAAAATGGTCGACGGACGCGCCTCCTGCGTGAAGCCGCTCGCGGCGGCGGCCGATGCCGAAAACGGAGCATCCAAGGATAAGGACGACGACGACATACCCGATCAGGACGAGATCCTGCGCCGCATGCAGCGCGGCGAGCCGATGGAAAACTGGATGAAGAAGTAAGCTGATGCGGCGCATTGGCCCGGCCCAACAAGCGCCATGCCCACACTACAACGCCCTTACCTCGATCCCCTCTAGCTTCTTCGCCTTCTCGCTCAGCTTTTTGTCGGCGCAGACGAGCGGTGCGCGTTCGCGTTCGGCCAGCGCGAGATAGAAGCAGTCGTAAATGGCGTGATCGATCTGGATCGACAGTTCGAGCGCCCGCAGATGAATCTCTTCCATCGGGACCAGTTGGGCGAAGGCCGAAAGCGCAGCCTTGATGGCGGTCAGGCCGAATTCGCGGGTGACCTCGCCGCGCCGTGCGGCCTTCCAGATTGCGTTGCCGATTTCGGCAACAATCAGTGAGGGCGCGATCAACGGCCCTTCGTTCCGCAATGCAAGCGCGCGTTGGCTCCCGTTCTGTTCAAGCACCCAGAGCACGGCAACGCTGGCGTCGACGACCAGCGTCACCGGAACGGCTCATCGTTGTCGCGATCCTCGCGAATATCCTTCACGGAATCGCCCTTGATTGGACCGATCTTCTTCCGGATGGCATCGATCGCCGCCCAGGCCTCTTCCTTGCTCGGCTTCAGCCCCGCCTTGATCATCTCGCGCACGGTGTCGCTCACGGACGCGCCATTCGCCTTCGCCTTGTCCTTCAGGCGGCGCGCCGTGTCCTCGTCGACGTTGCGAACCAGAATATCGACCATGGACCGGCTCCGATGATATCGAATTGATATCATAGGGACGGCCGGCCGCCGAGGCAATGGTGTCTCGCCGCGCACGCCCATCTCGGCCTAAGCTCTCCCGCACAACAACCACAGGGGGAGAGGTCATGCTGAGGAAGATCGCCACCGTCGCCGCCGTGCTCGCCTTCGCTGTCGCCGGGGTTTCGTTTGCGCAACAGAACCCGCCGGTGTCGCCGTCGCCCATCAAGCGCACCGTCGTCGGCAAGGCCGAGGTGCCGGGCTCGAACTACGAGACGACCACCGCCGTCGTCGAGATCGCGCCGGGCTTCAAGGCGGGGCGGCATTTCCATCCCGGCGTGGTCTTCGCGCTGGTGACGGAAGGGGAGTTCTGGCTCGCGCTCGACGGGCAGCCGGAGAAGACGTTCAAGGCCGGCGAGCAGCTCACGCTGCCGATGAAGGCGATTCACAACGAAGGCGCGGCCGGATCGGCGCCGGTCAAGCTCATCGCCACTTATGTCCTCGAGAAGGGCCAGCCGCTTGCCGTTCCGGTGAAGTAGCGGGCGCACGCCGTCCGGCGGGAACTCTTGGTCGTGCCCCTGCTTGTTCCGGCGATCCCGGCTCCCGATATTCTGGTCGCCAGAAGACAGGAGGCGCACCTTGACCGTTACAGGCACCGACCGCTTCGCAGTGGTCAAACCCGGGCAGACCTATCTCGGGAAGCAGGGCATCACGTACGGCGCCGGGGCCTCTAAGGAAACCGTGGGCGCCGAGAAGATCTGCATGAACGTGATGCCGATCCCGCCCGGCGGCCGCGCCAAGGCGCATTATCACGACGGCATCGAGACCATCGCCTATCTGCTCGAAGGTGAATGCGCCGTCTACTACGGTGACAATATCGAGCGGCGCGTTTTATGTAACGCGGGCGATCACGTCTTCTGTCCGGCCGACGTGCCGCACGCGCCGTCGAACGAGAGCGGCAAGCCGTGCACCTGGCTCGTGGTGCATTCGTCCGGCAGCGATCAGGACGGCATTGTGCTGCTGCCGGAGCTGGACAAGCAGTTGACGGCGCGGCTCGCGCAAAAGGCGTGATAAGTGCTGCGCTGAAACCCGAGGACCGCCGCGCGTGTTTCACAGGGCGGTGATCGCGTTCGGACCACTGCGCTGTTGCGCCTGCATAATTGCTGGGCATCCCGCCGGCAAAACCTGTGCAGCTTGCATGAATTCTTCCCATCCATTCGGTTTGCCTGAATGTGCGATTGACAATGTGCCTGCGCTGAAAGCACTACACCCCGATCTCATGCGATGCTGATCGGAGCGGTGCTGTTATGAAGTGGTCGAAATCTGTCATTCTCGCTGTCGCCGCCGTGGCGCTCGCCGGCGCGGCGCAGGCGCAGGATGCGGCCAAGCTGACGCCGCTGTCGATGCGCCTCAATTGGCAGATGAAAGGCGAGTTCGCGCCCTTCGTCGTCGGCGTCGTCAACGGCTATTTCCGCGCCGAAGGCCTCGACGTGAAGATCAACGAAGGCTCGAGCGCGACGCAGGCGCTGCAGTCCGTCGTCAATGGCAGCGACGATCTTGCTTACGTGCCCGCGGTGCAGCTCATCCAGTCGGTCAACACCGGCATGCCGGTGAAGGCGGTGGCCACCGTGGTCAAGGAAGACTCGATGGGCATGGTGGCGAAGTCCAAGGTGAAGCTCTCCTCGCCGAAGGACCTCGAAGGCCGCACCGTGGAGATCTCCGCCGCCTCGACCATCAGCCAGATCTGGCCGGCCTTCGCGGCGAAGAACAGAATCGACCTCAGCAAGGTGAAGGTCGTGCGCGTCGCGCCCAGCGCGCGCTTCAATCTCCTGCTCGGCGATCAGGTCGACGTGCTCGGCGACATCTTCATGACCAACGAATATCCGGTGCTGCAGGCCAAGGTGCCGGGCGGGCTCAACACGTTCCGCGTCGGCGACTACGGCTTCAAGATCATCGGCTACACCATCGTCGCCAGCGACAAGCTCATGAGCGAGCATCCCGATCTCATCAGGCACTTCAACGCGGCGGCGATGAAGGCCTTCAAGTTCGCCGCGGATCATCCGGCCGAGGCCGCGGCCATCGCCGCCAAGGCCTATCCGCTGGCCTTGCAGGAAGAGACGACCAAGGGCCAAGTCGATCAGCTCGACGCCTTCTTGAAGCTCGGCACGCCCACGCAGCTCTTCGCCGGCAGCGACGCCGGCTGGACCGAGACGCTCGGCCTGTTGAAGGAGTCGGGCGCGATCTCCGAACAGAAGGCGCCCGGTGCCTATTACACCAATGCCTTCCTGCCGGCCGGCTCGTGACGCCGGGGTTCGCTCAAGCGTGACTGAAACAACGACCCAGAGCCGCGGCGCGCTGATGCACCGCATCCGTCGCGCATTGCCGGCCACAATCGCCTTCGTCCTGCTGCTCGTCGCCTGGGAGGCGGCCTGCCGCATCTTCCACGTTCCCGACTATCTGGTGCCGTCGCCGAGCGCCATCGTGGCGGTGATCGTCAAGACCTGGACGCCGATCATCGACAACAGCGCGGTGACGCTGCTCGAGGCCGCCGCCGGCCTCTTGTTGAGCATCGTCGTCAGCGTCCCGCTCGGCATCCTCATCGTCTCCTCGCCGACCATCGAGCGCGTGGTCTATCCGTTCCTGGTCGCCAGCCAGGCCGTGCCGAAAGTCGCGCTGGCGCCGATCTTCGTCGTCTGGTTCGGCTTCGGGCTTCTGCCGAAGGTGCTGATCGCCTTCTTCATCGCCTTCTTTCCGATCGTCGTGAACACGGTGGTCGGGATGTCGCGCACGCCCGCCGACATGATCCATCTCATGCGCTCGCTCGGCGCCTCGCGGACGCAGATCCTCCTGCGCGTGCGCCTGATGGCCGCCGCGCCCTACATCTTCGCCGGCGTGAAGATCGCGTCGGCCTTTGCCGTCGTCGGCGCCATCGTCGGCGAGTTCATCGCCGCCGACAGCGGGCTCGGCTACATGCAGCTCGTCGCCGACAACAACCTGCAGACGCCGCTTCTGTTCGGCACATTGGTCGCGCTCTCGGTGATGGGCATCGGCCTGTTCTATCTGGTCGCGCTGGTCGAGGTGCTGGTGCTGCCGCGTCCGCTGCGCCAGGCCCGCGTCGACGAAGGAGGGGCGACGCCATGAGCACCATGACCGATACGGCTGCCGCCGCCGCGATCACGCCACGCGGCGTGTCGATCAAGGTCTCCGGCCTGCGCATGGTGTTCGAGCGCGAGGGCCGCAAGGTCGAAGCGCTCAGCGCCACCGACCTCGAGATCCCCGCCGGGCGCTTCTGTGCCGTCCTCGGCCCCTCGGGCTGCGGCAAGAGCACGCTGATGATGCTCATCGCCGGGCTCTACCGCCCGACCGCCGGCACGATCCTGCTCGACAATCAGCCGCTTGATGGCTGCTACACGCATGCCGGCATCGTCTTCCAGGGCGACGTGCTGCTGCCCTGGCTCACCGTGCTCGACAACGTGCTCTTGCCGGCGACCGTCAAGAAGCTGCCGCGCGAGGCGGCCACGGCGCGGGCGCGCGAACTCCTGGCGCGCGTCGGCCTTGCCGCCTTCGAGGCGCATTATCCGAGCGAGCTCTCCGGCGGCATGCGCCAGCGCGTCTCGCTCTGCCGCGCGCTTTTGCACGAGCCGGCGCTCCTCTTGATGGATGAGCCCTTCGGCGCGCTCGATGCGCTCACGCGCGAGCGCATGCAGGCCGACCTCTCGCGCCTCTGGGCGAGCGATCTCAAGACCGTCCTCTTCATCACCCACGATATCGAAGAGGCGGTGCTCCTCGGCGATGAAGTGATCGTGATGAGCCCGCGCCCGGGCCGCATCCTCAAGCGCTTCGAGGTGCCCTTTGCGCAGCCGCGCGCGCCGTCGATCCGCCGCGACCCGGCCTTCCATCATCTGGTCGACGAGATCCGCGCGCTGTTCGAGGAGAGCGGCGTCCTGTGAAGACTTAACCCCGCGGCCTTGCCGCCTGCGCTCATCCTTGATCTGATGCACGCGCAGGCTGCGTGGGGCGCGTCATGGCGGGTGCGGGGTTTTCGGTCGTGGCACGTCTCGTCATCGTGGCGCTTCTCTGCGCCGCCGCGGCCGGCTGCGCGCACAATCCCAACCAGGTCGCCGTCGGCATCGGCACCGCCGCCTATGCCGACAAGCCCGCGCCGCCTTACGCCGCGCTCTATCTGCCTTACGCGCAGATGGCCTCGCTCGCTTATGCCGATCCGCAATTCCTCACGCGCGGCGCGACAGCCGATTGCCCCGACGCGGCGCTCTTGCGCTCGCCGGCGCTGGTCGACGCCGGCCATCCGGCCGCCGACAATCTACGCCTGGCCTCCTGGCGCGACGACCTCGGCCGCCGCTGGCAATGCCTGTTCGGCGGCATCGGCCCGGTCGATTGCCCGCGCGGCATCCAATGCGTGGAGGGCCTGCAATACCAGGTCTGGCGCCGCCGCGATTGCGGCGAGGCGGTGATCGCCTTCCGCGGCAGCGACGGCGGCGACGCCGGCGACTGGATTTCGAATTTCCGCTGGTTCATCGCGCGCCCCGTGTTCGACGAATACGACCAGGTGCAGACGGCGATCCCGCAGATCATCGACACGATCTATCGTTCCGGCTGCCGTCCGCGCCGCATCCTCGCCACCGGCCATTCGCTCGGCGGCGGCTTGAGCCAGCAAGTCGCTTACGCGGACCGCCGCATCGATTACGTCTACGCCTTCGATCCCTCGCCGGTGACCGGCTTCTTCGCCGTGCCGCTGCCGGTGCGCATGAAGGCCGCCGAGAAACTCGGCATCGACCGCATCTACGAGTCCGGCGAGGTGCTGTCGCTGCCGCGCTATCTCGCCTCCGGCATCTTCCCGACCTCGCCGTGCCGGCCGCGCGTGCGCATCGTGCGCTTTTCTACGGTGACGGCGCCGAGCCTCATCGAGCGCCACCGCATCGCGAATTTGACGGAAGGGCTGAAACGGTTGGCTGCGCGGGGGCCGGCTCGCCCGTTGCCAGTGGCCTATCGCGAAGCGCGGACGTGTACGTTTGCGGATTAAGGGGGGGAGGGTGAGGTAATACACGATTGCTTTGCGTATACATTGCCCTCAGGCTCGGCTGTGCGAGCCAAGCGTTACTTCTTTGATCAAAGACTTGAGGATGAGTGTGTCAGTTTGGAAACGCTTCTCGAATGTGCGAGATTGGAGAGGTGCGGCTAACACTTCTTTGCTGTAGCCGAGGCCAAAACCAGCAAGGCTAATCGAAAATTTAGGGACAAATGGAGCTATTCGGGATCTCGACTTTTGTTCGAACTTATCCACGCTCAATGCAAACGGCAGCATAGACGCGCTCGCTTCAAATACATTCTTGACTACGAGTTCTTTCGCCGAGACTGATTCTCTGATGAATGAGTTGAATTCTCTGAGGCGCTTGTCCATTTCGTTGGTCAAATAGGCGTCGGCTCCGCGCTGAAAGAGCTTGTCAATTTCGGACAAGTAGTTGCGACATTGGCCAACAAAGAAATGAAATGATCCTTCAGGCACTTCATTTGCATCAAAGTTGACGCGGGCGCGAAATATCTCATAGGAGCTCGAGAGAGCGGTAAGTTGCACGTTTATGGGGACGTAAACCTCCCCAGAAAGTTTTCGGGCGTTTTCTAAGTAGCCGTCTTGTAGCTTGTATGCGTATGCTAATTTGACTTCTTTGATCTTGCGGCTCGCGGAGTACATGTTGGCGGCAGCCGCAGCCAATGCTCCTGCAATTGTGCCACCTACGCCGATGAAAAGATTGAGTGTCGCGTCGTCCATAATCGTGAGTAGAATCAAATTGACGGTCAGGTGTCAATCGACCAGACACGATGTACCATGGCCGCAACGCTAGGGTAGAGCAAAAGCGCGCAGCAGCGTGCCCGCGCGTTCATCAATCCGCAATTCCACGGCGTGAATTTTTCGGGCCGCACCGCAAGTCTCTCTCCGTCATCCTGAGGTGCGAGCCCACCGATCTCGGGTTTACCCGAGATCGGCATACTTAGTGCCCAAGTCGGCTATAGTCGACTTGGGTGGGCGCGCCTCGAAGGATGTACGGCCGCTGAATCGCCGCTTGTTGCCGCGCCTCGGCCGTCGCCCTTCGAGGCTCGCGACCTATGGTCGCTCGCTCCTCAGGGTGACGGATCGACGGCCGAATTCGCTTCGGTGCGCGCTTAAACGCCCCAAAAATGCGGGCGCATTTCCGCCAGCGAGCGGTCGCCCCAATCGAACGTGTCGTCGTACTCGCAAGGTCCGCTGGTGAGTTCGTCAAGCGTCAGGTCGGTGTCATAGGACTTGCGCTGCGCATTGTAGCGGAGCGTGCTCCACGGCAGCGGGTAGTGATGATGCGCGGCGGCAAATAGTCCGCCGCTTTTCACGACTGCGTAGGCGACCGTGCCGGTCATCTTGTCGAGCATCAGCCGCTCGATGCAGCCGAGCTTCTCGCCGCTGCGACCGTAGACCGGCGTTCCCTCCACGCGGTCGCTGGGGACCAGGGTGTGAACCATGGCAACCTCCGCGCGCTGTTGATGATCCTTG
>DATARB010000299.1:0-2173 GCA_036264375.1 Pseudolabrys sp.
ATCGACGCGAGGCACCGCAATTCTACCCCGACGCTAGTGGCGCGCCGACGGTCCATTCGTGAGCGGGAGCTTTTCGACCATGTGCCGGGATCGCATTCATCCAATATCCCCTGTGATCAGAACCGGCACGGCGACACCCCCTCTGGACTTCGAAGGAGAGCTCACCGAGGCCGATGCGGCGCTGGGGCACGTGATCGCTGCAGTCGTCGAAAGGGTCGGACAGCAGCGGATCACGCCGTCACGCGCGGCGCCGTTCGAAGCCCTGGTGCGCGCGATCGTCTATCAGAGCGTTTCCGGAAAGGCGGCTGCTGTAATTTTCGCGCGCCTGAAGCAAGCAGTGGGCGGGACCGTCAGTCCGGCGAAAATTCTCGGCATGCCCAGGGAGGCCATTGCATCCGTAGGCCTCTCGAAATCGAAATCGCGTGCCGTCCTGAACCTGGCCGAATGGTTCGCCGCGAACCGAAAGACAGCGAAGGCTCTTCCGGACCTGCCGGATGAAGAGGTGGTGGCGGCGCTCACCGAAATCGCTGGAATCGGCGCATGGACCGCGAATGTCTTCCTGATCTTCAACCTGGGTCGGCTCGATGTGATGCCGGCCAGCGATCTCGGCATCCGGCGCGGTGTGCAACTGGTCTATGGGCTCAGGGACGTGGCGACGCCAAAGCAAGTGCATGAGAAGGCGCTGCTTTGGCGGCCCTATCGCAGCATCGCGTCAATCTACCTCTGGAACGCGGTGAAGCTGAAGATCGCGCCAGATGATCTCACGTGAGGAGACAGCCGTGACCATTCCCGGCGATATCACCTTGCCCACCGTGCCCGTGCTAAGCTCGACCATGGCCTATCGCGAGATCGGCGGCCCGGAGGGCGCGTCGGTCGCGATCTTCCTGCACGGCAATCCAACCTCATCCTACATTTGGCGCAACATCATGCCGCTGGTGGCGCCGGTCGCGCGCTGCGTGGCGCCCGATCTGATCGGCTTCGGACAGTCCGGGAAACCCGACATCGACTACAGCTTCTTCGACCAGGTTCGCTATCTCGACGCCTTCCTCGAGGCGGCCGGCATCACCTCGGCTTATCTCGTGCTTCAAGATTGGGGCACAGGCCTTGGCTTCCATCTGGCGGCGCGCAGACCCGACTTTGTGAAAGGCATCGCCTTCATGGAGTTCCTGCGTTCGTTCAAGGACTGGGAAGACTTCTCCGGAACGCCGGAGGTCCGCGCGGCCTTCCAGGGTTTCCGCACGCCGGGCGTCGGCGAGGAAATGATCCTCGACCAGAACATGTTCGTCGAGGGGCTGCTGCCGCACGGCGCCGCATCACCCATCACGCCGGAGGCGATAGCGGTGTACCGAGCGCCCTTCGCGACCCGGGAATCGCGCCGTCCAACCCTGGCGTTCCCGCGGGCGATCCCGATCGGCGGCGAGCCGGCGGACGTCCACGCGGCCATCACCGAGGCGCACGCCGCAATGCGGGCCGCCGATTACCCGAAACTGCTCTTCACCGCCAAGCCGGGGGCGGTCATCACGCCAGCCTTTGCGGCCGAGTTCGTGAAGGACCAAAAGAACCTGGAAGTCGTGGAGCTGCCGTCGGGTGTCCACTTCCACCAGGAAGACCATCCCCAAACGATCGGCTCGTCGGTCGCCGACTGGATAAGTCGCGCCGAACGATCTATCTCTGGAGTGCCGCGAAACTAGCTCCAGCTGAGCCTGGACATGCTTGCTAAGCAATAGCCCGATTTAACGAGCGTCTCGAAACTCGCCGATCAGAAAATCCGTAAAGGCGCGGGCTGCAGGCTTGGCGGTTTTGCCAGTCGCGTAGACGGCGTGAACTTCCATCGAACCGATATCCCAATCGGGGAGCACGGGAACTAGTCGGCCATCAACGAGATTCTCACGACAGCTGCCGGTCAGTCGCGCGATGCCGAGGCCGGCGACGGCGCCGGCCAGCACGCCTTCGTGTTGGGAGATGGCAACACGGCTGCCGACGCGAACCGAGGCGACCCGTCCGTTCCTGCGCAACGACAGAACGGGCGGCTCCGCGGGACCCATGATGACCGTATGGTGCGCCAGATCGGCCGGAGCTGTCGGCGCACCATGCTCAGCAACGTAAGCGGGTGAGGCGGCGAGGATGCGCGGGCTTTCGAATATTTTCCGGGCCACGGCGCTCGAATCTGCAA
>DATARB010000272.1:0-14547 GCA_036264375.1 Pseudolabrys sp.
GCGCCGGCTTCACGCAGCGCTTTGATGTCGGTCGCGAAGGTGCGCGGATAGCTGCCGAAATCCTCGTTCGGCGCGAACTGTGTCGGGTTGACGAAGATCGACACCACGACGCGGCGCGCCCGCGCGCGGGCTTCGCTGACCAGCTTGAGGTGGCCGCGGTGGAGCGCGCCCATGGTCGGCACCAGTGCAACGGTCTGTCTGGTCTTGCGATAGGAGGCGATGGCGCGGCGCAGTGCGGGCAGGGTGCGCACGATGGTCGGACGGGTCGGCATGAGTGGTCGGGCCTTGTCGGGGAGTTGTCGTAAATAGCAGGTAGGACGGCGTTAATAAGACTATATCGCGTGCGGCGCATTAATGGTTAAACTGCAACTAACTTGACTTAAGTGCTCGGAAAAATTGAGAAGTAGCGGATCAAAGGGCGCGTCATGCTGGTCCAATCGATCCAAGGGTCTCCTCAATCCGCGCATGTCGTCGTGCTCGGCAATGAGAAGGGCGGCTCGGGCAAATCCACCACGGCCTTGCACATCGCGGTCGCCCTGCTCAAGGCCGGCCAGCGTGTCGCCACCATCGATCTCGACTCGCGTCAGAAGAGCTTCACCCATTACATCGAGAACCGCCGCGATTGGGCCGAGCGCGCGCGGATCGACCTCGAATTGCCGACGCACCACTGCGTCGACCGCGCCGACGGCCCCTCGGTGGAGGCGAACGAAGCGCGCGAGTTCGACAGCTTCGCGAAAGCCATCAGCACCATCGAGCACACGCACGACGTGGTGGTGATCGACACGCCCGGCAACGACACCTATCTGATGCGGCTCGCCCACTCGATGGCCGATACGCTGGTCACGCCGCTCAATGACTCGTTCGTCGATTTCGACGTGCTCGCGACGCTCGACCAGACCAATTTCGGCGTCACCGGGGAAAGCCACTATGCCGAGATGGTGCGCGAGGCGCGCCGTCAGCGCCGGCTGGTCGACGGAAAGCTGACCGACTGGATCGTCGTGCGCAACCGGCTCTCGCAACTCGGCTCGCGCAATAAGCGGCTGGTCGGCGAGGGGATCAACGAGCTCTCCAAGCGCATGGGCTTCCGCTGCGTCGAGGGCTTCGCCGAGCGCGTCGTTTATCGCGAGTTCTTCCCGCGCGGTCTGACTGCGCTCGACGATCTCGACGAGGCGACGTTGGGCACGCGGCCGAACATGTCGCACTTGACCGCGCGCGAGGAAGTCATCGGGGTGCTCAACGCGCTGCGCCTGCCCATCTCGGAAAACGGCCGCCGCCGCGCCGCCGCCCGCGCCGAATGGTATTCGGTCATGGATCAGCCGCTCCAGGTCCACGACCTGCTGGCTTAAACGCTCACCCACCATTCGGCTTTCGTGCTTGCGTCATGGCCGGGCTTGTCCCGGCCATCCACGTCTTTATCTGTGGACTGTCACAAAGTCGTGGATGCCCGGGACGAGCCCGGGCATGACGGAGAGCGTGGCGCGTCCCTTTCCAACGCGCTGGCGCCCCGGAATGGTATAGACTTGATGGCTATGACCAAGGACCGAACCCAGACGCCGGCGCCGGCCGCCTCGAAGCCGGAGGTCGAGGCGTTTCTCGAACGCGTGCGCGCGCTCGGGCCAGCCGCGAGCGCGGGCAAGCGTGGACGGCTGATCTTCGCGCTGGACGCCACGATGAGCCGGCAGCCCACCTGGGACACCGCCTGCGCGCTCCAAGCCGACATGTTCCGTGAGGCCGACTCGGCCGGCGGGCTCGACATCCAGCTCGTCTACTTCCGCGGGCTGGGCGAATGCGGGGCATCCGGCTGGGTCGCCGGCAGCGACAAGCTCGCCGCGCTGATGGCGCGCATCGATTGCCGTGGCGGCCACACCCAGATCGGCAAGGTGCTCAGCCATGCCCGCAAGGAGTATCGGCGCCAGCCGGTGCAGGCGCTGGTCTTCGTCGGCGATGCGATGGAAGAACAGCTTGACGATCTCTGTGCCGCCGCCGGCGAACTCGGCCTGCTTGGCGTGCCGGCATTCATGTTTCAGGAGGGCCACGACCCTGTCGCCGAGAACGCCTATCGCGAGATCGCGCGCCTGTCGCGCGGTGCCTATTGCCGCTTCGACGCCGGCGCGGCGCATGAGCTGCGCGAACTGCTGCGCGCGGTCGCGGCCTATGCTGCCGGTGGCCGCAAAGCGCTCGCCGACATGGCGGCGCGCCGCTCAGGCAGCGCCCAGATGCTCTTGGCGCAATTGAGCTGATATCCCGATGTTGTTATTTGGCCTGCTGGCGCTGGTGCTCGCCCTTTGGGCGCTTAACGTCATTTCCAAAGTTGACCCGAAGGTCGGCGCGCGCGTGCTCAAGGCCAGCGGCGGCCTGCTGTCGCTCGGCTTCGCCGTGTTCCTGGGTCTGCGCGGCGAGATCGGCGTCGCGGTTACGCTCGGCGCTTTCGGTTTAGGGCTGCTGGGCTGGCTGCCCTTCGGACCCGCCGGCTTCTCCCAACGCACCACCAAGCGCCGCGGACAGGCCTCGCGCGTGCGTTCGTCCTACGTCGAGATGGAGCTCGACCACGACAGCGGCAACATGACCGGCCGCATCATCGCGGGCCACTACAAGGGAGTACCTCTGGAACAACTCGGGGTCAGAACCCTTGCCAGCCTGCTCAGCGACATGGACGATGAAAGCCGTGCGCTACTGATGGCGTATCTTGACCGCCGGGATCCCGGTTGGCGTGAACACCCGAATGGTGACGCGGCAACGGGGCGGCCGGCGGCGAGCAGCGGCAAAATGACCGAACAGGAAGCCTATCAAATCCTTGGCTTGCAGCCCGGCGCGAACGCCGACGCGATCAGCCGCGCGCATCGCACGCTGATGAAGAAACTGCACCCCGACCAGGGTGGATCGACTTATCTCGCGGCCCGGGTCAATGAAGCCAAGGACATCCTTCTTCGCCGCCATCGCTGAGGTACTCCTGACGCAACACCATCAGCAGCTCCTGGTTTGGCGCATCACTGTTATCGGTAGTCTTCTTATCGCATGACCGTTGCCGAAGAGCCGTACACGCTCTTCGGGATCGTGCGTTTGGTCCTCAGTTCTTCAGCAACATGCACGGGATGTCGCTGTGCTTGAGGTGTTTGCAGGCTTCTTCCGCCTGTTCCTTTTCGAGCCCGGCGAAACGCGCACGGAACATCGACTTCTCGCCTTTGGCCACGCGCTCGGTGAACGGATCGGCCTTGCTGAGCTGATCCTTGGCCTTGCTCTGGCATATGTTCAACCGCTGCTTGGCGTCGCTCTCGTCGTCGAAGGCGCCGACCTGGATCATCCAGCCGCCGCTGCGCTTGGCCGAGACTTCCGCAGTCGAGGCGGTCACCGGCACGCTGTCGCCGGCAGAGGCGACCTTGTTGGCGGGCAGCACGCCGAGCACGCCGGGCTTCGCGCCCGGCGGGGGCGGCAACGGCCCGGACTCGGCTTTGACGGTCGCGACGGTGGTGACGTTCCCGGCGTTGGCGGTTGCCGATGACGGAGCCAGCTTCCGGCTGTCCGGGGACGGCGGCGACAGCGACGCCGTGCGCGCGCCGGCCGCACGCACGGTGAAGGTCTTGACCGGGTTCGGCTTGATCGGATCGGTCGAGCCGGGTTCGGGCTGTTGCAACTCGGCGGAGCGGGACGGGGCCGGAGCCAAAGGCGGCGCAGCCAGGACCGGTGGCGCGGCGGCCGGCGCCGCCACAGGCGCGACGGCGACCACCTTTGTTTCCTTGGGCGCCTTGATCTCGGAGAGGTCAGCGTCAGCGTTGGCAGTCTCGACACCTTCGGCCAGCGGCGGCGCGGTGCGCTTGATCGAGGCGACATTGATGTTGCTGTCGATCAGGCCAACCACGCGGGCGTCGCGCGCGCTTGCGGTGCGTCCGCCGAACACGACCGCGATGATGTGGCGGCCGCCGCGGCGCACAGACGTAACGATGTTGAAGCCGGACGCGCGGATGTAGCCGGTCTTCATGCCGTCGAGGCCGGGGACGCGTCCGAGCAGGTGATTATGGTTGCGGATCACCTTGCCGCGGAACACGAAGCTCGGGGTCGAGAAGTAGTGATAGTACTGCGGGAAGCGATCCTGGATCGCACGCGCGAGGATCGACTGGTCGCGCGCAGTGGTGATCTGCAGGTCGTCGGGCAGGCCCGAGGCGTTGTGATAGAAGGTGTGGTTCATACCCAGCGAGCGCGCCTTCGCGGTCATCATGCGCCCGAAGTTCGTCTCGTCGCCGCCGATTGCTTCGCCGATGATGACGGCGACGTCGTTGGCGGACCGGGTCACGATGCCGCGGATGGCGGACTCGACCTTGATGGTGTCGCCTGGCTTGAGCCCGAGCTTCGACGGCGCCTGCGCGGCGGCGTGGGCGGACACGGGCAGCTCGGTGTCGAGCGTCATCTTGCCCGACGCCAGCCGGTCGAACAGCATATAGAGCGTCATGATCTTGGTGATCGACGCGGGGTGGCGCGGGCTGTCGGCGTTCGTCTCCTGCATGATCGTGCCGGAATTCGCGTCGACGACGATCGAGGCGTAAGACGGTTGGTAGCTGTCGGTGCTGGCGACGGCGATGCGATGACGATGCCGGTGGGCGTGGGCATCAGCCGCGCCTGTCGCAGCGGTTGCGGCGATGAGGCTGGCCAGACCTAGGGCGCCCCAACGAAGACCGCGTTGGCGATAATCTCCGCCCAGCAACATTCGCTTTCCCTTACCCCAGTTTGTCAATGCTGTTAGCCGGCCATCATGGCCATTTTATAGCGCCGTGGCGGCGCCACAATTGATAACGGTAGGAGACCGTGGTTTATAAAAGATTAAGCGATGTCTCAGATTTTAAAGAGCTTTTCGCGTTGCAATAAATTGGCTTGACTTTTTTGTGCAGTGCAATATATCGTGATCATAACCCGGACTGGCCGGGTTTCATCCAGCACATTGGACCGCGCGCGACGCGGGCCGGGAAGGGATCACAATGGTCAAGAACTTTGAGGACCTGCAGCAGGTCGGCAAAGAGAATGTCGATCTCGCTCTGAAATCGATGGGAGCCGTGTCCAAGGGCGCCCAGGCAATCGCAGTGGAAGTTGCTGATTATTCGAAGAAGGCGTTCGAGGACGGTACCGCGGCGCTGGAGAAGCTCTTCGGCGTGAAGTCGTTCGAAGGCGCGATCGAGGTGCAGACCGAGTACGCCAAGAGCGCTTACGAGGGTTTCGTGGCCAAGGCCTCCAAGATCGGCGAGCTCTATGCCGACCTGGCCAAGGAAAGCTACAAGCCGTTCGAGACCATCATCGCGAAGGCGAAGTAAGCGAACGCTTATCGTTTTAAGGCGCTTATCTTAAGACCTCCAAGACGGAATCCTTAGCCCGGCGCGTGTGCCGGGCTTTTTATTTGCCGGCAATTCATTCTCGAAAATCTGAACTCTAAAAGTAACGGGCGGGCAGGGCGTCCCGCCCGCCCGCCTGGTTTGTCAGTGGCAAACTTACTTGGCTACCCGCAATTGGGTAAGGCTGGTGCCGATGGTGTTAAACACGGTGCCGAGGCCGCTCGACGACGTCACCATCCAGAACTTGTCCGAGGTGCTGGCGCAATTTTGCAGCAGCGTCGACAGCGGATCGCCGCCGGTATTGACCTGGACCGTGTAGATCGTGACGCCGGCGGCCTTGATATTGGCGCAGGTGCCGGCGCCGCCGTTGGTCGAGTCATACATCCGCTTGTCGACGGCGCTTTGGTTCGAGGACCAGCGGTTCTGCGTGTTCAAGCCGTCCGACATCAACACGATGACGTTTTGGTACGTATAGTTCGGATCCTGGGCCGGCGCGGTGAGCGGCCCGCCGCCGACCAGGGACAGCCAGCCCCAGACCAGGCCGATTGGCTGGTTCGTATTGCCGTTCGGGTACATCTGGTCGACCAGGCTGTTCATCGACGCCCAATTGTAGCTGAGGCCCATCATCGCCAGCGGGCAGTTGGAATATTGCTCAGCCGGATACAGGCTGGCTGTGACGCCGGTCTGCGGGGCGAGGACATTCTGATCGTAGTTCTGCGTGCTTGGCGTCGAAGAATTGCCACGGTCGGTGATGCACCCATTCCACGTGTTGTGATTATTGGGGACCCAGGTCTGGGTGCAATTGCTTCCCGAGTTATTACTGCCTCCCCATCCCCCGTTCCATCCGTAGCCGCCGCCACCGCTGCAACTCGTTTGCTGAGTGCCGTTGTTACTGTTCCAATCCGTCCAGTCGATCCAGTTTGCGTTGTAGTAGCTGGAGCCGACATTGACGTCCTTGCTGAAGGGAATGATCGAGACGTAGACGTCGCCGTTGTTGGTGGCCGCGGACTGCAACTGGGTGAGCAGCCCTTTGGTCGCGCTCTTGAGCGCAGTCAATTTGTTGTCTTGGGCCATCGATCCCGTGTTGTCGAGCACGAGCGCGACGCGCAGCCGCGTCGACCCCCACGTCGTGGTCGATGAGCTGTTGATCGTCAGTGAATTGTAGCCGAGGACGCCCAGGAACTTCGTCGCCATCGATACCGAGCCGTTGACCACGATGGTCGAGCCGCCGGAGGCGGTGTAGCTCGCGGTAATCGTCGGGTTCGGCGCGTCCGCGCGGTTGAACACGGCCTTGAAATAGTTGGTCGCGTCGGTCTGGAGTTGAGAGGCCGTGGCCGTTGCCGCTTCCTTCGACAGCATCAGCGCGGTGGAGTCGAGCGCGGCCTGCAGCGCCGTTTTGATCGAGTTGGCGCGGCTGAAATCCACCGCGGCGCCGACGCCGCCGATGATCGGCAGGGTGGCCATCGCGAAGGTGAGGGCGACATTGCCGCCGCGGGCGCCGGCGAAGGCCGTTAGCGCGCGGCGAAGCTTGGTCCAGAAAGGCAGCATGGCTGTTCACCGAAATCGGTTGAATTCGGCTGCCGTCATAAACCCCGATACTGAAGGCTCGGTGTATGACGACCCCGGGAGTTTCGCCTATCGCGGTAAACCTTGGCGCTGCATCCACGATGCAATCGCGTGCGGTGTCAGCGCTTTCGATGGTTAACAGGCTAGGGATATTGGGATCGCACGGGCCGGCGGTTCTTCGTCCGCATTGTTAATGTCCGGTTGGCCTGATTGACGAAAGGACCCTGTTTACAGGCGAAAACCGCGTTCGTACGTCACATCGACAGGCGCAGATTGGAGAGGGCCGTGCCGATCTGGCTGAAGGTCGTGATCATCTGGCTCGCCGAGGTGAGCAGGAAGAACTTGCCGGGATCGCTCGCGCAGTTCTGCAACAGCGTCGACGTGGGATCGCCGCCGGTGTTCACCTGCACCGTATAAAGCGTGATGTTCGCGGCCTTGATGTTGTCGCAGGTGATCTGCTGCCGCGTGTTGATCGAGGATATGTTCGTGTACCAACGGTCCTCGGTGTTCAGGCCGTCCGTGAGCAGGATGATCACGTCGTTGTATTGATAGTTCGGATCCTCTGGCGGGATCGAGAACGGCGACGCCGTGAGCGATTGCCAGCCGAGTTGCAAGCCGATCGCCTGGTTGGTGTTTCCATTCGGCTGCATTGCATCGACTTCGCTGGAGAGGGCGGTCCAATCGTTGGACAGGCCGAGGGCCGGCGCCGGGCAGGACGAATACTGCTCGGCCGGATACAGGGTGCTGCCGGCAACGGGCGCATCGTTGGTGGTATCGAAATTCTGGTCGCGGTCGGTGACACAGCCATTCCAGGTGCTGTGAGCAGCCGGCGTCCAGGTCTTGCCGGCCGACAGGCATGACTTTTGCGATGTGTATCTCGTGCTGCTGCACGTGCCGTTCGCGGCTTCCCACAAGTCCCACCGCAGCCAGCTCTGGCTGTAGTTGGCCGGGTTGAGGTTGACGTCCTTGCTGAACGGAATGATCGAAACATAGACGTCGTCAGGGCTTGTGGCGGCGGCGCTGAGCTGCGTCAGCAGGCCCTTCGCCGCGGTCTTCAAGGCCGTGATCTTGCCACTGCTCGACATCGAGCCGGTGTTGTCGAGAACCAATGCGACCCGCAGGCGCGTATTGCCCCAGGTCGAGGTGGCGGATGCGTTGATGTTAATCTGGTTGATCCCGAGAATGCTCAGGAAGTCGGTCTTGATTGTCGCAGTGCCGGTGAGCACCACTTTCGAACCGCTATTCGAGGCATAGGTTGCGGAGACTGCCACATTGCTGGCGTCTGCCTGTGTAAAAAGGGCGTTGAACGTGTTCGTCGCCGTCGTTTGCAGGTCCGCGGCACTTTGCGTTGCCGCCGAGCGCGAAAGCATCAGCGCGGTGGCGTCGAGTGCGTTCTGAAAGGCCGTGCGGGCGGCACTGGCGCGAGTGTAGTCGATCGCCCCGCCGACCGCGGCCATCAGGGGGAGGGCCGTGATGGCCACGAGGGGGGCGACGCCGCCCCGGCAGTTCTCGAAGAAGCGAACCAACATGGCGGTCACCGGAGCTATGCGAAAAGGACCTAACGGCCGGAGGTTCCTGTATGCCCGTCCCGGTCTTGCGATTTGGTAAGAAGCAATTGGCGACTTTGGGCAAAATTAGCCTCGGAACGTCCGGAAGCGGCTTGAGATCGGTTAACCAATGGCTATCTGACCCCCTATTGAGGGAACCGGCGCCTGCCTGGCATGCTTGTCTTGGAAGGCGCCCTGTCCCGGCAGGGGGCAAGTCCGCCTGGTCCCAATTGACGGCTTGGAATGTCCGTCTCGGGGTCTCTATGATGCGGTGGTCGCGTGCCGGTGCGACCAGGGGTCAACTTCGGAAATGCTGCTTGCCTCGGCCTTAGCCATGACGTCCATTGCGAAAACCACGTCCGCTGCCCGGGTACCACCCGCGGCGGCGCGCGCGCGCGCGGAGGTGCCGCGAATGGCGGACGACGACCGCAAGCGAAAGGGCGAGCAGCCGGGCGGGCCCAGCACCGCGGTCATCACCAAGACCAAGCCGCAGACCAAGCGGCCGAACATGTATCGCGTGCTCATCCTCAACGATGACTACACGCCGATGGAATTCGTGGTGCATGTGCTGGAGCGGTTCTTCAGCAAAGATCACGAAGCCGCGACACGCATTATGCTTCATGTGCATCACCATGGCATTGGCGAGTGCGGCATCTATACTTACGAGGTAGCGGAGACCAAAGTTACCCAGGTGATGGACTTTGCCCGGAAACATCAGCATCCTCTGCAATGCGTGATGGAGAAGAAATGAGCCTAGGGGGGCGTCCAATACAAAGGAAAACGAGAAACTGATGCCAACATTCTCGCGCAGTCTCGAGCAATCGCTCCACCGGGCCTTGGCCCTTGCCAACGAGCGGCATCATGAATACGCGACGCTCGAACATCTTCTTCTGGCGCTGATCGACGACCAGGACGCTTCCGCGGTGATGCGGGCCTGCAATGTCGATCTCGACAAGCTTCGCCGCAGTCTCACCGCCTATCTCGAATCCGAACTGGAAAATCTGATCACCGACGGCGCGGAGGATTCCAAGCCGACGGCCGGGTTCCAGCGTGTGATCCAGCGCGCGGTGATCCACGTGCAGTCCTCGGGACGCGAAGAGGTGACCGGCGCCAACGTGCTGGTGGCGATCTTCGCCGAGCGCGAGAGCCATGCGGCTTATTTCCTGCAAGAGCAGGACATGACGCGCTACGACGCCGTCAACTACATCAGCCACGGCATCGCCAAGCGCCCCGGCATGACCGAGGCGCGGCCGGTGCGCGGCGCCGAGGAAGAGGCGGACGCCAAGAACAGCGACGAGCCCAAGAAGAAGGGTGACGCGCTCGAGGCTTACTGCGTCAACCTCAACAAGAAAGCCAAGGACGGCAAGATCGATCCGTTGATCGGCCGCGATACCGAGATCAACCGCACCATCCAGGTGCTCTGCCGCCGGCAGAAGAACAACCCGCTGTTCGTCGGCGAAGCCGGCGTCGGCAAGACCGCGATCGCGGAAGGCCTCGCCCGCCGCATCGTGCACGGCGAAGTGCCGGACGTGCTCAAGGGCGCGACGGTGTTCGCGCTCGACATGGGCACGCTGCTTGCCGGCACCCGCTACCGCGGCGACTTCGAGGAGCGGTTGAAGCAGGTGATCAAGGAGATCGAGGCCTATCCGGGCGCGATCATGTTCATCGACGAGATCCACACCGTAATCGGCGCCGGTGCCACGTCCGGCGGCGCGATGGATGCGTCGAACCTGCTCAAGCCGGCGCTGGCCGGCGGCACGATCCGCTGCATCGGCTCGACCACCTACAAGGAATACCGCCAGTATTTCGAGAAGGATCGGGCGCTGGTGCGGCGCTTCCAGAAGATCGACGTCAACGAGCCGTCGGTGCCGGATGCGATCGAGATCCTCAAGGGGCTCAAGCCTTACTTCGAGGAATATCACAAGCTCAAATACACCAACGAGGCGATCAAGGCGGCGGTCGAACTGTCGTCGCGCTACATCCACGACCGCAAGCTGCCGGACAAGGCGATCGACGTGATCGACGAATCCGGCGCGGCGCAGATGCTGCTGCCGGAGAGCCGGCGCAAGAAGACCATCGGCTTGAAGGAGATCGAGACCACGATCTCGACGATGGCGCGCATCCCGCCCAAGACCGTCTCCAAGGACGACGCCGAGGTGCTCAAGCATCTCGAGCAAACGCTCAAGACGACGGTCTACGGCCAGGACAAGGCGATCGAGTCGCTGTCGGCCTCGATCAAGCTGGCGCGCGCCGGCTTGCGCGAGCCGGAGAAGCCGATCGGCTGCTACCTGTTCTCGGGTCCGACCGGCGTCGGCAAAACCGAGGTGGCCAAGCAACTCGCCGCCTCGCTCGGCGTCGAGCTGATCCGCTTCGACATGTCGGAGTACATGGAGCGGCATACGGTGTCGCGCCTGATCGGTGCGCCTCCGGGCTATGTCGGCTTCGACCAGGGCGGTCTGCTCACCGATGGCGTCGACCAGCATCCGCACTCGGTGCTGCTGCTCGACGAGATCGAGAAGGCGCATCCCGACCTGTTCAACGTGCTCTTGCAGGTCATGGATCATGGCAAGCTGACCGACCACAACGGCAAGCAGGTCGACTTCCGCAACGTGATCCTGATCATGACCACGAATGCGGGCGCGGCCGATATGGCGAAGGCCGCCTATGGCTTCACCCGTTCGAAGCGCGAGGGTGACGATCATGAGGCGATCAGCAAAATGTTCTCGCCCGAGTTCCGTAACCGGCTCGACGCGACCATCACCTTCGCGCATCTGTCGCAGGACATCATTGCGCAGGTGGTCGAGAAGTTCGTGCTGCAACTCGAGGCGCAGCTCGGCGACCGCAACGTCACCATCGAGCTGTCGGAAGAGGCGGCGCGCTGGCTGATCGCCAACGGCTACGACGAGCTGATGGGCGCGCGGCCGATGGCCCGCGTGATCCAGGAGCACATCAAGAAGCCGCTGGCCGACGAGGTTCTGTTCGGCCACCTGAAGAGTGGCGGCCACGTCCGCGTCATCGTCACCAAGGACGAGCAGGGCCGCGACAAGATCGGCTTCGAGTTCCTCGATGGACCGGTCACGCCGAAGCCGGAGAAGTTGCCGGCCATCGGGCCGAAGGCCAAGCGGCGCTCGCCGCGGCCACGGCCACCCAAGCGCGGCTCGGTGCCGAAGGTGCCGCTCGCCAAGGTCTGATCGGCCAAGTGCTCCGATCGGCCGAGCACTCTGATCGGCGAAGCAAAAAGACATCGAAGGCTGGGCTTCGCGCCCGGCCTTTTCTTGTGCGTCCGTGCGCCGGTGGGCGGTTGCACGGAAACGGCGTGCCGCCGCGCCTATTCGGGGCTTCTGACAGTCCAGCTCGCATCGTCGAAGCACGGGCTGCGCTCCAACTGCACGACGATGGCATCGAGCTCTCGGGAGCTCGCCGTGCTGGCAATGAGGGTGGCGATCATCTCGACGCTGTCTTCGTCGCGGCCTTCGATGGCGACGCCACGCAGCGGATAATTGGCGTTCTCCAGCGTCGTCTCGAGCAGCTCGCGCGCGGCTTCCAGCCGGTCGAGGTCGCTCGTGACGCGGACCTCGTAGACGGCCTCGGTTGCCTCTTCGCTGATCGGCGCGCGGTTGATGGCGTTGCCCAGCGGACGCAGCAGCGTATTACCAGCAAGGACGAAGGCGGTGAGGGCGACCGCTTCGGCGGCAAGGTCGGAGCCCGCGCAGGCGCCCACAGCCGCGGAACTCCACAAGGTCGCGGCGGTGTTGAGGCCCCAGACGTTCTTGCCTTCTTTCATGATGACGCCGGCGCCTAGAAAACCGACGCCGGAGACGACATAGGCGATGACACGCACCGCGCCGTCGTCGCCGGCCAGCCGCATGGCGATATCGACGAAGGCCGCCGCGCCGACCGCAACCAGCGCATTGGTGCGCAGGCCGCCGCTGCGCTGGCGGTACTGGCGTTCGGCGCCAATGAGCGCGCCGAGCACGAAGGCGATGAACAGGCTGGTCAGCGAGTCGAGGAAATCGCTCGCGGAGAACGCGTGCATGAACGCCATCGGAGCGCCTTGGTCCGCGGCGGTGCGCCCGTCTCGCGGGGCGCGCCCCAGAATGACCGTGAGAGAATTCTTCAGCAACTGGCTAAAGCGACCAGTGCAAGGCGATCGGAAGCCGGACTCGCGCCCGGCCTTTTCTTTTGCGGGGCGCGCATGCGGGCCGCGGCGGTTGCGCAGACTTCTGGGCTGTGGGAGGGGTTGCGCCCCATGTCGGATCTCACTGTCTACGCATCTCCCTCCGCGGCCTTCGGGAACGGCGTCAAATCCGCGCTCTTGTCGGTGTTTTCGATCGTGCTGGCCGGCACTTATCTCGGCCTCGGCGCGCTGGCGCATGATTTCGGCTTCACCGAATGGTGGTTCGCGCTCTCGACCGTGCTGGTCTGGGCCGCGCCGGCACAGGTGATCCTGCTGTCATCGCTCGGGACCGGCGCGACGGTCGTTCAAGCCGCTGTTGCGGTCACGCTCTCGGCCATCCGCCTGCTGCCGATGCTGGTGGCGCTGCTGCCGCTTCTGCGCAGCAAGGGCACGCGCTTTCGCGATCTGCTGCTGCCGACGCATTTCACGGCCATCAGCATGTGGGTGGAGTCGCTGCGTCTGCTGCCCGGCATCGCGCTGGAATTCCGGATTCCGTTCTGCAACGGATTGGGTGTCGGCTACATGGGCACGGCGCTGGTGTTCGGATTTCTTGGCTACTACCTTGCGGCCGGACTGCCGCCGCTGCTTGCCGCCACGCTGCTGTTCCTGACGCCGATGTCGTTTCTGATGTCGACGGCGCGCAACGCGCGCATGCTGGTCGACTGGGCGGCCTTCGGGCTCGGACTGGTGATCGGCCCGCTGCTCGTCTGGTATCACGTCGAGCTCGATCTGATGTGGACCGGCGTGATCGGCGGCGCGCTTGCCTATGGCCTGCACCGCCTGCGCAGGGCGCACGCATGAGCGCCCTGTCCGCCGAGCTGTGGCCCTACTTTCTCCTGATCGCCGCGGGCTACCTGCCGAACGAAATCTGGCGCGCGCTCGGTCTGGTGCTCGGGCGCGGGCTCGACGAGAAGTCCGAACTTGTCGTGCTCGCGCGGGCGGTGGCGACCGCGATCATCGCCGGCGTCGTCGCCAAGCTGATCCTGTTCTCGAGCGGTGCGCTGGCCAATGTCCCGCTCACGGTCCGCCTTGGCGCAACGGGCTGTGGTCTTCTCGCCTTCGCGCTCGCCAAGCGCTCCGTTTTTGCCGGCGTGCTGGCTGGCGAAGCGGCGCTGCTGTTGGGCGGATATTTATTCGCGCATTAGCGCATGATCCCGAAAAGTGGGAACCGGTTTTCGGACAAGATCATGCGCAAAGAAAAATAAATCAGACGAGCGCTGCCGCGAGCTTCTTGGCCTGGTCGGCCAAGACCTCGGGCTTTTCCTTCTCGCTGGCCGGCGGCTTCATCATCACACCCGCCTTGCGCGGGATGACGTGTACATGCAGGTGGAACACCACCTGTCCGCCGGGGCCTTCATTGAACTGCTGCACGGTAATGCCGTCGGCGGAAAACACTGTCATCGCCGCCTTGGCGATCTTCTGCGCGACCCTGGCGACATGGGCGAGGTCGTCGGGCGGCACGTCAAGAATGTTGCGCGCCTGCGCCTTGGGCAGCACCAGCGTATGGCCGGGCGCGCGCGGCATGATGTCGAGGAAGGCGAACGCCTTGTCGTCCTCGTAGACCTTGTAGGAGGGCAACTCGCCGCGCAGGATCTTGGCGAAGATGTTGTTCGGATCGTAGCTCGGCATCGCGGTCCCCGCTTTTCGTCATGCCCGGCTTTATGCCGGGCATCCACGTCTTTGTTTCGATCAGCAAAGATAGACGTGGATGGCCGGGACAAGCCCGGCCATGACGAAATATCATTCTTGCTCGATCAAATCCTTACGGAACGGCGCCATCGCCGCAAGCTCCTCGGCGCTGGCCTCCACATAAGCGCGCTCGCGGGCGAGGTACTCGGCGATCGCCCGGCGTAAGGCCTTGTTGGCGATAAAGTGTGCCGAATATGTCGTGTGCGGCAGGTAGCCGCGCGCGAGTTTGTGCTCGCCCTGGGCGCCGGCCTCC
>DATARB010000274.1:0-5478 GCA_036264375.1 Pseudolabrys sp.
GCCGCCCGAACATGCTCGGACAGGCCCTGCTTCGGCCAAGTTTTGACGATTCCGCTCTTTGCGTCCATGACGGGTCTCTCCGTTCGACCGGCCCTCGCTCCTCTCGGAGCAGCGCCGGGAGTGTCACCGGGTGCCCACGTCACTGACCCATCTTGTGGCCTTTCGGCCGGAAAACGGGCTTAAGGGACGCCGCATTCCCATTCAACATGCCACTTATGGTCCGTTCCGGGGTCGGAACCCCTTCGCGCCACCGTGACCGTCCCTATATATTCGTTTGTGCGGCCGAGGCAATCCGCCCCACGGGTGAATGGCAATAGATCAATGATCAACGACGTTTACAACGCTCGGATTCTGGAATTGGCCGGCAACATCCCGCGGCTCGGGCGCCTTCCCGCCCCCGACGCCAGCGCCACCGCCCATTCCAAGCTCTGCGGCTCGACCGTCACCATCGACCTCACGCTGGCCGACGGCGCGGTGTCGGACTTCGCCCACGACGTGAAGGCGTGCGCGCTTGGCCAAGCCTCCTCCTCGATCATGGCGCGCCATGTGGTCGGCGCAAAACCGGCCGAACTGCGCGAGCTGCGCGAGACCATGCGCAAGATGCTGAAGGAGAACGGCCCCACCCCCGCCGGCCGCTGGGCCGATTTGGCGGTGCTCGAGCCGGTGCGCGACTACAAAGCGCGCCACGCCTCGACCATGCTCACCTTCGACGCGGTGGTCTCCGCCCTCGACCAGATCGAGGCGAAGCAGGCCAAGACCGCCGAGGCGGCGGAGTAAGCAAACCTCCAGGAATACACACCCTCGACCCGTCATCCTGAGGTGGCCGCGAAGCGGCCCTCCAAGGATGCACGGCCCGGGTACCCGAGCCCGTGGCAGCGCCTCGGCCGTCGCCCTTCGAGGCGCGCCTTGGCGCGCACCTCTGGGTGACGGGGATGGGCTGGCGGTCAGACTTACTGCGCCGCCGCGGTCTTGCGCACGAGGGTGCCGAGATCGGCGCGGTCGCCCGGCGACTTGCGGCAACTCGCCGCGAGCTGCGGCAGGCTCTGCTGAGCGCCGGTGTTGCCGAGGCGGATGCCGGTGCGCACGTTGCCGCTCGCCGTCTCGATCAGCAACGAATGCGTGCCGAGGGCGGCAAAGCCGTCGATCAGTGCCGCCGGCACCGAGCCAGCGGCGTAGGTCACCAGTTCGCCCTGATCGTTCTGCCGCTCGGACGAAACCACCTTGAGCGCAGCCTGCTGGCCGCCGGCCAGCATGGTGACTTTTCCGAGCGCCGGCGGCAGCGGCGTGCGGTCGCCGTCGTGGCGGTGTTCGAGATAGGCGACGTCGTAGGTGCCAGCACCCGCCCCGCAAGAGACCATCAGATCGAAGCTGCCGATGTCATCACCCTCGATCGTGAGCGGATGACGGCGCGCCAGCGAGGCCGCGCCGCCGGAACGGTCGACCACGGCCCAGCGCTTCTCGCTGATTTCGGTAGCGGCGATGCCGTTGGTCATCATCGGAGCCGCCGGCGCCGAAGGCACGGCCGGTGCCGTGGCGACAGCAGCGCCGGTCGGCGCCATCGGCTCGTCGGTCGCGACGCGCATGGCCTGGAGTTCATCGCGCGTCATCGCGTGCATCGGCTCCCACGGCGGGATGCGCAGCGAGAGGTCGAGCATGTCGATGGACGCGCCCATCTCGGCGGTGTAGCGCGCGAGGCGGCCGATATCGCGTTGCACCAGCACGAGGTCTTCGGCGGAATACGTGGCGGCGGTCGGATCGTCGCGGCGGTCGCCGAGCCAGATCTGGTGCACCATCACTTGCGCCTCCGGCGGCACGATGCGGTGCACGCCGGCGAGTAGCACGAAGGCGCACATGGATTCGCAATTCGCGCGCGGCGAGTAGGTGGCGCGCGGAGAGCCCAGCTTTGGCGCGGAGAGATCGACCATGCGGCCGACGGTGGTGTCGAGCGCACGTTTGCGGATCTCGCGGCCGAGCGCGATGGCGCCATGCACGGAGCCGCCATCGGAGTCCAGCACCACGATCGCGCCGGTCAGATCACGGCCTTGCGCGAAAGCAGTGAAGTCGCTCGGCGTATCGGCGGTGATGGCGCCGACCGCGGCGATGTAGGATTTGCACTTTGCGCCGCAGATATCGGCCGGGCCTTGCAGGCGCAGGTCGAAATGCATCGGCAGCGAGCGATCGGAGGCTCGCGCAGACAAAGGCAACGACATGACCGACCCCGCAACAGCGAGCGCGGCAGCAAGCGATAGGGAGCGAACCATTCTTCCCCCTTCTCGCCACCGGGCCTTTCAAGTTCGGCGTGGTTGTCCACGTTCTGATAAGGCGTCGGCGGCTTAAGGAACCCCCGGCATGTGTGTACTTTTTACTGCGCCGCACAGATTCGGGTCTAGTGCAAAAAAGACGCTATCAAAAGTCTTTGATGGCGAATAGCTGAGCAGTTCCAATCGGTTGGAACTTTTCTCCGACCGTTTCCTGGAACTTTCTGTAAATCGAAATGCGCCCGCGAGTTGCGCGAAAATCTGAAAGCTCTACGAGAACTTCGATGTCGCGATCATCGTCTCAGAGGTACCTAACTTGAGCGCCGACGGCATAGCCAGGATGCCGCGGATGCTGGGCCGCGCGCTTGTCAAGCTCTACCGTTACACACTCTCGCCACTCATCGGACCGCGCTGCCGCCATCTGCCGAGCTGTTCGGAGTACGCCGAGGAGGCAATCGCGCGCTTCGGACTCTGGGCCGGGGGATGGATGGTGCTGGCGCGCATCCTGCGCTGCCACCCGTGGGGAACCCACGGACTGGACTTCGTGCCGGCCGCCCTGCCCGTGCGTGCGCACTGGTATCTGCCCTGGCGCTACGGCCGCTGGCGCGGGACGAATGAGGTGCCGCCGGCCTAGCCGGACGTCTTTACCCGCGCCGCGGGACCTGCCCCGTGGTCACCCGAGCAGGGTTTTGACCGCCAGGACGATGAGGATGACGGCGAAGCCGGTTTTCAGGGCGCGCGCTGGCACCTTCGAGGCGACCTTCGCGCCGAGCGGCGCGGCAAGGACGCTTCCCAGGCTCAGACCAAAAAAAGCCGGCAGGAACACGAAGCCGAGCATCGCCCCGGTGCGGACCGGCGACGGCTCCGACGCATAGATCAGCGCGCCGACGATGGACACAGGGAGGCCAATGGTTGTCGAGGTGGCGACGGCCTTTGCCATCTTATGTCCGCGGCTGCTCAGGAACGGGACCATGAAGATCCCACCGCCCGCGCCGATGAGACTGCCGGCCATGCCGATCAATCCACCGGCCGTCCGGTAGAGCCACGGACCCGTCTCGGCCGCGTGTGACGCGACAGCACTCTTTGCCGGCAAGAGCATCTTGACCGCAATGACGACGAGGAAGGTGCAGAAGATCCATTTCAGCGCCGCGCCCGGAAGATGACTCGCCGCCAGGCTCCCCAGCACAACACCGATAAGGCTTGCCGGCACGGTGATCCGCACGAGTTTCCAATCGACGTTGCCCAACCGGTGATGCGAGACGATCGACGAGACCGATCCCACCGACACGATGGCCATCGAAGTGGCGAGCGCGGTGAGCGGCGCGGCATCGGGGCCGATGCCGAACCTGGGCAGGAAGACCGTCAGGAGCGGAACGGAAATGAGCGCCATCCCGACGCCGATCAGTCCCAAGAGAACCCCGCAGACGAGGCCGACCGAGAGGAAAATCGTAAGCGAAGTAGCAAGCGACATGGCTTCCACGACCGCTCAGGGCCACGCGGCCGTTGAGCAGATCCCCATCGTGTGTATGATGCACGAAAATCAATAACACGACGGGTCGGGAACGCCAGGGAAATTGTGTGCAAAATACACGGAATAAGGATCTGCTTCATCACGCTTTGACGGATTTGGTGAGCGTCCTGACCCGGCCGCAGCCGGACGAGCGCCTTTTGCAAGAGGCGGGCGTCGGCCTTGATCGCGCCCTGTTCCCGCTGCTCGTCCGCATCGGGCTCTACGGTCCGGTCGGGGTCGTCGAACTGGCCGACATCGTCGGACGCGATCACTCCACCGTCAGCCGCCAGCTCGCCAAGCTGGAAAGCCTCGGCCTGATCGCGAGGACGGCAAACCCCGACAACCAGCGCGTCAAGGAGGCGGTTCTCACCGAAGCCGGCGAGCAGATGAAACGGGCGATCGGAGCCGCGCGACACCGTATTTTCGACGACGTGCAACGCAGTTGGAGCGCCGCCGACCGGGCGGAATTGCTGCGGCTCGTCCGCAGGCTTGCGGACGACATGGCGGCCAAACTCGTTCAAGCAGACTAGGCTTCGAACCGGCACGCCGTCGACCACCACCAGTGGCAGACGGACCGGCGTCCGCGGTTGCGCCGCGACATTCGTCTGCTATATCCGTCGCATCCCATCACGCTTACCTGCGCTCGTTCGCAGGAGTGAGCACAAGGAGACCGACATGGCCGACCGTCTCGGCAGCGCGGGCGCAGCGCCCGCCGCCAATTCCGCACAATATATCGCCCTCACCTTCCCCGACGGCGCCCGGCGCGACTACCCCGCCGGCACGACCGGCCTGGATGTGGCCAAGGGCATTTCCCCCTCGCTCGCCAAGCGCACCGTGGCGATGGCGCTCGACGGCGTGGTCACCGATCTCAACGACCCGATCGTCGCCGACGCCAAGATCGAGCTGATCAACCGCGAGGACCCGCGCGCGCTGGAACTCATCCGGCATGACGCCGCGCACGTGCTGGCGGAAGCTGTGCAATCGCTGTGGCCGGGCACGCAGGTGACCATCGGGCCGGTGATCGACAATGGCTTCTATTACGACTTCCACCGCAACCAGCCGTTCACGCCGGAAGACCTGCCCGTCATCGAGAAGAAGATGAAGGAGATCATCGCGCGCGACAAACCCTTCACCAAGGAGGTGTGGTCGCGCGAGAAGACCAAGCAGACGTTCCGCGACCTGGGTGAGAACTTCAAGGTCGAACTCCTCGACGCGATCCCGGAAGACCAGCAGATCAAGATCTACAAGCAGGGCGACTGGTTCGATCTCTGCCGCGGCCCGCACAAGACGTCGACCGGCAAGGTCGGCAACGCCTTCAGGCTGATGAAGGTGGCCGGCGCCTACTGGCGCGGCGACAGCAACAACCCGATGCTCACCCGCATCTACGGCACTGCTTTCGCCAAGCAGGACGAGCTCGACGCATACCTCAAGCAAATGGAGGAAGCCGAGAAGCGCGACCACCGCAAGCTCGGGCGCGAGCTCGACCTGTTTCATTTCCAGGAGGAAGGTCCCGGCGTGGTGTTCTGGCACGCCAAGGGCTGGACCTTGTTCCAGGCGATCATCGCCTACATGCGCCGGCGCCTCGCCGCGGATTATGACGAGGTCAACGCGCCGCAGATGCTCGACAAGTCGCTGTGGGAAACCTCAGGGCATTGGGGCTGGTACCGCGAGAACATGTTCGCCGCGCAATCGGCCGGCGAAGAAGCCGAG
>DATARB010000295.1:0-4565 GCA_036264375.1 Pseudolabrys sp.
GCGCGCTCGCCCGGCGCCAGCCGGTTGGCACGCCAGCTCTGCCGATCGACGATGCGGACCGGGCGGACCACGTCCCTACTCCGCTGCTTCCGCGGCGATGCGGCGGCTCTGGCGCGCGAAGTCGTCATAGTCCTGCTGCCACTGCGAGGGACCGTTGGACGGCGAGATCTGCACCGCCGTCACCTTGTATTCCGGGCAATTGGTCGCCCAATCCGAATAGTCTGTGGTGATGACGTTCGCCTGCGTGTTCGGATGGTGGAACGTGGTGTAGACGACGCCGGGCGCCACGCGTTCGGTGATCAGCGAGCGCAGCGTCGTCTCCCCTGCCCGGCTGACGAGCTTTACCCAATCTCCGTCGCGCACGCCGCGCTGCTCGGCGTCGTGCGGATGCATCTCGAGCCGGTCTTCCTCGTGCCAGACGACGTTCTCGGTGCGGCGCGTCTGCGCGCCGACATTGTATTGCGAGAGGATGCGGCCGGTGGTGAGCAGCAGCGGGAAGCGCGGCCCAGTCTTCTCGTCGGTCGCCACATATTCGGTGATGACGAACTTACCCTTGCCGCGCACGAAGCCGCCGATGTGCATCACCGGCGTGCCGAACGGCGCCTTGTCGTTGCACGGCCACTGGATCGAGCCGAGCTCGTCGAGCTTCGCATAGGAGACGCCGGTGAAGGTCGGCGTCAGCCGCGCGATCTCGTCCATGATCTGCGAGGGGTGCTCGTAGGGCATGTCGAAGCCGAGCGCCTTCGCCAGCAGCACGGTGATTTCCCAGTCGCCATAGCCGTTCTTCGGCGCCATCACCTTGCGCACGCGCTGGATGCGCCGCTCGGCATTGGTGAAGGTGCCGTCCTTCTCCAGGAAGGTCGAACCGGGGAGGAACACGTGCGCGTAGTTGGCGGTCTCGTTCAGGAACAGGTCCTGCACGACGACGCATTCCATCGCTGCGAGACCAGCGGCGACATGCTTGGTGTCGGGATCGGACTGAAGGATGTCCTCGCCCTGGACGTAAAGGCCCTTGAACGTGCCCTCGACCGCGGCGTCGAGCATGTTCGGGATGCGCAGGCCCGGCTCTTTCTCCAGATGCACGCCCCACAGCTCTTCGAACAGTTCGCGCGTCGCGTCGGTGGAGATGTGGCGATAGCCGGAGAGTTCGTGCGGGAACGAACCCATGTCGCAGGCGCCCTGCACATTGTTCTGCCCGCGCAAGGGATTAACGCCCACGCCGGGGCGGCCCAGATTGCCGGTCGCCATGGCGAGATTCGCGATCGCCATCACCGTGGTCGAGCCCTGGCTGTGCTCGGTGACGCCGAGGCCGTAATAGATCGCGGCATTGCCGCCGGTCGCGTAGAGACGCGCCGCTTCGCGGATGCTCTGCGGCGGGACGCCGGACACCATGGCGATCGCTTCCGGGCTGTTCTGCGGCTGCGCGACGAAAGCTGCCCAGTCCTCGAACTCGCTCCAGTCGCAGCGCTCGCGCACGAAAGCTTCGTTGACCAGGTCCTCGGTGACGATCACATGCGCCAGCGCGGTGAGCACGGCGACATTGGTGCCCGGCAGCAGCGGTAGATGATGCGCGGCCTCGACATGCGGCGAGCGCACGATGTCGGTGCGCCGCGGATCGACGACGATCAGCTTGGCGCCCCGGCGCAGCCGCTTCTTCAGCCGCGAGGCGAAGACCGGGTGGCCGTCGGTCGGGTTGGCGCCAATGATCATCACCACATCGGTCTGTTCGACCGAATCGAAATCCTGTGTTCCGGCGGAGGTGCCGTAGGCGGTGGACAGGCCGTAGCCGGTCGGCGAGTGGCACACGCGGGCGCAGGTGTCGACATTGTTGTTGCCGAAGCCGGCGCGGATCAGCTTCTGCACCAGGAAGGTCTCTTCGTTGGTGCAGCGCGACGACGTGATGCCGCCGACCGAATCCTTGCCGTATTTGGCCTGGATGCGCTTGAACTCGGACGCGGCGTAGTTGATCGCCTCCTCCCAGCTCACTTCCTTCCAGGGATCGCTGACCTTGGACCGGATCATCGGCTTGAGGACACGCTCCTTGTGGTTCGCATAGCCCCAGGCGAAGCGGCCCTTCACGCAAGAATGGCCGCGATTGGCCTTGCCGTCTTTGTAGGGGACCATGCGCACCAGCTCGTCGCCGCGCATCTCCGCCTTGAACGAGCAGCCGACGCCGCAATAGGCGCAGGTCGTCACCACCGAATGCTCCGGCGTGCCGATGTCGTAGACCGCCTTCTCATTGAGCGTCGCGGTCGGGCAGGCCTGCACGCAGGCGCCGCACGATACGCATTCGGAGCCGAGGAAGCTTTCCTGCATGCCGGGCGACACCACCGAGCCGAAGCCGCGGCCGGCGATGGTCAGCGCGAAGGTGCCCTGCACTTCCTCGCAGGCGCGCACGCAGCGCGAACAGACGATGCACTTCGACGGATCGTAGGTGAAATAAGGGTTCGACTCGTCCTTGCCCGGATTGGGATGCTTCTCGCCGGAATACCCATAGCGCACGTCGCGCAGGCCGACCGCGCCGGCCATGTCCTGCAATTCGCAATCGCCGTTCGCCGAGCAGGTGAGGCAGTCGAGCGGGTGGTCGGAGATGTAGAGCTCCATCACGCCCTTGCGGAGGCGCGCAAGGCGGTCCGTCTGTGTGCGCACCACCATGCCGGCGGCGACCGGCGTCGTGCACGAGGCCGGCGTTCCGGCGCGGCCTTCGACCTCGACCAGGCACAGGCGGCAGGAGCCGTAGGCGTCGAGCATGTCAGTGGCGCAGAGCTTGGGGATCTGCGTGCCCATCTCCATCGCCGCGCGCATGATCGAAGTGCCCTCGGGCACGCTGATCTGCTGGCCGTCGATGGTGAGCGTGACGGTCTTTTCCGTCTTGGATTTCGGCGTGCCGAAATCGATCTCCTGAACGAGCGACATTGGCGTCCTCCTATTCGGCGGCCTCAAGGCGCTTCGCGGCGCCGAAGTCTTCGGGGAAATGCGTGAGCGCGCTCATCACCGGATACGGCGTGAAGCCGCCCAGCGCGCAGAGCGAGCCTAATTTCATGGTGTTGCAGAGGTCTTCGAGCACCGCGAGATTCTTCTCGCGCTCGATGCCCTTGATGATGCGGTCGACCGTCTCGACGCCGCGCGTCGAGCCGATGCGGCAGGGCGTGCACTTGCCGCAGGATTCCACCGCGCAGAACTCCATGGCGAAGCGCGCCTGCTTCGCCATGTCGACGCTGTCGTCGAATACAACCACGCCGCCGTGGCCGATGAGCCCATCGCGCGCGGCGAAGGCTTCGTAATCGAACGGCGTATCGAACAGCGCGCGCGGGAAGTAGGCGCCGAGCGGCCCGCCGACCTGGACCGCGCGGACCGGGCGGCCGCTCAAGGTGCCGCCGCCGATGTCGTCGATGAGCTCCCCGAGCGTGACGCCGAAAGCGGTCTCGAACAATCCGCCGTGCTTGATATTGCCCGCAAGCTGGATCGGCATGGTGCCGCGCGAGCGGCCGGTGCCGAAGTCGCGATAGAAGGCCGCGCCCTTGTCGAGGACGATCGGCACGGTGGCGAGCGAGAGGACGTTGTTGATGACGGTCGGCCTGCCGAACAGGCCCTGGTGCGCCGGCAGCGGAGGCTTGGCGCGGACCAGGCCGCGCTTGCCTTCCAGGCTCTCCAGAAGCGAGGTCTCCTCGCCGCAGACATAGGCGCCGGCGCCGCTGCGCACCTCGAGGTCGAAGGCAAAGGCGGAGCCGGCGACTTGCGCGCCGAGAAAACCGCTGCGCCGTGCGGCCGCGATCGCCGCGTCCATCGCGGCGATGGCGTGCGGATATTCGGAGCGGACGTAGATGTAGCCCTTGGTCGCGCCGGTGGCGATGCCGGCGATGGTCATCCCCTCGATCAGCACGAAGGGGTCGCCTTCCATGATCATGCGGTCGGCGAAAGTGCCGCTGTCGCCCTCGTCGGCATTGCAGACGATGTATTTCTGCGGACCCTTCGCCTGTGCGACCGTGCGCCACTTGATGCCGGTCGGGAATCCGGCGCCGCCGCGCCCGCGCAGGCCGGACTGCACCACCTCTTCGATGATCGCCTCGGCGCCGAGCGAGAGCGCGCGTTCCAAACCTTTGTAGCCGCCGTGCGCGCGATAGTCGTCGAGCGAGCGCGGATCGACGATGCCGCAGCGGGCGAAGGTGAGGCGCGTCTGGCGCTTGAGCCAGGGGATGTCCTCAGTGAGACCGAGATGCAGCGGGTGCACGCTGCCGCCGATGACGGCATTCAAGACGCCGTCCGCGTCCTCCGGCGTCATCGGTCCGTACGACACGCGTCCGGCCGGCGTCTCGACCTCGAGCATCGGCTCAAGCCAATACATACCGCGCGAGCCGGTGCGGACCAATTCGATTTGAGCGCCGCGCCGTTCGCTCGCCTTCTGGAGCGCCGCGGCCACTTCGTCGGCGCCGACCGCCAACGCGCCGGCGTCGCGTGGAAGAAAGAAACGCAGGCTCATGACTGCGTCTCCGCCAGCAGAGCATCGAGCCGCTTCTCATTGAGCCTTCCCACGAGGCGCCCGTTCAGCATGGCCGACGGCGCGG
>DATARB010000059.1:0-17334 GCA_036264375.1 Pseudolabrys sp.
AGTTATCTCGCCGCGCCGGTCATCTCGCGCTCCGGCGACGTGCTCGGCGGCTTGTTCTTCGGCCATCCGCAGGCCGGTATATTTAGTGAGCGCTCCGAGCGCGTTGTCGCCAACATCGCCGCGATGGCGGCGATCGCCTTCGACAAAGGCCGTCTCTACCAGGCGGCGCAGAAGGAAATCGCCGAGCGCAAACGCATGGAAGAGATTCTGCGTGATAATGAGCAAAACCTCGAGCGCAAAATTGCCGAACGCACGACCGAGCTCGCCGCTGCCAATGCGCAGTTGATACGCGAGGCCGAAGAACGGGAACTCGCGGAGACCCGCTTCCAGCATCTGGTCGAAGGCGTCGTCGATTACGCACTGTTCATGCTCAATCCGAACGGCATTGTCACCAATTGGAATACCGGTGCGCAGCGTATCAAAGGTTATCGGGCGTCGGAGATCGTGGGGCAGCACTTCCAGCGCTTCTATACGGAAGAGGATCGCGCAGCGGGCGTTCCCGCGCGGGCGCTGGAGACGGCGCGGCGCGAGGGTAAGTTCGAGGCCGAAGGCTGGCGCCTGCGTAAGGATGGGACCCGCTTCTGGGCGAGCGTGGTGATCAATGCGATCCGCGACGAGACCGGCGAGATCATCGGCTTCGCCAAGATCACGCGCGACATCACCGAACGGCGCGAAGCGCAGGAGGCGCTGATGCGCACGCAAGCGCAATTGGCGCAATCGCAGAAGATGGAAGGCATCGGCCAGCTCACCGGCGGCGTGGCGCACGATTTCAACAATTTGCTGACAGTAGTCATTGGCAATCTGGAGACCATCCAGCGTCAGGTGCGCGAAGCGTCGCCTGATCCGGTGCGGCTGGAACGGCTGGCCGACCTCGCGATGCGCGGTGCCCGCCGCGCCGAAGCGCTGACGCAGCGGCTCCTCGCGTTCTCGCGGCAGCAGCCGCTCAATCCGAAGCCCGTGGAAATCAGCCGTCTCGTCACCGGCATGTCGGACCTGCTGCGGCGGACGATCGGCGAGCAGATCGCGGTGGAGACGGTGCTGGCCGGCGGCGTCTGGCGCACGCTGGCCGATCCCAACCAGTTGGAGATCGCGATCCTCAATCTCGCGGTCAATGCGCGCGATGCCATGCCGCAAGGCGGCCGGCTGACGATCGAGACCGCCAATGTTTATCTCGACGAGCGTTACGCGTCCGGCCAGACCGAAGTTACGCCCGGCCAATATGTGATGGTCGCTATCAGCGACACCGGCGCCGGCATGTCGCGTGAAATCGTCATGCGCGCTTTCGAGCCGTTCTTCACCACCAAGGACGTCGGCCACGGCACCGGGCTCGGGCTTTCGCAGGTCTACGGCTTCGTCAAGCAGTCGGGCGGCCATGTGAAGATCTACAGCGAGGTCGGCGAAGGAACGACCGTCAAGATCTACCTGCCGCGCCTGCATGCCGGCGAAAGCGCCATCGTCGAGGAGCCGCAGGTGCCGGTGGCCGGTGTTTCGGGGTCGGAAACAATTCTCGCGGTCGAGGATGACGACGACGTGCGCGCCTATACTTCGGAGACGTTGCGCGAGCTGGGCTACGATGTCTTGCAAGCGGCGAACGGTCCCGCGGCGCTGCGCGTGCTCGACGAGCATCCGGAGATCAAGCTTCTTTTCACCGACGTCGGCCTGCCCGGGGGCATGAACGGACGCAAGCTCGCGGATGCGGCCAGGGACAAGCGCCCCGATTTGAAGGTGTTGTTTACGACCGGGTACGCGCGCAACGCTATCGTGCATGACGGCCGGCTCGATCCCGGCGTCCAACTGGTTCCCAAGCCTTTCACACAGGCGGTGCTAGCCACGAAGCTGCGCGATCTGCTCGATGCGCGCGCCGGTCCGGCGCGTGTCCTCATCGTCGAAGACGAAGTGTTGTTGCAGATGATGGCGATCGACAGCCTGGAAGACCGGGGCTTCAAGGTCGATGTCTCCGGCAGCGCGACCGAGGCGATGCAGAAGCTGCGGCTGATCTCCGGCGGGGTGGATGCGGCGATCGTCGACGTCGGCCTGCCGGATCGGCGCGGCGACGCGCTGGTGCACGAGGTGAGGACGATCTACCCGGCCTTGCCCATCATAATCGCCACCGGCCACGACGACAGCGAGTTGCGCAAGCGCTTCGAAGGCGACAAGCACATCGCCTTTGTGCGCAAGCCTTATCTGCCTGGCGATCTTATCGAAGGTTTGCGCGGGCTCGGCGTGCGCGGGGCGTGACGTCTGCGTCGCACCTTGCTCCGCTCATTCCCGCGCAAGCGGGAATCCAGAAAGCGGAGGAAAACTGGGCTTTGAGAGCTGGGTCCCCGCTTCCGCGGGGACGAGCAAGCGATTCCGGCCCGTATCATCCGCCCGGGGTGAAGACGGCGCTCTCGGTGCTGCGCGTGGCCCAACCGGTCATGCGCTGCTCGATGAAGCTGCACACCGCATACATCAAGATGCCCATGGCGCCGGTAACGAGAAGGCCGGCGAAGGCGAGCGGCACCTCGAAGCGCGAAGACGCCACCAGCATGAAATTGCCGATGCCTTTGTTGGAGCCGACCGTTTCCGCCACGATGGAGCCGACGAAGGCGACGGTGATCGCCACCTTCAGCGAGGCGAAGAAGTAAGGCATCGAGCGCGGCAGGCCCACCTTCTTGATGATCTGCCACTTGCTGGCGCCGAGCGCGCGCAGCACGTCCTGCAATTCCGGCTCGACGGTGGCGATGCCGGTGGCGACGTTCACCAGGATCGGGAAGAACGACAGCAGGAAGGCGGTGATGATCGCCGGGATCGTGCCGATGCCGAACCAGATGATCAGGATCGGCACCACCGCGACTTTAGGAATGGTGTTGAAGCCGATCAGCGCCGGATAGAAGCCGTCATAGACCAGCGACGACGAGCCGATGGCGACGCCGGCAAACAGACCGAAGACGATGGCGAAGCCGAAGCCGATCGCCGTCGTCATGAAGGTCTGCCAGGCATTGTCGAGGATCGGTCCTTGCCATTGCCAGCCGGCGGCGAAGATGGCGGTCGGCGATGGCAACACGAACGGCTCGATCTTCAGGCCGTCCACGAACAGCTGCCAGATCAGGAACAGCGCGGCGACCACGAGCCAGGGCAACACGCGGCGGAACACCTTGCTGCGTGAGAGGCGGCGGCGCTTGCGACGGACGGGTGCGGGCGTATCGGCTGGGGTCGGGAGTGCCATGTCGGTCATACGGTCGCTCTCGCGGCGCTGATGTGGTCGCGTAGATCCTGGACGAGCCCAACCGCGTAGGGCTCGTAGGTCATGCTGAGCTCGCGCGAGCGCGGGAGCTCGACTTTACGTTCGGCGATGATGCGGCCGGGGCGCGCGCTCATGATCAGGATGCGGTCGGCGAGGAACACGGCCTCGCGCAGGTCGTGCGTGACCAGGATAACGGTTGGCTTGCGCGCGATCCACAGTTCCTGGAGCGCGAGCCAGAGCTCCTCCCGCGTGAACATGTCGAGCGCGCCGAACGGCTCGTCGAGCATGAGCAACGAGGGCTCGTGCACCAGCGCGCGGCAGATCGAGGCGCGCTGCTGCATGCCGCCGGAGAGCTGCCAGGGGAATTTGTCCTCGAAGCCCTTGAGGCCGACCAGCGCCAGGAGGTCGCGCGCCTTGGCCTCGTAGGCCGCGCGCTCGCGTTTGAGCTTGGAGGCGTGCGGCTGGGCGACCTCCAGCGGCAGCATCACGTTGTCGAGCGTGGTGCGCCAGGGCAAAAGCGTCGGGTTCTGGAACGCCATGCCGGTGATGGAGAGCGGCCGGTCGACCTCGCGGCCGGCGACGATGACGCCGCCTTTGGTCGCCGGCCAGAGGCCGGTGACCACCTTCATCAAGGTCGATTTGCCGCAGCCGGAGGGGCCGACAACGGCGACGAACTCGCCGCCGTCTACGCGCATGGAGGCGTCCTGCAACGCGAGGGTGCCGTCGCCGTCCTCGCCATACCGCAGCGACACGCGATCGAGATCTACGAAGTTTTTCATCGGTCCTCTGTGCTCTCCACTGATATCGGTCAGGCCGGTTTTTGCAAGATCGACTTGGCGATCATCGCATGCACCCCTTTGACGTTATTGACGGTCTGGGTCACGTGCAGGTCGCAGGCGAAGCTGCAAAGCGCGTAGGCCTCGTCCTTGGAGATGCCGGCGAGCGCCACGATCCAGTCGATCATCTGCTTGAGCGCCTGGCGCGCGGCATCGTCGAGGTCGGTGTCGAGGCCGAAGGCGATCAGGTGCGTTGGCGTCTCGCCGCGCGGCAGCGTCCATTTCAGGTCCTTGCGGACGTGGAATTCGAACGTACCCTTGAGCGAGGTCTCGATGGCGGTGCCGTCCACTTCGCCGTGACCTTGCGCGCCATGGCCGTCGCCGGTCGAGAACAGCGCGCCGTCGTTCCACACCGGCAGGTAGATGGTGCTGCCGGCGGTGAGGTTCTTGCAGTCCAGGTTGCCGCCGAATTCGCGCGGCTCCTTGCTGTTTTGCTTGCCGAAGGCCTTGGGCGGCGCCACCGCGAGTTGGCCGAAGAACGGTGCCAGCGGCACCTTCAGGCCGGACGGCATGGTCGCGGTGTTGCTCGCCTTGTCGAGCGCCACGTGGATGATGCGGTAGTAGTTGAACTCCTCGGGCAGCGTGCCGCCGTAGGAGCGGAACAGGTTGAAACCCCAGTCCTGGCGCAGCTCGATGTCGAGGATCTTCACCTCGAGCACGTCGCCAACCTTCGCATCTTTTACGTAGATCGGCCCGGTGAGGATGTGATTGCCGCTGCCGCGCTTGGCCTTTTCGTGGATCAGCTTGAGGTCGGGCAGGGGCTCGAAGCCGGAGCCGGCCGGCGGCATCCACTCCGGATTGCCCGACACGCATTCGATGGTGACCCGGTCGCCCGAGTCGATGGTGAGCACCGGCGGCAGGCTGCCGTCGAAAAAGCCCCAGTGCACGGTGTCCGGCGTCGACTGCAACAGGTGCGCCTTGCCGGCGGTCTCCTTGGTCGCAAGCGGCTTGTTCATGGCGTCTGGTCCTTCCGCGTTGCGTTCAGCTACCAGGGATCAGCCCGGGCTTCATCGTGAAGCAATACTTCGCGATGTCGCCGGCGTGGGTGAACCAGATGCGGTCCGCGTGCTTATGCTCGACGCAGTGCTTGATCGCCTGGCGCAAGGGGCGCAGTCGGAACGGCTGGCCGACGATGAAGCCGTGCAGCGACAACGCAAACACCATCGGCTTCTCGTCGCTCGCCTCCAGCAATTCTTCGAACTGATCGACGATCATGTCGGCGAATTCGCGCCCCGTGTGATCGCGCATCGCCAGCGTGCCGGCATCGTTGAGCTCGAGCGGATACGGCACCGACAGCAGCGGGCCCGAACGCGTGCGCATCCAAAGCGGCTGGTCGTCGATCGGCCAGTCGAGCAGGAACGTGTAGCCGGCCTCCTTCAGCAAATCGGGCGTGACATTGGATTCGACGGCGCCCGGGCCCATCCAGCCGGTCGGACGTACGCCGACATATTTCTCGATGACCTCAGTGCATTCCTGGATCACGCGCGCCTCGTCGTGCTCCCAGAACGGTTTGAGCAACTCGGCATTTGTGCGGCCGTGGCCACACACCTCGTCGCCCCGCTGTTTAATCTTTTCGACGATGTCGGGATATTGGTAGCAAACGGAACTGTTGAGTAAGATTGTCGCGGGCAGCTTCAGCTCGTCGAGGATTTCGAACAGCCGCCAGTTGCCGATGCGATTGCCATAGTCGCGCCACGCCCAGTTGCGCGAGGTCTGCGGGCCGCCGCGATTGGTCGGGTCCATGCCCAAGCCTGCGCCGAACGCGAAATGCTCAATGTTTAGTGCGATGTAGAAGGCCAGGCGCTTGCCGCCCGGCCACGAATAATCCGGCCTCTGGTTGATATTGACGTGGTCATATCGACCATGGCCCGGAAGCTTAAGCATGTGCGCTCTCCTTATAGAACCGAAGCGTTTGCGTCGCTTCTTTGACCTGCGCCTATTGAAGGCGCAGTGTGATGACGAAAAAGGCAGTGCCGTTGCCGGAACCGCCTTATGCTCCAGTGTCGCGCGCCATGATAGAGGAACGGCTTGCAACACTCATGCCAGAGGCATGCTTCTTGCACCATCGCCAAGCTTGACCCGGAAGGAGCAAGCGCGATGATAGCAAGTGACTTGAATGAAATTCAACTTGGGGGAGCGACCATGAGAAGGGCCGAAAATACGACAATTTTCACGCGCATGAGCCGGCGCGCACTGCTGCTCGGCGTGGCCTGCGTTTCGCTCTTGCCCGCAATGGTCACCGCCGCGCGCGCGGAGACCAAGAACGTCAAGATCATGCTCGACTGGATTATCCAGGGCACGCACGCACCGTTCTTCATTGCTCAGAAGAACGGCTACTTCAAGGACGGCGGCGTGGCCGTGGACGGCATCGACGCCGGCAAGGGCGCGAGCAACGTTGCGGTCAGCGTCGCCGGCGGCGCCTACCAGTTCGGCTGGATCGACCTGCCGTCGATGATCCGCTTCAATACGCTCAACCCGGCCTCGCCGCTTATCGCCGTCTACATCAGCTTCGACGATACCCCCCTCGCTGTGATCGCGCGCAAGGATGCCGGCATCACCAAGCTCGCGGATCTCAACGGCAAGAAGATCGCCGGTGGTCCCGGCATCGCCGTGCACGACACCTTTCCCGTCCTGCTCAAGGCGGCCAAGCAGGAGAATATCAAGGTCGATTGGGTGAACGTGCAACCGCAACTCTTCGGGCCTATGCTCAAGCGCGGCGAAGTCGACGGTACCGGCGGCTTCACGAATTCGAATATTCCGGCCGCACTCGAACTCGGCTTCAAGATGAGCGACCTCACGGTGATCAAGTATTCGGACTACGGCGCCGACATGTACGGCCTGGCGCTGGTGACGACGAAGAAGTTCGCCGACGAAAATCCCGACGCCGTGAAAGGCGTGGTTGCTGCGCTCAATCGCGGGACCAAGGATACGATTGCCAACCCGACTGCCGCGCTCGACTTGATGCAGGCGCGTGACCCGATGATGAAGATGGACATCGAGAAGGTGCGCCTCGGCCTCGCGCTCGACCTCACAAAGACCAAGCACGTGATGCAGTATGGCTTGAGTGTTGTCGATCCGAAGAAGATGCAGTTCACCATCGACGCTACGGCCGAGGCCTTCAATCTGCCGACCAAGCCCGATGCGGCGACGGTCTATACCGAGAAATTCCTGCCGCCAATCGCGGACCGGATGTTGCCGAAGAGCTGAGTCTTTGTGCGTGTCCAGGGCGCGGTGCAGCATGGCGCGCGGCGACATGGTGCGCCGCAGACCCGGGACCGCCAAAGACTCGGAATCGGCCCCGGTAGCAGCGACCCGCTTCGCTTCACGCTGCGCAGCATCCGGGGCACGCAACACCAGAACAGAAACTACGCCGAAGCGCCCTTCGCCTTCATGTCGGCGTCGTTTGGCGCGAACAGGGCGATCAACGCCCGTTTGATCGCGGCCTGGCGGGTTGGGGAATTGATTTGCGCGCCCAGAAGGTCGGTCACGTAGAACACGTCCACCACGCGCTCGCCGAAGGTGGCAACGTGGGCGGAGGCGATGTTGAGGTTGAGTTTGGACAGGGTCGCGGTCAGCTCGTAGAGCAGGCCGGTGCGGTCGAGCCCGGTGACTTCCACCATCGTGTAGCGATGGGACCACTGGTTGTTGATGGTCACGGTCGGCTCGAGCGCGAAGGCCTTGATGCGGCCCTTCGGGGGCGTGCGCTTGGCAACCATGTCGGGCAGCCGGAGCTCGCCGCGCAGCGCCTTCTGGATCGAATCGGCAATGCGATTGGCCCGCCGCTGCTCGTCGTCGTCGCGTTCGAACTCGCGCGAGACTGAGATGGTGTCGAGCGCGCGCCCGTCGGTGGTCGTGTAGATCTGCGCGTTGACAATGTTCGCCCCGGCCATGGCGCAGGCGCCGGCGATGATCGACAGCAGCCACGGATGGTCAGGTGCCAGCACGGTGAGTTCGGTCACCGCGTGGTGACCGAAACTGATCATCGTGGCGAGGTTCCTGTCGGCCTGCTCGGCATCGCGCACGAAGTTGGCGTGTGCGATCTTGTGCGGAAGATCGACCTTGAGCCAATAGGCCGGATAGAGCTTGGCGATATAGGCGTCGAGCGCGTCCTGCGGCCAATCCTTGAGCGCATCGCGGAATTCGGCCTGCGCCATCGCCACGCGCTGCGCGCGGTTGACCTCCGAGAAGCCGCCGGTGAGCACCGGCTCGGTCTCGTAATAGAGCGTGCGGATGAGCTGCGCCTTCCAGCCGTTCCACACGCCGGGGCCGACCGCCTTGATGTCGGCGGTGGTGAGGATCGTCAACAGCTTCAGCCGCTCGGCGGATTGCACCACGGCGGCGAAATTCTCGATGGTCTTGCGGTCGGACAGGTCGCGCGACTGCGCGACGCTCGACATCACGAGGTGCTGCTCGATCAGCCAGGCGACAGTCTCGGTGTCGGCCGCGGAGAATCCCAGGCGCGGACACAGGCGCCGCGCCACGCGCGCGCCGGCGATCGAGTGGTCTTCGGGCCGGCCCTTGGCGATGTCGTGCAGGAACAGCGTGACGTAAAGCACCGCGCGATGCTCGGGCAGGATCTTGTGGATCAGCTCATTGGCGAGCTGCGTCTCTTTGTTGCCGCCGCGCTCGATCTCCGCCAGCACGCCGATGCAGCGCAACAGATGCTCGTCCACCGTATAGTGGTGGTACATGTTGAACTGCATCATCGCGACGATCCTGCCGAACTGCGGCACGAAGCGGCCGAGCACGCCGGCCTCGTTCATGCGCCGCAGCACCGTCTCCGGATCGTTCTTGGAGGTGAGGATCTCCATGAACAGGCTGTTGGCTTCCGGATCTTCGCGCAGCTCCGAGTCGATGAGGTGCAGCGAGCGCGTCATCGCCCGCATGGCGTCCGGGTGGAATGCGAGATTGTGCTTCTGCGCGAGCTGGAAGATGCGGATCAGGTTGACCGGATCGCGCTCGAAGACGTTGGCGCGCGCGCAAAGGATACGGTTATTCTCGGCGATGAAGTCCTTGGTGCCGGAGAGCTCCTTGCGTTTCACCGGCCGCAGACGGGCCATCACCCGGCTCAACACCGGCACGCTCTTGGCGTGACTGTCTTCCAGCTCGGCGCAGAGGATGGCGGTGAGGTCGCCGACATCCTTGGCAATCAGGAAGTAGTGCTTCATGAAGCGTTCGACGTCCTGCTGTCCAGGATGCTCGGTGTAGCCGAGCCGCACCGCGATCTCGCGCTGCACATCGAACGATAGCCGCTCCTCGGCGCGGCCGGCGACGAAATGCAGGTGGCAGCGCACCGACCAGAGGAAATCCTCGCAGCGGCGGAACAACTGGTATTCGCGCTTGTCGAAGACATCGCGCTCGAGCAGTTCGGCCGGCTCGTGCACCCGATAAACGTATTTCGCGATCCAGAACAATGTGTGCAGGTCGCGCAGGCCGCCTTTACCGTCCTTCACGTTCGGCTCGACCAGGTAGCGCGACTGGCCGCCGCGGCGATGCCGATCTTCGCGCTCGGTGAGCTTGGCGGCGACGAATTCGGCGGCGGTGTTGCGCACGACCTCGTTATCGAAGCGCGTCGTCAACTGGTCGAAGAGAGCATGGTCACCGAGCAGGAAGCGCGACTCGAGAATGGCGGTGCGGATGGTCATGTCCGCCTTCGCTTGGCGGATGCACTCGTCGACCGAGCGGGTGGCGTGGCCGACCTTCAGCCCGGTGTCCCAAAGGCAATAGAGGATCGCCTCGGCGATCGATTCGCTCCAGGCGGTCTGCTTGTAGGGCAGCAGAAATAGGAGATCGATGTCGGAGCCCGGTGCCAGCAATCCGCGGCCGTAGCCGCCGGTGGCGACGATCGCCATGCGCTCGGAATCGGAGGGGTTCTCCGAGGGATAGAGATGCGTACGGGCGAATTCGAACAAGATGCGGATGATCTCATCCTGCATCTCGCAAATCCGCTCGGCGCAGCGGCGGCCGTGCCGGTCCTTGAGCAGCAGCTTCTCGGCCTTGGCGCGGCCTTCGATCAGCGCCGCCTTCAGTCGCTGGGCGAGCGCGGTGCGCAGTTCCCGCTCGCCCCCGGGATGGTCGGCCGCCAGCCGCCCAAGATCGGCCACGACCGCGCGCGTATCGATCAACTCGGCCGTCCCGCCTGTTGCGGGTTTGAGTGTCAGGCTGGGGTCGTGTTCGAGCGCAAGTGAGGCCATGTCGGGAACCGGAATAGCGGAGGCGCAGTATTAAGTCATCGCTTTACTAGAAAGCTAGTTGCAGAAAGGCCGTTTTGCAGGAGTTGGCGGCATTTTTGGGTATTTTGTGCGTGTGCGAAGGCCATTGCGACGGGGGTGGCAGCCTGTCGGCTGCGCCTGCGCGCGTCGGCATGGCTTGGTGACAGCGGCCGTAACCGGGTTATCCTGCTCCGCCATTTGGCGGGAGAGAAACAAAAATGCGCATGTTCCAAGTGTGCGTCTGTGGCCAGCCGCTACAGATGAACGAGCGGCCGACGCCGCAACCGGCCGGAACCGAGGTTCTGCTGAAGGTGCTGGCGGCGGGCGTCTGCCATAGCGATCTGCACCTCGCCGACGGCTATTTCGACCTCGGCGGCGGCAAACAATTGAGCCTCCAGGATCGCGGGATGAAGCTGCCGGTGACGCTGGGCCACGAGAACGTCGGCGAGGTGGTCGCGGTGGGGCCGGAGGCCACAGGCGTCACCGTCGGGCAGCGCATGCTGGCCGATCCCTGGATCGGCTGCGGCACCTGCGCGGTCTGCCTGCGCGGCGAAGACAATCTCTGCCGTTCGATGCGCAGCCTCGGCGTCTTCACCAATGGCGGCTATGCCGACTACATAATAGTGCCGCATCCGCGCTATCTGTTCGACATCGGCGACCTGCCGCCGGAGCGCGTGGCGCCGCTCGCCTGCTCGGGCGTCACCACCTTCGGCGCACTGAAGAAAGTGACGACGCTGACGACCGAGCCGACCGTCATCATTGGCGCCGGCGGGCTTGGTTTGATGTGCCAAGCCTTGCACAAGGCGATGGACGGCCACAGCGCCATTGTCGTCGATATCGATCCGGTCAAGCGCGAAGCGGCCAAGAAGGCCGGCGCCGCGCATGTGGTCGATGGCGCCGCTCCGGACGCCGCGCAGCAGATCGTCAATCTCACCAACGGCGGCGCCTGGGCGGTGATCGACCTCGTCGGTTCTTCAGGCAGCGCGCGGGTCGGCTTCGACAGCCTGATCAAGGGCGGCAAATACATCATCGTCGGCCTCTACGGCGGCGACCTCACGGTGTCGCTGCCGCCGATTCCTATGCGGGCTTTGACGATCCAGGGCTCTTACACGGGCAGCCAGCACGAGATGCGCGAGTTGATGGAGCTCGTGCGCCGCACCGGCCTGCCGCCGGTACCCGTCGCCACGCGTCCATTGAACGACGTGAACGCGGTGATGGGCGAGCTTCGCGGCGGCAAGATCGTCGGCCGCGTGGTGCTGACGCCGTAGGCTGATTGAACCGGCAATAATGCATGTATAGGAGCTTGTCATGGCCGGGCTTGACCCGGCCATCTCGCTTAGGAAGGCACGGCTTTTGCCCGCCTTAGCGGGATCGCCGGGACAAGTTTACACCCGGGCCGGCCGAAGGCCCGACCCGGTTGCCCGGCGATGACAGCAGGACTGTGATGCTCCCCGACACCGACTTCACGCTCATCCTCATCGTCCGCATGGCCATCACCGCCGGCTTCGTGCTGGCGGCGACGATCACGGCCGAGCGCGCGGGGCCGCTGATCGGCGGCCTGGTGGCGACGCTGCCGCTCGGCGCCGGTCCGGTCTACGTGTTCCTCGCGCTCGATCACGGCGCAACGTTCATCGGTCACAGTGCCGTCAACAGCCTCGCCATCAACAGCGTCAACGTGATCTTCGCGCTGACCTATGCTCGGCTGGCGCAGATGCGTTCGGTGGGCGTGAGCATCGGCGTCGGACTGGTCGTCTGGGTGGTGCTCGCCCTCGTCGTGCACGCCATCCCGTGGACGCTATTGACAGGCGTACTCTTGAACATCGTGGTGCAGACCGTCTGCATCGTGCTGGCGCGGCCTCTGCGCCACGTGGTCATCCCGCGCCCTGAGACGCGCTGGAGCGACTACGCATTGCGGGCTACCCTGGTGGCGCTGCTGGTCGGCACCACGGTGACCGCGAGCTTCCACATCGGTCCCGAAGGCAGCGGCATCCTCGCGGTATTTCCGATCATCCTCATCAGCGTGCAGTTCATCCTGCACCGCCGCGTCGGCGGCAGGCCGAGCGCCGCGGTGATGGCCAATGCGGTGACGGGCCTGGTCGGCTTCGCCCTCGCCTGCGTGGTGCTGCATGTGACCGCCGAGCCGTTCGGCTCGGTCATCGGTCTGTCGCTGGCGCTGGCAACCTCGATCGGCTGGGGCCTTTTTGTGTTCGGGCTGAGGAAGCGCGGGATTGATTTGTAACGGCTAGCTGCCCGCTCTTCAGTTTCCAGCCATCGAGGATGAGTGCGGCCGCACGTTTGGCGTCGCGCGCCGCGTTGCGGTTGCCTTCGCCGGCGGACACGATCGCGCCCTTCATCAACATGTGCCACGCCTGGGCAAACTTCTCGGGCTCGCGCAGCCCGGCGTCGTCCGCCAGCGCGCGAATGATCGCCCGTATCCTGGACAGGTGATCGGCGGCCGCGCGGCGAACCACGCTTCCCTTCGGCGACTCGAGCAGGACGTTGATGAACGAGCATCCCTCGAAGCTTTTCTCGTGAAACCAGCCATCGAAAACATCGAATATCGCGAGCAGGCGCTTCTTCGGGTCGGCGCTGCGGCGCTTGATTTCGGCTTCGAGCCAACCGCGCGTCCAAACGGCTTCTCGCTGGGCCAGGAAGGCCAAAGCCAACTCGTCTTTCGACTGGAAATGATTGTAGAGGCTCGCCTTTGCGCACCCCGATTTGGTCAAAATCGTATCTATGCCGACTTGAGCCACGCCTTTGGCGGCAAACAAATCATAGGCCGCGTCGAGAAGCCGCTCGCGCGGCCTGTTGGCCTTTTGTGGTCCAGCCTTGGCCAAGCACAATCCTCGAAATCGGTCAGCCCTGCTTCCCTATGTACCATCGCACGCTGCGGGTACGCAAATTGCCGCCAGTGATGTGACCACCCGCGGCTCCAGCGGCTCGGGATTTGATTTGACGCGTTCTGCCGCCGGGTATCCAATTATAGACAGACCAGTCTGTCTAAGTCGAGACGGCCGGTCCGTTCAAAAAAAATGTACGACTTACAGGAGGAACGCATGCAAATTCCGACCGAACCCGTCGGCTCGCTTCCCCGTCCGGCCAAATTGCAGCAGGCCTATGCCGACTACGACGCCGGCAAGATCACCAAGGAGCAGTTGGAGAAGGAGCAGGATGCTGCCTGCCTCGACTCGATCCAGCGCATGGAAGAAACCGGCGCGCCGATCGTGTCGGATGGCGAGCAACGCATGTCGAGCTTTGCCACCTATTCGTTGACCGACACGCTTGCCGGCACCGGTCTCGCGGAAGGACTTGCCGCGGATGGACAGTATTTCGCGATCTTCACCGACGGCCATCATCGGCAATTGCCGCGCCTCGTGCGCGGGCCTTTCCGCTACAAGACTTATGCGGCTGAATTCACGGTAAAGGCCGCGAAGATGGCGACGAAGGCGCTGAAGCAGGCGGTCATCGCGCCGTCGATGCTGTCGCTGCTATATCCGCTCGACGCAGAGGTCGAGGGCTATCCGCGCGAACAATTCCTCAGCGATCTCGTCGACGAATGCGAAAGGGACATCCGCATGGCGTTCGACGCGGGCGCGAAGCGGGTGTCGATCGACTTCACCGAAGGGCGGCTGGCCTGCCGTAACGATCCCAACAATCCGTGGACTGGCCGCGGCATGCTGGCCCAGTTCATCGATCTCAACAACCGCGTGCTCGATCGATTCTCGGCCGAGGAGCGCCGCAACATCGGTATCCACACCTGCCCGGGCGGCGATTGCGACTCGACACACAGTGCCGATGTCGATTACGCCGAACTGCTGCCCAGCATGTTCAAGATGAATGCGGGCTACTTCCTGATGCAGCTCTCGAGCGAGAAGGACAAAGAGCGCATCTACAAGCTCATCGGCGAGCACAGCCGCGCCGATTCCAACGGCGTTGCGCAGGTCTGCTTCATCGGCGTCATCAATCCGCAAAACCCGCGTGTGGAGACGCCCGAGGAAGTCCGCGACGAACTCCTGCTCGCGGCGAGGTACATTCCGGCTGAGCGTCTCGGCTCGACCGACGACTGCGGCTTCTCGCCGTTCAGCATCGACGTGAAGCCGAAGCATGGCTCGCCGGACATTGCGCGCGACATCGCCTTCAAGAAGATCAAAGCGCGCGTGGATGGCACCCGGATGGCATCCGACAAGCTCGGTCCGGCCAAGGCCGCGTGAACGGCGTGAGGCCTTTCTTTCCCTTCCCCTGAAAGGGGGAGGGTTAGGGTGGGGGTCTTTTTCTGCCTATGAGAGAGGATCCCCACCCGACCGCCTGCGGCGGTCGACGTCCCCTTTTCAGGGGGAGGTAAGAAGGGAGCCCTACTTCGCCCCCAAAGCCGCCAGCTTCGCCTTCAGCGCATAAAGCGCTTCCATTGCTTCGCGCGGCGACATGTCATCCGGATTGAAACCGGCCAGCGCAGCGATGAGCAAGTCATGCGCGCCCTCATGGCCCGGCTGCGGCGCTTTGAATGGCGCGGCGAACAGCGGCAAGTCCTCGAAGCCTTTTGGCGCGGCGCGGTCTTCCTGCTCGAGCTTGGCGAGAACGACCTTTGCGCGCTCGATGACCCGTGAGGGCAGCCCCGCGAGCTTCGCCACCTGGATGCCGTAGGAGCGGTCAGCGGCGCCGGGCGTGACCTCATGCAGGAACACGACGTCGCCGTTCCATTCCTTCACCTTCACCGTTGCGTTGTGCAGCCGGCCGAGCCGTGCCGACAGCGCGGTGAGCTCGTGAAAATGCGTGGCGAAGAGCGCGCGGCATTTGTTGATGTCGTGCAGATGCTCGACGGTGGCCCATGCGATCGACAGGCCGTCGAAGGTGGCGGTGCCGCGGCCGATCTCGTCGAGGATGACCAGCGCGCGTTCGCCGGACTGATTGAGAATGGCCGCGGTCTCCACCATCTCGACCATGAAGGTCGAGCGGCCGCGCGCGAGATCGTCGGCCGCGCCGACGCGTGAGAACAGCCGGTCGACCACGCCGATCTGCGCATGCTTGGCCGGCACGAAGGAGCCCATCTGCGCGAGGATGGCAATCAGTGCATTCTGCCGCAGGAAGGTGGATTTGCCCGCCATGTTCGGGCCGGTGATCAGCCAGATGCGGCCGGCCTCCGCTTCGCCGGGCGGCGAGAGATCGCAGTCGTTGGCGACGAACGGCGTGCCGTCGCGCGCGAGCGCCTGCTCGACCACCGGATGGCGGCCGCCGTCGATGACGAAGGCGTGCGAATCGTCGACGTCGGGCCGAGCATAGTCGCGCTCGGCTGCGAGCGCGCCCAGCGCGCTGGCGACGTCGAGACGCGCCAGCGCCTCGGCGCAGTCCTTGATTGCGGCACTCTCTGCGATCACCGCGGCGCTGAGCCGCTCGAAGATGTCGAGCTCGATTCCCAGTGCGCGCTCGCCCGCACTGGCGATCTTGGCTTCCAGCTCGCCCAACTCGGTGGTGGTGAAGCGCACCTGTCCGGCGAGTGTCTGGCGGTGGATGAAGACGGCATTGAGCGGCGGCGCCAGCATCTTCTCACCATGCTGTGCCGTCACCTCGACGAAATAGCCTAGCACGTTGTTGTGCCGGATCTTGAGGATGCGCACGCCGGTTTCGTCGGCGTAGCGCGCTTGCAGCGCGGCGATGACGCGGCGGGATTCGTCGCGCAGCCCGCGTGTCTCGTCGAGCGCGGCGTCGTAGCCTTCGCGCACGAAGCCACCGTCGCGCTTGATCAGCGGCAACTCGTCCGCGAGCGCGCGGCTGAGTTCGATGGTGAGTGCGGCATCGGGACGGCGGCAGGTTTTTATCGCCTGCGCGATTTCGTCCGGCACATCTCTCAGCGCACCCAGCGCGTCGCTGAGATCGGCAGCCGCCTGCACCCCGTCACGAATGGCGGCGAGATCGCGCGGGCCGCCGCGGCCAACGGCGAGCCGTGCCAGCGCGCGGGCGAGATCGGGTGCGGCTTGCAGGCGCGAGCGCGTGTCCGCGCGCGCGGCGACGTCGTCGACGAAGCTCGCCACGGCATCGAGCCGGCGCGCGATGGTGATCGGATCGGTCAGCGGCGCCGATAATCTCTGCGCCAGGAGCCGCGAGCCGGCCGAGGTGACGGTGCGGTCGATGGCGTCGAGCAGCGAGCCGCGCCGCTCGCCGCCGAGCGTGCGCGTGAGTTCCAGATTGCCGCGCGTCGCCTGGTCGATGGCCATAGTTGCGCCGGCGCTCTCGCGCAAAGGCGGCGACAGTGGAGGGCGCTGCCCAAGCTGCGTGCGCTCCACATACGTGACGCAGGCCGCGGCGGCGGTCAGCTCCAGCCGGGTCAGCGTACCGAAGGCTTCGCTGGTCGCGACCGCAAAGAACGAAGTCAGCCGCCGCTCGGCAGTGGCTGAATCGAATACGTCGCGGGTGAGCGGCGTCACCGCCGGCAGCGAGCGCCAGTAGGAGGCGAGTTCGGCATCGCCGAACAGCGCGTCGGAGACGACGATCTCGCCCGGCTCCAGCCGCGCGATCTCGGCGGCGAGCGACAGCCGCTCGCATTCGGTGATGCGGAATTCGCCGGTGGAAATATCGATCCACGCGAGCGCGAAGCGCGCCTCTTCGCCGACCGAGGACAGCCGCGCGCGCGCGACCGCGAGCAGATAGTTGTTGCGCCGCGCGTCGAGCAGCGTGTCTTCAGTGAGCGTACCGGGAGTGACCAGCCGTACGACGTCGCGCCGGACGACGCTCTTGGAGCCGCGCTTGCGCGCTTCGGCCGGATCTTCGAGCTGCTCGCACACCGCGACGCGATGGCCGAGCGCGATCAGGCGGTGCAGATATTCGTCCGAGCGTACGATCGGTACGCCGCACATTGGGATGTCGCGGCCGTGATGCTTGCCGCGCTTGGTGAGTACGATGCCGAGCGCGCGCGAAGCGACTTCGGCGTCCTCGAAGAACAGCTCGTAGAAGTCGCCCATCCGGTAGAACAGCAGGCAGTCCGGATTAGCCGCCTTGATCTCGACGTACTGCTCCATCACCGGCGTCACGCGGCCGCTCTGCTCGCCATTGGCTGGCGGGCTTGCGG
>DATARB010000107.1:0-5062 GCA_036264375.1 Pseudolabrys sp.
TGGGCTTCGGCGCGGGCTCGATCCTGCTCGGCCGGCTGATCGACACGAAGGGAGCGTTCGTCACCCTGCTGCTGTCGACGGTGCTGATCGCCGGCGGCTATGCGCTGGCGGCGCTCGCGCCGTCGCTCGCGGTCTTCGCCCTGCTGCAGGCCGTGATCGGCATCGGCGCAGGCGCGGCTTTCATCCCACTGGTTGCCGACACTTCGCACTGGTTTGCCAAGCGCCGCGCGCTCGCCATGGCGATCTGCGCTTCGGGAAACTACATCGGCGGCGCGCTGTGGCCCAAGATCACCGAGGTCGTGGCGCGCCAATACGACTGGCGCACGACCTACCTGGTCGTGGCCACCATCTGCTTCGTCGGCATGCTGCCGGCCTGCCTGGTGCTGCGGCCACGCTCGCCCGCCCATGCCGGCACCACAGCCGTGGCGCCGCATTCGTCGCGCGCGCTCGGCCTGTCGCCCAATGGCCTGCAGCTCTGGCTCGGCATCGCCGGCATCGGCTGCTGCGCCGCCATGGCCATGCCGCAGGTCCATATCGTCGCCTACTGCGTCGACCTCGGCTACGGCACGACGCGCGGCGCGGAGATGCTGTCGATCATGACGGTGTTCGGGATCGTGAGCCGCCTGGGCTCGGGCTGGATCGCCGACCGGATCGGGGGCTTGAAGACCCTGCTGCTGGGCTCGACGGCGCAGGCGGTGGCGCTGCTGGGCTACCTGATGTCCGACGGGCTCGCCGGGCTCTATGTCGTGTCGGCGCTGTTCGGCCTGTTCCAGGGCGGCATCGTGCCGAGCTACGCCATCATCGTGCGCGAATATTTCGCGCCGAAAGAAGCCGGCACGCGGCTCGGTCTGGTGCTGATGGCAACACTTCTAGGGATGGCGCTGGGCGGCTGGATGTCGGGCGCGATCTTCGACCTGACCGGCTCTTACAGTGCCGCGTTCCTCAACGGCATCGTCTTTAACCTGCTCAATGTCTCGATCATGGTCTGGCTGCTGCGTCGCTCACCGCGACCGCCCGCTATCGCCGCCATGGCTTAGTATCAGTCTACACGCATAGGGCGATAATAAATCAATTACACGTTAAGATATTGCTGCGACAGTCATGCCGGGACAACGACGTCGCCGTGCAAGGGATGCGACCAGAGGCCAACCCCGCAACTTATTCTATCGCACGGCCCGATGTGGTCCGGGCGGTCAACCAGCGTTGGCTGCTGAAATTCTGGAAACGCCATCTTGGCACGCACCGCGTCCCGCAATGGCAGGCCATCGTCGCCGAGAACCTGTCACGGATTTCATCCAATCTGAGCATTCTCGATGTCGTCGGCACCGCCAGCACCGCGTGTTTCGTCGTCCGCTTCAATGGCGCCATGATCGAAACCGTCTACGGCGGGGTAGACCACCGCGGCCACCGGCTCGATGACATCATGCCGCCCAAGCACCGCGACCGCTGGCTCGTCCCCTATCGCCTGGCGGTCGGATGCCGTTGCCCGATCTACACCATCTACGATGTGACCGATCGCGCCGGCCGGCTCGTGTATTACGAGCGGCTGTTGCTGCCCTTCGGACGCGACGGACAAACCGTCGACCGCATCCTCGCCTCGGTCGAGTTCATTTGCCCGGATGGCACGTTCGACGATCGCGAACTGATGCTTGCGCAACGGGACCCGCCAGCCTTGCGCATGTCGGCGCGCATCGAGCCACAGACTTTGGTTTGAAGGTCAGACGTCCGCGACAGCGTCGTGGCCGTAGAGCCAGTCGATCGCCTTGAAGGACCAGTCGGTGGCGCTGCTCGCCATAAGCGCGTCGCGCTCAATCTGCTCCGGACCGTCGGGCAAATGGAAACGGGTCTTGTTGCCGCGCGCGGCAAGCTGCACCTTCGACGCACGCGGCAGCCGCACATCTTCGTAATGCTTCAGCGCGCCTTCGACTTCAGCGTTCTTCGCAAGACAGGCCGCCAGCACCGCGCCGTCCTCCAGCGCCTGCGCCGCGCCCTGCGCCATGTAAGGGAGCATCGGGTGGCAGGCATCGCCCAACAAGGTGACGCGGCCCACCGACCAGCGCGGCAGCGGCGCGCGATCGAACAGGCCCCAGATGAAGGTCTCCTCGACTTCGGCGAAGACGGCGCGCAACTCTGGTGCCCAAGCGGCGAAAGCCGCACGCAGTTCATTTGGATCGCCGCGGTCGGTCCAGGACTCGCGGGTCCAGCCGTCCTGCTCGATGTTGGCGACGAAATTCATCAGCCGCCCGGAGGCGACGAAGTAATTCACCACGTGCTTGCCGGGCCCCATCCAGATCTGCGCCACCACCTCGAGATCGAGATGCTTGAGACGTTCGGCCGGCACCAGTCCGCGATAGGCCATGCAGCCGGTGAACTCCGGCTGCTGCTCGCCGAACAGAATACGGCGCACGGCGGAATGGATGCCGTCGGCGCCAATCAGCATGTCAGCGCGCACGCCGACGCCGTTGTCGAATTGGATGTCGACGGAAGCGCCGCGATCGCTAAATCCGGAGAGGCGATGGCCGAGATGCACACGCTCGACCGGAACGGCGGCGGTCAACATCGCGAGCACGTCGGCGCGATGGCACTGATAATGCGGGAAGCCGAACGCGCCGATCACATCCTCGCCGAGCGGCGTGCGCAACAGCGTTCGCCCATCGTCCCACCTGCGCTGATGCCACGCGATGGGCCGCACGCCCACACGGGCGAGTTCATCGGAGAGACCGTAGCGGTGCAAAATGCGCGCAGCGTTCGGGCTGACCTGGATGCCGGCACCGACCTCCCGCAGCGCGCTCGACTGCTCATAGACGTGGACGTCAAAGCCGGCCTGCAACAGCGCGAGCGCAGCGGCGAGCCCGCCGATGCCGCCGCCGGCCATGGCGATTTGAACTGGCTTGTCAGGCACGGTGGGAAGGATCCGGCACGTACGTCACGCCGTGATCAGACCACCCACATGCATCATGCGCAAGCACCGGCAACGGCGAAGCGCTAATAGAGCCGTGTCACCGGACGGCCCCAATCCCAGAACGGATCGAGCGCCTCACGCCCATCGCGATGGCGTCCCGCTGCGCAGGCTGCGTACCACGCCGCGACCGCGCCAACCAATGCCGCCGCGCCCACCATAAAGCCCAGGATCACGGCGCTGCGGCGGGCGCGATTGAGATCGTCGCGCGCGCGCGCCGCGACATCATCGACCCGGCGCTCGGCATCCGGCTGCGCGAGGCCTGTGGTCGCCATGACGAGGCGCACCAGATAGGTGCGGTCATCGGCCTGCATGCCGTTGTGGCTCGTCGTGGTGAGCAGGATGCGGGCGGCTTCCGCGCGGGCGTAATCCATGTTGCCCGCCGGCGGCCGCGCGCCGCGGAACAGCCGGTCGAGATCGAAGGCGATGATGGGCTCGCCGGCGACCGACGTCGATGCGCTCGGCGCGGTAGCCTTCGGCACCGCATTGACCGTTGCAACGACGATGACGCCGGTGAGAAGCGTTGCCAGCGCCCAGACGAGCAAGCCCTGCATGCCGTCGCGGAATTCGGCATCCGCGGGCGCGCCTGTGAATGGGACGCGAAGCCGCGCGGCGATGTAGGCGCCGAAACTATACGAGGCCAACGCCGTCAGCACGAGATACAGCCCAGATAGGAATACCAGCGCGAAAGATGCATCGCGCCAAGTCGGTGCGGTCGACGACAGCGAAATCCCTATCGCGGTTGCGAAGGCGTGCAGCACAAAAGCGAGTGCGGCCGCCCCGATCGCGCCTGCGATGATGGCGCTCCACTGGATACTGAGCGATGTGTCGCCTGCGACAGGCGCAATGCGGGAATCTATTGTCACGGTACGATCTCCTTGGGTTATGCGCTCATCAGCGCAGACCAAGGAAGGACAGGATCGCCATGATCACGACGATCAGTCCGACGAGATAGATCAGTCCGTTCATCCTTGCCTCCCTGAGCCTTTGCCCCACTCCGGGGATGACTGAGAGAGAAACGGGATTGTGGACGCGATGGTTCCCCTGGGGATGTTAATTCACGCGCCACCGGTGCCCGCTCAAAACGCCTCGTCGGCCAATTCCATGGTCGAGCCAGCGCCGGCCTGGATGCGGGCGAGATGCGTCGCGGTTTCCGGCAGCATCCGCTCCATGAAGAAACGCGCGGTGACGAGCTTCGCGTTATAGCGCGCCGCCGCGCCGTCGGCTTTCGGCAGCTTGGCGAGCGATGTTTCGGCGATCTTGCACCACATGTAGCCGAGCGCGACCAGCCCGAAGAGATGCATGTAATCGTATGAGCCCGCGCCGGCATTGTCGGGCTTGGCCATGGCATTGTTCATGAACCACATCGACGCCTGCTGCAGATGCGCCAGCGATTGCCCCAGCGGCTTGAGATAGACGTTCATCTCGTCGCTGTCCGCGCGCTCCTTGAGATAAGTCTGCACCTCGTTGAAGAAGCTCATGATGGCGCGGCCACCGTCCTTGCCGAGCTTGCGGCCGACGAGATCGAGCGCCTGGATGCCGTTGGCGCCTTCGTAGATCTGCGCGATGCGCGCGTCGCGCACGAACTGCTCCATGCCGTGCTCGGCGATGTAGCCGTGACCGCCGAACACCTGCTGCGCCGCGACCGCGTTGGCGAAGCCGCGATCGGTGAGCACGCCTTTGATCACCGGCGTGAGCAGGCCCATGTGGTCGTCGGCGCTCTGGCGCTCTTTGGCATCCTCGGAACGATGCGCGACGTCGCCCTTGAGCGCGGTCCACAACACCAGCGCGCGCGCCGCTTCATTGAACGCGCGGATGGTCATCAGCGTGCGGCGCACGTCCGGATGCACGATGATCGGGTCGGCTGCCTTGTCCGGATATTTCGTTCCGGAAATGGCGCGGCCCTGGAGACGCTCCTTGGCGTAGATCGCCGCGTTCTGATAGGCGACCTCCGAAAGCGCTAGGCCCTGGATGCCGACACCGAGCCGCGCCTCGTTCATCATCGTGAACATGGCATTGAGGCCGCGGTTCTCTTCGCCGATCAGCCAGCCGGTGGCGCCATCGTAATTCATCACGCAGGTGGAATTGCCGTGGATGCCCATC
>DATARB010000112.1:0-4281 GCA_036264375.1 Pseudolabrys sp.
GGTGATGCTGGAGCTGCGCATCCGCGCCTGCCACGTCACCGGATCGTTCATCGCGAAGGACAACCGCCCTGGCGTTCATTCGGGGCGCAGCCCCCTCCCCGGCCCGCCGCGGTTCGATTACGCGCGGCTCGCTCATCCGCCGGTGACCTTCGTGCACGAGCGGCTCAAGGTCGAGAGACGGATGCCGGCGGCGCAGGCCTTCATCCGCGATCGCCAGCTCAACGAGGTGGTCCCAGGTGACCTCGACGAGGTCGGCATCATCGTCATGGGCGGTCTCACCAACGGCCTGCTCCGCGCGCTGGAGCGGCTCGGCCTCGCCGATGCCTTCGGCACCTCGCGGGTGCCGCTGCTGGTGCTCAACGTCGTCTATCCGCTGGTGCCGGAGGAGCTGCGCACGTTCTGCGCCGGCAAGCACGCCGTGCTCGTCGTCGAGGAAGGCCATCCCGATTACATCGAGCAGGCGGTGAACGTCGAGCTGCGCCGCGCCGACATCCAGACCAAGGTGCTCGGCAAAGGCCTGCTGCCGCAGGCCGGCGAATATGCCTCCGACGTGCTGCTGGAGGGCCTTGCGGCTTTCCTGCAAGCCACGCGGCCGAACGGCATCGACGCCGACAGCATTGCGGAAAAGACGCGCGGGCTGATCGCGCACAAGGCCAAGGCCGCCGCGGCGCTTGGGCCCTTGCCGCCACGCCCGCCCGCCTTCTGCACCGGCTGCCCGGAGCGGCCGGTGTTCTCCGCCATCAAGCTGGTGCAGCGCGAGATCGGTCCGACGCATATCAGCGCCGATATCGGCTGCCATTCCTTCGCGACCTTCGCGCCGTTCTCGTTCGGCAACTCGATCCTCGGCTACGGCATGTCGCTCGCCAGCGCCGCCGCGGTCACGCCCAACATGGACCGCCGCCCGATCGCCATCATGGGCGACGGCGGCTTCTGGCATAACGGGCTGATCACCGGCGTGGCGTCAAACCTGTTCAACAAAGGCGACGGCGTGCTGATCGTGATGCAGAACGGCTACGCCTCCGCCACCGGCCAGCAATATATCCCGTCGAGCACGATGAGCCGCTCCGGCCCGACGCCCGGCGTCGATATCGAGCAGACGCTGCGCTCGATGGGCGTAAAATGGATGCGCACCGTGCGCACCTACAGCGTCAGCGTGATGGTGAAGACGCTGAAGGAGGCGATGAAGACCGCCGAGCGCGGCCTCAAGGTCATTATCGCCGACGGCGAGTGCCAGCTCGCGCGCCAGCGGCGCGTACGCGCCGAGGACGCCGAGAAGCTCAAGCGCGGCGAGCGCGTCACCCGCGCGCGCTACGGCGTCGATGACGAGATCTGCACCGGCGACCATTCCTGCATCCGCCTGTCCGGCTGCCCGTCGCTGACGGTGAAGCCTTCGCCCGATCCGCTGCGCACCGATCCGGTGGCAACGGTCGTCGAATCCTGCGTCGGCTGCGGCCTGTGCGGCGAGGTCGCGCATGCCGCCGTGCTGTGTCCGTCGTTCTATCGCGCCGAGATCGTGCGCAACGCGACTTGGTGGGATCGCGCCCTGTTCCGCCTGCGCCAGAGCGTGCTCGGATGGCTCGGCGGCTATAATGGCAAGGCCCCCGCAACATGACCGCGACGCGCCCCATCACACTGCTCATCGCCGCGCTCGGCGGCGAAGGCGGCGGCGTGCTGACCAACTGGATCGTGTCGGCGGCTGCGAATGCCGGCTTCCCGGTGCAGAGCACGTCGGTTCCCGGCGTCGCGCAACGCACCGGCGCCACCACCTATTACGTCGAGATTCTGCCGGTTCACACGCGCGACCTCGGCGGCAAGCGGCCGATCATGGCGTTGACGCCCGGCGTCGGCGACATCGATATCGCGGTGGCGAGCGAACTCCTGGAAGCGGGGCGCACGGTCGCGTCCGGCTTCGTCACGCCCGACCGCACGCATGTCATCGCCTCAGTGAGCCGCTTCTATGCCATGGACGAGAAGATCGCCATGGGTGACGGCCGCTTCGACCAGGACAAACTGACGAAGACCATCACCGCGCATGCCAAGGACGCACTGCTCATCGACATGGAGCGGCTGGCGCGACAGAGCGGCTCGATCATCAGCGCGGTGATGCTGGGGGCCATCGCCGGCTGCGGGCGCCTGCCGCTGACGGCGGAGCAATGCGAAGCGGCGATCCGCGAGGACGGCAAATCGGTCGAGACGAACTTGCGCGGCTTCCGCGCCGGCTACGAGGCCGCGCGCGCCGAGATCCCCGCTGCAAAGCCGGCCGAGCCCAAAAAAAGCGCCGCCGTCACCCGCGAGTCGCTCGAGCAGGACGTCGCGACCACGATCCCTGCGGCCGCGCAGCCGATCGTGCTCGAAGGCGTGCGCCGCCTGATGCCCTACCAGAGCATCGCTTACGCGCAGCTATACCTCGATCGGCTTGCCCCGGTCGTCGCGGCCGACGAGGCCTCCGGGCTGCAATGCCGCCTGCTGAAAGAAGTCGCACGCCATCTCGCCCTGCGCATGTCCTACGAAGACGTGGTGCGCGTGGCGCAGGCCAAGATCGCGCCGGCGCGCATGCAGCGCATCGCCCGCGACGAACTCCGCGCGAAAGACGAGCCCTATTCCGTACACGATTTCCTCAAGCCCGGCATCGAGGAGCTGACGCAGCTTCTCCCTTCGTTCATAGCGCGGCCGATCCTGCGCCACGCCGAACGCAAGGGCTGGCTCGGGCGCGTCCATTTCGGCATGGAGATCAACACCACCTCGATCAGCGGCTATCTGCGCTTCCTGTTGCTCGCCAAGCTGCGCCGCTTCCGGCCCTTCGGTCACCGCTACGCACAAGAGCAGGAGCAGATTGAAGCCTGGCTCGCCCTCATCGTCGCAGCGGCACGCCAATCGCCCGATTTCGCCGTCGAGATCGCCGAATGCGCGCGGCTGATCAAAGGCTATGGCGATACCCACGCGCGCGGCCTGTCGAATTACCGCGCCATCGAAGCGCAACTCATTCGCCCGGCCCTGACCGGCCTGATCCCGCCCGCGCGGGCGGCCGACGCCGTCGCCAGCGCCCGCACCGCCGCGCTGGTCGATCCGGAAGGCGAGAGCCTGGCCAGAACGCTGCGCGAGATCGAAGCGCAGACGAATTTTCGCATCGCGGCGGAATAGCCCCCGGCCGCCCCGGAATGACGGCATAGATGGCCCGCGCCGGGGTCCGTTGTCAGCCTTTGGCGTGTCGCGTAAGACTGCGCGCCAAAGAATATTGCCTCCGCGCGTCCACGGTTTTACTGCGGATACGCCAAACGGGACGAAACGATTGACCGCGGCCTGGTCCTGAACGAAAAGCGCCAGTCACACCTCAACATCACCACGCCTTACTGATAGAAGCCCCCCGTCACGACGACAGTCACTCACGGAGAAGTGCATGCGCATCGACGCCTATACCCATTTCATCCCGGAAGAATTTTTCGCCAAGATCAGCGGCTTCCCTGACATTGGCAAGCGCATGCGCGAAGTGCCGTGCATCCACGACCTCGACGTGCGCAAGAAGGTTGTCGACCAGTTCGACGACTACGGCCAGATCCTCTCTTATGCGATGCCGCCGCTGGAAGTTCTGGCCAAGGGCGACGGCGCCCTGGTGGAGGAGTACGCCAAGGTTATCAATGACGGCTTCGCCAAGCTCTGCGCCAAGGAAGGCGACCGCTTTCCGGGCTGGGTGGCGCAAGGTGCGATCGGTTCGCCCGACGCCGGCGTGCGCGAGGCGGAGCGTGCGATCAAGAATGGCGCGCTCGGCGTGCAGATATACACCAACGTCGCCGGCAAGCCGCTCGACGAGCCGGAGTTCGAGCCGTTCTTCGCGGCGATGGAAAAGCTGAACAAGCCGATCTGGCTGCATCCGGCGCGCAATGCCAGCATTCCCGATTATGCCAGCGAGAAGAAGTCGAAGTACGAGATCTGGTGGACCCTCGGCTGGTCCTACGAGACGGCGGCGGCCATGTCGCGGCTGGTGTTCTCCAAGATCATGGACAAGTATCCGAAGCTGAAGATCATCACCCACCACTTCGGCGGCATTGTGCCGATGCTGGAAGGCCGAATTGGCCCCGGCTGGGACCAGCTCGGCTCGCGCACCTCGGATGAGGATTTGACGGTCCTGCTCAAGAGCCTGAAGAAGCGCCCGCTCGATTACTTCAAGCACGTGTTCTACGCCGACACCGCCACCTTCACCGGCGAACCGGCGATGCATGCGGGCCTCGCCTTCTTTGACCTCGACAAGATCGTGTTCGCCTCCGACTGCCCGTTCGATCCGGA
>DATARB010000129.1:0-2203 GCA_036264375.1 Pseudolabrys sp.
GGCGCCGACATGCTCTATGTCGGCGGACGCCGGGCGGAAGATTTACGGATGTTCGGCGAGCGCCTGCCGCCACCATTGATGTATATGAGCGGCGCCGGCGGGCTTGCGGCCGGTCAGATCACCCGCGCCGAGTTGGCGTCGCTCGGCTTCCGGCTGATCGTCGATCCGACGACCCCGTTCCTCGCGATGCACAATGCACTGCGCTATTGCTACGCGGCGCTCGCGGCCGACAAGCCAGACCCGCTGCTTGGCGCCGAAGCCGGCAACGAGCAGGCGGTCGTGCACCAGATGATCGATCTCGAAGCGATGCTCGAGATCGAGCGGCAGACTGTAGAAAAGTAGCGCGGCTTACAGCGCCTTCAGCATCGCCTCGGCGCTCGACACCTCGAACTGCCCTGGCTTCTCACGGTTGAGCTGCTTCACGACGCCGTTCTCGACGACCATCGAATAGCGGTCGGAGCGTACGCCGAGGCCGCGGCTGCGCAGATCGAGTTCGATTCCGAGCGCGCGGGTGAAGTCGCCGCTGCCGTCGGCCAGCATCAACACCTTGTCGCCGACATTTTGCGACTTGCCCCAGGCACCCATGACAAAGGCGTCGTTGACCGAGACGCAGACGATCTGGTCGATCCCTTTCGCCTTGAGGTCTGACGCCTTCTCGACATAGCCGGGCAGGTGGCGCTGCGAGCAGGTCGGCGTGAAGGCGCCGGGCACCGCGAACAGCGCGACCTTCTTGCCGCCGAACAACTCATCGGTGCTGATGTCCTTGGGGCCTTCCGGACCCAGATATTTGAGCGTTGCCGTTGGAATCTTGTCGCCAACCTGGATCGTCATGGGGGTCCTCCGGATAGGTCTGCGCCATGGATTTGCGCCGCTCGGCCCGATCGCGCCCGGCCGCAGCATGCGGCGGCACGGATAGCACAGCGGGCTGCTCCCCGCAAACACCGGCCACGCGACAGCGATGCCCCGGCTTTTTTGCGGCCGGCGCGGGGAAAGACTATGGTGTCGCGGAATTGATGGCATGATCCATCGTTCGCATCGTCAATTAGGGGGACCGGCGGTTTGAGGCCGGCGCAGCGCGGAGCCCGCGATGGACTCGCTCACCGGTCAACTGCTCGTCGCCATGCCGCAGATGACGGATCCTCGTTTTGCCCGGTCGGTTGTCTACATATGCGCGCACAGCGAGGAAGCCGGCGCGATGGGATTGGTCGTGAACAAGCTGCTCCAGTCACTGACGATGGATGAGCTGTTCGCGCATCTGAAGCTCGGGCCGGCGCAATTGAACCGGTCGCGGCCGGTGCATTTCGGCGGCCCGGTCGAGCCCGGACGGGGCTTTGTGCTGCACACTGCCGAATATCGCGAGGAGTCGACTCTTCCGGTCAGCGACGGCTTCGCTGTCACCGCGACGCTCGACATCCTGCGCGCGATTGGACGTGGCGAAGGGCCGCAGCGCAGCCTGTTGGCGCTAGGATACGCGGGCTGGGCGCCGGGTCAGCTCGACTCGGAGATTCAGGCGAACGGCTGGTTGTCCGTCGATGCCGATGTCGATCTGGTGTTCGATCAGGACGCTGACGGCAAATGGCAGCGCGCGCTCGCCAAACTCGGGGTTGATCTGACGATGCTGTCGACCGACGCCGGCCACGCGTAATCAAGATAAGAAGGCAATCGAGCAGATTGCGGCGCCGCGACATCCGAGGAGGCTCGGATATTTTGACACTTGCATTCGAAGCCATTGGGGGTCGCCAATCGTCCACGAGGGAGAGTGAGCCATGAAGATCGTCGTTATCGGCGGCACCGGCCTGATCGGCTCGAAGACCGTCGCCATTCTGCGCCAGGGCGGTCATGAGGTCGTCGCCGCCTCGCCCAAGAGCGGCGTCAACACCATCACCGGCGAGGGCCTCAAGGAGGCCATGACCGGCACGCAGGCGGTGATCGACCTCGCCAATTCGCCCTCTTTTGAAGACAAGGCCGTGCTGGAATTCTTCGAGACTTCCGGCCGCAACCTTCTCGCCGCGGAGGCCGCAGCCGGCGTCCGGCACCATGTCGCCTTATCCATCGTCGGAACCGACCGGAGCGATAATGGCTATTTCCGCGCCAAGGTCGCCCAAGAGAAACTGATCGTGGCCTCCGGCATCCCCTACACGATCATCCGCTCGACCCAGTTCCTGGAATTCCTCCGCGCCATCGCTGATTCAAGTGCGAATGG
>DATARB010000168.1:0-8178 GCA_036264375.1 Pseudolabrys sp.
CGATGTGCAACGTCATGGCCGCACCTCATGTCCATTCCACCGCTGGCGCTACTCCGCGTCCTCGACGTTCACCGGCTCGCCGCCGAAGGCCTTCTGCGCCAGCGCCGCCTGCATGAACTCGTCGAGATCGCCGTCGAGCACGCCGGCGGTGTTCGACGTCGAGAAGCCGGTGCGCAGGTCCTTCACCATCTGATAGGGCTGCAAGACGTAAGAGCGGATCTGATGGCCCCAGCCGATGTCGGTCTTGGCGGCCTGCTCGGCTTCGGCCTTGGCCTCGCGCCGCTTCATCTCGGCTTCGAACAGCTTGGCGCGCAGCATGTCCCAGGCCATCGCGCGGTTGCGGTGTTGCGAGCGGTCCTGCTGGCATTTCACCACGATGTTGGTGGGGATGTGCGTGAGGCGCACCGCCGACTCGGTCTTGTTGACGTGCTGGCCGCCGGCCCCGCCCGAGCGCATCACGTCGGTGCGCACATCCTTCTCGTCGATCTCGATCTTGATGCGGTCGTCGATGACGGGGAAGACCACGACGCTGGCGAAGGACGTGTGACGGCGCGCATTGGAGTCGAAAGGCGAGATGCGCACCAGCCGGTGCACGCCGTTCTCGCTCTTGAGCCAGCCATAGGCGTTGTGGCCCTTGATCTGCACGGTCGCCGACTTGATGCCGGCGCCCTCGCCTTCGCTCTCTTCCAGCCAGTCGACCTTGTAGCCGTGCTGCTCGGCCCAGCGCACATACATGCGCAGCAGCATGCCGGCCCAATCGTTGCTCTCGGTGCCGCCAGCGCCGGCGTGGACTTCGAGATAGCAGTCATTGGCGTCGGCCTCGCCCGAGAGCAGCGCCTCGAGCTCGCGGCGCGCGACTTCGGTCTTCAGCCGCTTGAGCGCGGCTTCCGCCTCGCCGACGGTCGCCTCGTCCTTCTCGGATTCGCCGAGCTCGATCAGCGTGAGATTGTCCTCAAGCTCCTGCTCGATGCGGCCGATGGCCTTGAGCTGATCCTCGAGCGCGTCGCGCTCACGCATCGTGCGCTGGGCGCGCGCCTGGTCGCTCCAGAAATTCGGATCCTCGGACTCTTTGTTCAGCTCGGCGAGACGTTGTTGCGCGGCATCGACGTCAAAGATGCCTCCTCAGCAGCCGCACCGACTGCTTGATCTCTTCGACGAGGTTCTGGGTTTCAGCGCGCATCGATTGGTTCCGTCATAATTGGTTCCGCATGTAGCGCCCTTCCCCCGCTCCCGCAACCCCCGTTCAACTTCGCCCCGAATCCGGGCGTTCCCGGAACCAGGCATGGCGGCAGGTATTGACCCTGTGAGCACGGACGCGCGGGCACGCGTTATCGCAACAACCAACAAACACGATGAGAGGAACAATCATGGGATTCTTCAGCAAGGACATCAAGACACTCGACGATCTGTTCGTGCATACGCTGCGCGACATTTACTACGCTGAGCAGCAGATCACCCAGGCGCTTCCCGACATGGTGGCGAAGGCAACCGATACGCGGCTCAAACAAGGCTTCCAGGCGCATCTCGGCGAGACCAAGAACCACGTGAAGCGGCTCGAGCAGGTGTTCAAGATGCACGGCGTCGACGCCAAGGGCGTGGACTGCCCGGCGATCGATGGCATCCTCGACGAGGCGAACGACGTCGCCGGCGAGGTCGACGACAAGCAGGTGCTGGACGCGGCGCTCATTGCCGCAGCGCAGGCGGTCGAGCACTACGAGATGACGCGCTACGGCACGCTGATCGCGTGGGCGAAGCAGCTCGGCCGCGCCGACTGCGCCGCGGTGCTGCAGCAGACTCTCGACGAGGAAAAGGCCGCCGACACCAAACTGACCGCGCTCGCCGAGGGCAACGTCAACCGCAAGGCGGCTTAGGGCCACACGTCAGATCGGCCTATTAAAGCAAAAGCCTCGGCCCTGAGAGCCGAGGCTTTTTGCCGTGCGTGAATTATTTCAGTAGAGCCCGCCGGTGCCTGACCGTACGGCGCGATCGGCGTCGGGAGAGACACCCACGCCCCAGGAGCGGCCGCCGCCACCGCCGCCGGCTTCACCGTTGCTGTCAGCGCCGGCGCCGCCGCCATAGCCGACCACCGCGTAATTGTCGGGCGGCGCTGTGCCGGGCTTGAAGGCTTCGAGGATCGCGCGCTGCGTATCGGGGCCGGCGCGCGCGCCGGTCTTGAGGTCGACGCGGATGAGCTTGATGCCGGGCGGCACGCGGAACGGCACAGCCGGCTTGTCGGCGAGCGCGACCTTCAAGAAGTCCTTGACGATCGGCGCCGCCAAGGCGCCGCCGGTCATGCCGCGGCCGAGCGACCGCGGCTTGTCGTAGCCGATATAGACGCCGGCGACGATGTCGGGCGTGAAGCCGATGAACCAGGCATCCTTGAAGTCGTTCGTGGTGCCGGTCTTTCCGGCGATCGGCTTGCCGATCTCTTTCTGGAAGCCGACGCCGCCGGCGGTGCCGCGCTGCACGACGCCTTCCATGATCGACACCATCTGATAGGCGGTCATGGGGTCGAGCACCTGCTCGCGGCGGTCGATCAGCGACGGCTCCGGCTGATTATCCCATTTCTTGGCGTCGCAGCCGATGCATTCGCGCTCGTCGTGCTTGTAGACGGTGTGGCCGTAGCGGTCCTGGATGCGGTCGATCAGCGTCGGCTTGATGCGGCGGCCGCCATTGTCGAGCATGCCGTAAGCCGTGACCATGCGCAGGAGCGTGGTCTCGCCGGCGCCGAGCGCGAAGGAAAGATAAGGCGGCAGTTCGTCATAGACGCCGAACTTTTTGGCATATTCGGCGATCAGCGGCATGCCGATGTCCTGCGCGAGGCGCACGGTCATGACGTTGCGCGAATGCTCGATGCCGAAGCGCAATGTCGAGGGGCCGAAGAAGTTGCCCTCGTAGTTCTCCGGCCGCCATATGCCGATGCCGGGACCCTGGTCGATCTCGAGCGGGGCGTCGAGCACCAGCGAGGACGGCGTATAGCCGTTGTCAAGCGCGGCGGAATAGACGATCGGTTTGAACGAGGAGCCCGGCTGGCGCAGCGCCTGCGTGGCGCGGTTGAACTGACTCTGGTCGTAGGAGAAGCCGCCGACCATCGCGAGCACGCGGCCGGTCAACGGATCTTCCACCACCATGGCGCCGGAGACTTCCGGAATCTGGTGCAGGCGGAACTGGCCGTCGGCCTTGGACGCCTCGACATAGACGACTTCGCCAGGGCTGAGCACCTGGCTGACCTTGGTCACAGCCCGGCCGCCCGTGCGCGCCCACTTCATGCCGTCGAGCGGCAGGATGCCGATCTCGCGCTCTTTGCTGACGTAGCCGCCGGGATCGCGTCCGGGCTGCAGGCCGATGCGCGCCGACTGGTCGCCGACCTCCAGCACCACCGCCATGCGCCAGGGCGTAACGTCCTGCAGCGACTTCACGTCGGCAAGCTTCACGCCCCAATCGCCGGAAATGTCGATCTTGGTCACCGGCCCGCGCCACCCGTGGTTCTCGTCATAGCGGACGAGACCATCGGTCAGCGCTTTACGCGCCACCATCTGCAGCTTGGTATCGAGCGTGGTGCGCACCGACAGGCCGCCGTCGTAAAGCTTCTTCTCACCGTAGCGCTCGAACAGTTCGCGCCGCACCTCCTCGGTGAAATATTCGGCCGCGAAGGTGCGCGTGGCCGGCGCCTTGACGGTGACGTCGAGCGCGGTGCGCTTGGCCTTCTCGGCATCGGCGGCCTTGATGAAGCCGGCCTCCGCCATACGGTCGATCACCCAGTTGCGGCGGTCGAGGGCGCGCTCGCGCTGGCGGAACGGATTGTAGTTGTTCGGCGCCTTAGGCAGCGTCGCCAGATAGGCGGCTTCGGGGATGGTCAGCTCGTTGACGGCCTTGTCGAAGTACATGAGCGAGGCGGCGGCGATGCCGTAGGCGCCCATGCCGAGATAGATCTCGTTCAAGTAAAGCTCGAGGATCTTGTCCTTGGAATAAGTGCGCTCGATCTTCAGCGCCAGCAGCGCTTCCTTGACCTTGCGGGACAGCGAAACCTCGTTGTTCAACAAGAAGTTCTTGGCGACTTGTTGGGTGATGGTGGAAGCGCCCTGCGGCCGGCGGTTGGAGCCGTAATTCTGCACGTAAGAGAGCGCGGCGCGGGCGATGCCGGTGAAATCCAGCCCGCCGTGTTCGTAGAAGTTCTTGTCCTCGGCGGCGAGGAAGGCGTTCTTCACCAGGTTCGGCACCGCCTGGATGGGGATGTAGAGACGCCGCTCGCGCGCATATTCTGCGACCAGCGATCCGTCGGCCGCGTGCACGCGCGTCATGACCGGCGGCTCGTAGTCCTGAAGCTGCGAGTAATCCGGCAGGTCCTTCGAGAAGTGCCACAGCAACCCGGCCACGCCGGCGACACCAACCACGAAAAGGATGGTGCCTGCCGCGAACAGGAAGCCGAGGAAGCGCAGTAGAAGCTTCATCCGTGAAGTGTCCCGCCTCGATCCGGCCAGCGGCCGCCGATGGCGTGACGCTGCACATCGGACCGCAAATATAGCAGATAGTCGATCGCCAGGCCGTCCCCGCCGCCTCCCACCGAAGCCGCGGCTAGGGTCTCTGGTCGCGTGGTTTTATGTTGAAACTGAGGCCGGTTGGCGAGCGGAACCCCGGTCAAAAGGCGGAGTATCCCCGGCTTTTCGCGGCGAAAGCCGGCATCTGGGGACACCTCGAAGCACGGGCCTGCCTGGATCTGGTGCATCAATTGCCCCCCGCCCCAGCCAGCCGCCGCATGAAGAAGGTGTTCACCGCCTCCGCCATCGCCGCGGCGGTGCGCGCCCGCCAATCGGGCGACTTCAGGTGATTGAGGTCGTCGCGGGTGGACATGTAGCCGAGTTCCACCAGCACCGAGGGGACATCCGGCGATTTGAGCACCACGAAACCTGCCGACTTCAGGGGGCGCTTGTGCAACGGCGCGGAGGCCGACTTGAGCTCGCCCACGGCGGACTTGGCGAACTGGAGCGAGAAGGTTTTGGTCTCGCGTTGCGCCAGGTCGACCAGGATATTGGCGACATCGTTCGGCTCGGCGGAAAGATCGACGCCGGCGATGACATCGGCCCTGTTCTCCGACTCGGCGAGACGCGCGGCCTCCGCGTCGGAGGCCTTCTCCGAGAGCGTATAGATGCTCGCGCCCTCCGCCTGGCCTTCGGCCCGCGGGACCGAATCGGCATGGATTGAAATGAAAAGTGACGCATTGCGCGCGCGGGCGAAGTGCACGCGTTCGTTCAGCGGAACGAAGGTGTCGTCGGTACGCGTCATTGCGATGCGGAACTTGCCGGTCGCCTCGAGCTTCTCGCGCAGCGTCTGCGCGAAGGCGAGCACGATGTCCTTCTCGTTGGTGCCGTCGAGGCCGCGCGTGCCGGTATCGATGCCGCCATGGCCCGGATCGAGAACGATCAGCGGGCGCGGATCGTCGTCCTTCGGCATCGGGTCACTGTTCTGCTTGCCGGCGGTGCGCTGCGGCCGGTCTTCCACCGAGAGATTGCGCATGAAGCTGTCGCGGTCGGTGGCGGCGAGATCGAGCACCAGGCGCGCCGGCTGGCCGTCGGCGGCGGGGATCGCGAAGGCCTTCTCCACCCGTACCGGCCCCTTGGTGTCGAGCACGATGCGCGAGCCGCCCTGCATGATGAGGCCGAATCGGAACGCCTTGACCAGGCCCCGCCCCTGCTCGCCAAGCTTGGGCGAGAGCTTAAACACGACCTGCGGCAGGTCGATCACCACCCGGTAAGGATCGGCCAGCGTGAAGGCGGCGAGATCGATCGGGCGGTCGAAATCCATGATGAAGCGGGTCTGCTTGTCGTCGCCGCCGAGGCGGACGTCGGTCGCGACCGGAGCGCCGTCGGAGGCGGCCGGCATCGGCGGCGCGGCGACGCTCTCGGCCGCCGCTGCAGCCGAGCCCCATAAGACGTTGGCGCCCAAGGCAAAAGCCAGGACGCACAAGAAAGCAGCGCTGCGGAGTGTCACGAATCCAGACCCTTTCCGCCCTTTTAACGCATTAGGGACCGGGAAGGTTAATGGAAGTTAAGCGGGCGAGCCGTTCGGTGGCCGGGTGTGGCGTTCAGGCGCCACCGATCCAGCAGCGATCGTTTCGCGTGGCCGGCCGCTTGTTCGATCATTTCCCGCCGCTCCCAGTCGTTTGCTCCAGCGGCTGCATGATCGTCTTGACTGTGTACACGCCGATTTGCCGGCCCATGTCCTGGCCGACCACGGTCGAAAATCGGTAGTGGAAGCCCGAGGCGATGCGCGCGGCAGCGACCTCGTCCGCATAGACGCGCAGGTTGGTCCAGCGATGCGTCACGCCCGGTGCAGTCGTGCTGGTCATCGCCACCTCGCGAATATCGGCGGTGCCGAGCATCGCCTCCATAGCGCTCGCAGCCGCCGAACTGACGATGCAGTGAGCGCAGGGGTATTCCGGATGCATCGGCGTGTTGTCGATCGGCTGCCACGTTGCTTGGCGCTCGGTCGCGGCATTGCCGTCGATGTCGCCGTTGCGGATGGCTGTGACTGGCCGCCAGAACCCGTATTTGTACTTGGCGTCTAAAACCGCGATCATCGCGTCCGCTTCCGCGGCCGTTGTCACGGCCATGAAGCGAGCGCTGTCGATCACCGACATCTCCTTTTGAATTGGTATCTGACGGTCGAGCGGATGCGTACTCCGCGGTCCGGTCATCAACCAAAAGCGCGCGTCCTCGGTCTGTCGGGCCGAGCGCTTGCTGCTGTTCTTCTCGCCGAGCTCTTTGATCTCGTTGTAATCCTTGCCCCATTGCTCACTATCGAGGGCGATCGGCGGCTTCGGACGGAACTGGGACGGACTCGTCATCGCGAAGGGTGCGACGTTCGGCCAGTGCGGGGCGACCGTGGGCGACGTCGGGATATAGACGCCGGGCTTGGTCACGGGACGATAGTCATCCGGAGCCGACGATCCGTCGTTGGCACGCGCTTCGAGAATCTTTGTCGCGGCCGCGTCACCCAGCTTGATGCCATTCGCCTTCCCGTCGCTTTCGGGGATCGCCGCCAGATAGCTCGTCAAAGCTGCCTGGACATCGGACGCGGCATCAGGAAGAAGTTTCGTCAGCACCGCTCCCGCCGCCGCTGCCGCCGCCGCATCTTTCGACGTGTCGGGTGCTGCTGTTAGTTGGGCCTTATATGGCTGATAACGGGGCTCAATCGCATTCACCGCCTCGAACATCGCGATATGCACCATCGCCAGCGCCCGATAAGCCAGCGGGGGCACCATCCTCGGCTGAATGAAGGTGACGGCCTTCTCGTCCCAATCCGTCACGACATTGGCGGACGCGGATGCGAGCGGGCTCATGACAAGTGCTGCCAGCAACAACCATGTTCGGTGAGATGTCATAGCGATCCTCCCAGATGCGCGGCACGGTGCGGTCAAAGATGCGCGTGCATTGGCCACCGCAAACGGTGCTCGCCGGCAAGGCAGCGGCGACGCATTGCGAGCGCGGCCGACACGCGGTCAGACGTTGCACGAGCGAGGGAGACGCTTTTTTATGTTTCTGTAGTGCGGGACTTCTCCGAGCGCCGCTCGTCAAGTGCTCCGCCGCCACGAGTACACTCTTTATCGCTGTGGCTGGCAAGCGGCGCGGCGTCACGTCATCGCGCACAAAGGTATTTCGATCTTCTCGAAAAGCATCTCGGAGTCACATCAACGCGACGCCCGTGGCATGCTTCATCCCGGCGGCCACGCGCTCCATTCCACCTCTCCGATCACGAAGTAGCGCGTCATGCGCGCGCCGTCCCAGTGGTATTGGAGCGTACGGCCTTGCGTGACGGGGAGCTTCACCAAGTCAGGATAAAACAGCGCGGCGGCCTCGCCTTCGTAGCGGACGCTTCGGTAGACGATGCCGTCGCTGCCGCTGGCTTTGAGCGCGGTGCCGAGACGCTGCCCCGCGCTCCACGCGTTCGGATCGAGTGTGTCTGCGAAGCCTTGGCCAGGGAAGTCTTGGCCGCGCAGGTCATGCAGGCGGCCGGCGATTGGCGCCTGCAACTCTCTATACTGAGCGTCGGCGGGCGGCTCCTGCGTCGCCGCCATGAAGCGCGCGAAGTGATAGGCGGTCTCGGCCAGCGCTACTTCGAAACGGTCGCCGCAATACCAGACGCCAGTGCTGCCATCGGAGAAGCGGCTCGGCCGCTCAC
>DATARB010000173.1:0-9706 GCA_036264375.1 Pseudolabrys sp.
CGTGGCGCCTGATGGAACCCCCCGCACCGCCGGTCGTTGCAGTGTGGGGCCCGCAGTGCGTCGTCGCTTTGCGACGCGGTCTAAATTCTCCGTGTGGTCATGCCAATCCTGGGCAGAAGGCCCTATATTGAAGTGGCACACTGATCCAGGTGGGTGCACCACGATGGTACGCTACGGCATTCCTCGGCGCTCGTTCAGGAACGAAGAAGAGCCGCTGCTCGTCAATTGGCGGCGCGGCTTGTTTCGTGTCTGGCTTCTGCTGTCCGCCGCATGGTTGATGGGGTGGATCATCTACCTGATCATGGCCGGGCTGCACGGCAGCATTCAAACCGTGGGCGATTTCCTCGAGATCCCGGTCCTGCTTTTGGGGCCGCCGGTCGCGTTGTTTCTTTTCGGATTGGCCGCGGGATGGGCATTCCGCGGCTTCAAGCCAGAGAGCGCCCCTTCGGAAAATTAGCAGGCGAACTCACGCGCGCGCCGGCTGGCCAGGCTTCGCTCCTGCCAGGCGGGAAATCGCCGCGATCATCGCGGTCGGATCGGCGATGCCCTTGCCGACGATGTCATGACCGCTCCCGTGCGCGACCGACGAGAACAGGATCGGGCTGCCGATCGCTAGGCCCGCGGTCGCATTGCGCGCGAGCAGCTTAGCGGTGATGTGCCCCTGGTCGTGCAGCATGACGATGAACGCGTCGCTGTCCTTCTTGTGGAACATCGTGTCGGCGCCGAACGGGCCGGAGACGCGGATGCCGGCTTTCGCCGCGTCCTCCATCGCGGGCTTGATGATCTCGATCTCCTCGCGGCCGAACAAGCCGGCCTCGCCGGCATGCGGATTGAGCCCGCCGACGGCGATCTTCGGCTCCGCGATACCGAGGCGCTTGAGCGTGCGGTCCGCGACCGTGATCGCGTGCAGAACGCGTTCGCGCGTGATCATGGCGATGGCCTGCTTGACGCTGACGTGCAGCGTCGCGTGCACGATCTTCACGTCGCCGAAGCAGAGCATCAGATAGACGTCTTGCGGCGCCAGCCCGGTCTCGCGCGCCACGAACGAGGGATAGCCGTCGAACTCGATCCCGGCCATGGCGATCGAGGTTTGATTCTGCGGCGCAGCGACGACCGCATCGACTTGGCCGGACAGCGCGGCCTTTATCGCGCTGCGCGCCGCCGCCAGCGAGGCGCGCCCGCTCTCCGCGCTATTGCTGCCGAAGGACATCTCGCCGAGTTCAGGGCTGCGACAAGCGAGCAATGTGAGGCCGCTAGTCGTGGCCGCGGCGTCATCAACGCGTTCGATCACCTGGATGTCGGCAGCAATGCCGCAGGCTTGCGCATGCCGCGCGATCACGCGCGGATCCCCGACGACGACCGGCCGGCATGCGGCGCGGACATTGGGATCGAGCGCGGCCTTCATGCTGATCTCCGGACCGATGCCGGCGGGATCGCCGGTGGCGATGGCGATGATCGGACGCGTGTCGGTCGAGGTCATGCTGAATCCTTTGCGTCAGGGGCCTTGCTATTGCGGCGGAATGTTCGCGGCTTTGATGACGCCGTCCCAGAGCTGCGTCTGCTCCTTGATGAAGTTCGCCGCCTGCTCCGGCGTGCCTCCGGCGGCCTGGAGACTGATCTTGGTGAAGATGTCCTGGGCATGCTCGCTCTTGAGCACGTCCTCGATTGCCGCGTTGAGCTTGGCGACGATCGGCTTCGGCGTGTTCGGCGGCGCGGCAATGGCGTTCCAGGTCCAGGACTCAAAGCCTTTCACGCCGGCCTCGTCGAGCGTCGGAACGTCCGGAAGACTGGCGAGGCGCTTGTCGGTCGCCACACCCAGGATGCGGGCTTTGCCCGCCTGATGCAGCTTGATGGCGGAGGAGAGCTCCATAAAGATCATGTCGACGTGGTCGGCGATGATGTCGTTGAGCGCCGGCGCCGTGCCCTTGTAGGGCACATGCACGAGCTTGGTGTCGATCCTGTTTTCCAAGAGCGCCGCGGTGAGATGCGACGTCGTGCCGATGCCCTGCGATGCATAGGTGATCTTGCCCGGGCTCGCCTTGGCGTAGGCGATGAATTCCTCCGCCTTCTGGGCCGGGAAATTCGGCCGCACCAGAAGCACATTGGCGATCGACGTCATGATCGCCACCGGCTCGAACTTCGCCGGATCGAAGGTCATGGCCTTGTAGAGCATCGGATTGATCGTGATCGCCGCCGGCTGGGTGGCGAGCAACGTGTAGCCGTCGGGATCGGCGTGATAGACGTAGTCAGCGCCGATATTGCCGCCGGCGCCGGAGCGGTTTTCGACGATCACCGGCTGGCCGAGCCGCGCCTGCAGCCCTTCGGCCACGATGCGGGTCACGGTATCGACGCCGCCGCCGGCGGGAACGTCGACGACGATCTTGACGGGCCGGTTCGGATATGTGGCCGCGGCATCGTCCGCGTAAGCGGCAGACGCGGACAGAGAAACAGCAACAACCAACGCAAGAAGTATCCGCACGACGTGTTCCTCCCACCCGCGACTTCCGTTGCGGCTGGTCGCGTTTGACGTGACCGATTATGCGCCCGCACGGCAAGGAAACTTACATCAGCACAGCATCGGCACAAGCCGTCCTGCGGAGGGGGACTAGGCGCGCAGCGCAACCAGCATGTCGGCGATGTAATCCTCGGCGCTGGCCACAACCAACATGAGGGACCACGGCCGCAACTGGGCGAGGCTTCGCGCCAGCGCTTCGTCCGGCGCCGACGGCGGGCTGAGGATCAGGGCCGTCGTCATCACCCGTTTGAGGCTGCAAGCCTCGCCGATGATGGAGACGGCGTCCAGCGCTTCGCCCGCGGTCGCGATCATGATCACCTGATCGGCGCCATTGATCTCGTTGAGCAGATCCTTGGTGTGACCGGCGAGGTCTCCAAGCCAGCCGCTCACCGAAAAGCGCTCATCGGGCGCGGGCGTGCCCGCAAGCGCGGTGAGGAATGTCGCATTGCCCCACGCCGATTGTTGCGCAAGCCGTTTGACGACACCCTCGCTCGGCCTATCGAGCGCGATGATCTTGATCGCGCGCGGCCGCGAGTTCGGGGCATTGATGCGGAAGCGCGCTTCGACGGCGCTCGACGCCCGGGCCGATTCACTCTGCATGGCCGTACGTCCCGCGTGTCACCTCAAACCGACGCATGCGCGACCCCCGCTTGCACGATGAGCGCGTCTTTGGCCGCCTCGACGAACGGCCGGTCCGGCGGCAGCACGACGGCGGCGGAGCGTACGCGCTGATGCGCGGTCTCGACGCCGGGCGGCGGCACATCCTTGTCCATCAGTGCCTTCACCGTGCGCAGCAGACGATGCCGCGCCATGATGATGCCGTTGTCGGTGGACACCAGGTTTTCCTTGGTGCGGTCGACGATCGGCCCCATGCTTTCCTGCAACGAGGCGTCCTGCATCGCGATACCCTCGACGCCGCTGAACGTCTTGCCTGCTTTCTGCCCGGCGCGGTCGATCAGGTAGTCGTTGTCCTTGTTGGCGAGCGGGCGGAACGTGCCCGGCACGTATTTGACGTGGATGCCCTTGCCGTCACGCATGGCGGCGACTTCATCCTGCGTCAGCGCCCGCATCGGATGGTAGTCGAAGCTCCAGGTCCAGCACGTCTCGTCGTCGCTCGGAATCCAGAAATGGCCATGGATCGGGTGATTGCCGCGCGGCGCGATCATGGTGAAGGCCGGCATCACCCATTGCGTGATGCGCCAATAGTAATTCCCATTTTCGGCGTCGCGGCGCGCGCCGATGAACAGGCCGCCGGCGCTCTCGACCACTTCGAACACCGGCCTGGAATCGCGCAGATTGTATTGATTGGCCTTGGCGCCCTTGAACAAGGGATCGGAGTTCAGGTCGCCGCGGTGCAGGAAGGAGACGTGGCTCGAGTCGATCCCTCCCTCCATGGCCTGCAGCCAGTTCGATTCCTGGATGCGCTTCGTCGTGAACGTGTGTTCCGGCGGCACCGTCGCGAATTCCCACTCGGGAAGCGCCGGCCGTTTCTCGGGCGGACCCATGTAGGTCCACACCACGCCGCCGCGCTCAACGAGCGGATACGACTTGAGCTTGATCTTCTTGCAGAAACCGCTCTCGTCCGGCTCGGAAGGAACCTCGACGCATTGGCCGGTGTGATCGTATTTCCAGCCGTGATAGGGACAGCGCAGGCCGCTCTCTTCATTGCGGCCGAACCACAGCGACACGCCGCGATGGGCGCAGAATTCGTCCATCAGGCCAAGCCTGCCCTGCGTATCGCGGAACGCAATCAGCCGCTCGGACAGCAACTTGACGCGCACCGGTGGGCAGTCGTTCTCCGGGAGTTCGCTCGCCAGCAGCGCCGGAATCCAATAGCTGCGGAACAGCCGCCCTCCGGGCGTCCCGGGACCGGTCTGCGTGAGCAAGTCGTTTTGTTCTTTCCTGAGCATCGTTTTACTCCCGAGTGTATCGTTATTGGCCGTTAAGGCGTGGCGGCTTGAGTTGAAGCGTGTTGACCTCGCCGCGAAGCTATGATTGTCAACGCGTCATATACTGAGCAAGTCCGCAAGAGACTAATATAGCCAGCAAGCAGCGATCAATGACCAGTCAGCCGGTTCCATCGACGCCGACGAAGATTCGCCTGTGCCGCACCGACGAGATCTCCGAGGGGAGCGTCATCAAGGTGGAACACGGCGATCTGGTGCTCGCGGTCTACAATGTGGGCGGCGAATACTTCGTGACAGACGACGCCTGCACCCACGGCCCCGGCTCTATGTCAGAGGGCGAGCTTTACGGCGACGTCATCGAGTGCAATTTCCATGGCGGTCAATTCAGCGTCCGCACCGGCGAGGTGGTCGGGCCGCCGTGCATGGTGCCGATCAGGACGTACAATGTCAGCATCGCTGAAGGCGATATTCTCATCGAGGTCTGATCAAGACTCTCGGCGACGGATCATTGCGAATGCCGTTTGCGGCGGGCGATGACGGTCACTTACGTCTTCGCGTCGCTCCCCCCGGCTTCCTTCTCAACGATGTAGCGCGGGCGCGATTTGCTCTCGAAATAAATCTTGCCGACGTATTCGCCGATGACGGCGAGGGCGAAGGTTTGGAATGCGGCGATCAGCAGGAACAAGAGCATCACCGACGTCCAGCCCTGCACGGTATTTCCGATCGCCCAGGTCCAGAACACCCACACGCTCATGCCCATGAAGATCACGAACAAGATGAGCCCGAGCAGCGCGATGAGGCGGATCGGGCGTACCGATAGCGACGTGATGCCGTCGACGGCGAGGTGCAGCATCTTCTGCAACGTGTATTTGGTCTCGCCGTGCAGCCGCGGAAGCCGTTCGAATTCCACGATTGCGGTCTTGAAGCCGAGTTGGACGACGAGGCCGCGCAGGAACACGTGCACCTCGGCGAATTGCGACAGCGCGCGCATGGCGCGGTCGCTCATCATGCGGAAGTCGGCGTGGTGCGGAATGATGTCGGCGCCGAGCCAGTTGAGCATACGGTAGTAAAGGTCGGCGGTGCCGCGCTTGAAGGTGCTGTCGCTGCGCCGTTCCTTGCGCACGGCGAACACGATCTCGGCGTGCTCGTGCCTGAAATGCGCGATCATCTTCGCGATGACGGCGATGTCGTCCTGCAAATCGGCATCGAGCGATATGCTGGCGTCGCATTTGCCGATCTGCGTCAGCAGCCCGGCGAGCAGTGCGTTCTGGTGCCCCACATTGCGGGACAGTTTCAGGCCCTGGACCCGGCCGGGATGCGCGCGGGTCGCCTCCTCGATCAGCGCCCAGGTTCCGTCGGTGCTGCCGTCGTCGACCAGCAGGACATAACTCGCGGCCGCGATGTCGCGCACTGCGATCAGCTTGTCGATATCGGCCAGCAGATGTCCGAGCGTATGCGGAAGTCCCGCCTGCTCGTTGTAGCAGGGGATGACGAAGGCGATCGTTGGCAAGCTGGCGGCGTTCATGACGGAGTTCCGATTGCAGGTGATCTGTTCGCCTCGCCAATTAGCCACGCTTCGAGACAATTAATCCAATGGATGATGGGATGCGAGCGTGACTAGACTTTAGTCTATAGATAGTTATCTATATGTTTGCAGAATATGAATCTTCATGGTTCTGTATTGCGCTGCAAAATTCCACTCCGTTTCACGCTAGGCGCGAAGATTGCCGCGACCGCGCGGCAAGGCAGGATTGATTGTATGACCTCACAGCCTTATTGCTGGTTATTAAGCACAGTCATGAATTGACTAAGAATTTTTGGGAGAGCGACCCTGGCGTCCAATCGTAGAGATGGCTCTATCGCCACGCTGGTATCGGGGCTCGCGCGCAAGCGCGACTTCTATGCCGGCGGCCTCATGATCCTGTTTGGGCTGATCATGGCCCTCAAGGGTCCGACCTATCAACTCGGCACATTGATGCACATGGGCCCCGGCTTCCTGCCCACCGTGCTCGGTGTGATCCTCATCCTGTTGGGCATCGCCATTGCTGGCTCGGCTTTGACCGCGGCCGAAGGCGAGGATGAAAACATCCTGCCCGAAAAGCCCGAGTGGCTGGCCTGGGGCTGCATCCTGGCGTCGCCGCTGGTCTTCATGCTGTTCGGCAGCTATGGCGGCATGGCGCCGGGCACCTTCGCCTGCGTCTTCGTGGCGGCGATGGGCGACCGTGAAGCGACGATTAAAAACTCCGCGATCCTCGCGGCTGTCATCACCATTTTCGGCGTTGGCTTGTTTGCTTACATCTTACAGGTCCCAATGCCCGTATTCGCCTGGAGGGGTCTGTGATCGGAACCGCGTTAACGGACCTCTGGTTCGGTTTCGGAGTCGCGCTCCAGCCGCATAATATTGTCTGGTGCTTCCTCGGCGTCCTGGTCGGCAACATGGTCGGCGTGCTGCCGGGCATGGGCCCCTTGGCCACGATCTCGATTCTCTTGCCGCTGACGTTCGGCATTCCGCCGGTCGGCGCCATCCTGATGCTCGCCGGCGTGATGTACGGCGCGCAATACGGCGGCGCCATCTGCTCGATCCTCTTGAACTTGCCGTGCCATCCGCCGCACGCGGTGACATGTCTCGACGGCTTCCCGATGACCCAGCAGGGCAGGGGCGGCGCCGCGCTCGGCGCGACCGTGTTCGCCTCGTTCGTCGGCGCCTCCTGGGGCATCACCGAGATGGTCTTCCTCGCCCCGGTGCTGGTGCGGGTGGCCATGGAGTTTGGCCCGGCGGAAATCTGTTCGCTGATGCTGCTGGGCCTCTTGGCCGGCTCGACGCTGGCGCGCGGCTCGCCGGTCAAAGGCGTGGCCATGACCGTGCTCGGCCTGATGCTGGGCATCGTCGGCACCGACATTGAGACGGGGTCCGAGCGCTTCACCTTCGGGCTCACGCATCTCGACGACGGCATCGAACTGATCGCGCTGGCGCTCGGCCTGTTCGGCATCGGCGAGTTCATGAACAGCGTCAATCAGGTGTCCACGGTCAACGCCAAATACGCCAAGGTCACCCTGAAGGACATGCGGCCGTCCAAGGATGAAATGAAGCGGACCATCATGCCGATGTTCCGCGGCACGCTCATCGGCAGCCTGTGCTCGCTCATTCCGGGCACCGGCCCGACCATCGCCTCCTTCGTCGCCTACGCGACGGAGAAGAAGATATCGAAGACGCCGGAGAAGTTCGGCACCGGCATGATCGAAGGCGTGGTCTGCCCCGAGGCCTCGACGCACTCCTCGGTGCAGGGCGATTTCATCCCGACCATGAGCCTTGGCATCCCCGGCGACGCGGTGATGGCGCTGTTGCTCGGCGCCCTGATGATCCAGGGCATCGTGCCGGGTCCGCAGCTCATCAAGGAGCATCCGGATATCTTCTGGGGCCTGGTGGCGAGCTTCTGGATCGGCAACATCATGCTGGTCATCCTCAACGTGCCGCTGATCGGCCTGTGGGTGAAGCTGCTGACGATCCCGTACAAGTTCCTCTATCCGAGCGCGATGTTCTTCGTGTGCATCGGCGTCTATGCCGCCAACAACGACATGTTCCAGGTCGGCGAGACGGCGGTCATCGGTGCGCTCGGCTACGTGCTGCTGCGCCTCGGCTTCCACCCGGCGCCGATCCTGCTCGGCTTCGTGCTCGGCCCGCGGTTCGAGGAGAACTTCCGCCGCGCCATGCTGATCTCGCGCGGTGACCTCGGCGTGTTCGTCGAGCGGCCGATCTCGGCGGTGTTCGTGGCGATGTGCGTGCTGCTGATCGGCTTGCAGATCTACGTGCGGCTGCGGCCGAAGAAGCCGGGCGGCATCACGGTGCCCACGGCGCTCGAAGGCGCGGAGTAGCGCTTCAACAATCGGCAGGATGCCGCGCGCGCGGCATCCTGCTTTTTTTGTGCCTTACGCCGGCGACAGTTTCATCAGGGCCAGCGCGGCACGGCCGTTCGGGCCATACGGGTTGGCGAGCGACTCGCACATTTCGAAGTGGTTGTAATTCTTTGCTTCGATCAGCTCGGCCGGTTTGCCCGCCGCCTTCACCGCCGCCACGAAATCGCGGTTCTGCCGCTGGAACTCCGGTGTCTCGTTGGTGCCGTAGGTGGCGACGATCGGCGCACGCAGCAGGCCGAGGTGCCGCTGCGAGCTCATCGCCTCCTCCATCGCGTCGGTGAACTTGACGTAGGAGCTGCGCTTCGACAGCCGTGCCGGCTTCAAGTCGTACATGCCGCTCATGCACAGGCCGCCTTTGATCATGTCGGGCGGCAGGGAGAAATCCTTCTCCCAGTCGGTGACCAGCGCGACGCCGCACAGATGGCCGCCTGAGGAGTGCCCGCCGACATAAAGGCGGTTGCGGTCGCCGCCGAATTGATCGGCATTCTTGTAGACCCACGCGATGGCGCGGCGCACCTGGTCGGCCATGACACCAAGATCGCCGTTCGCCTGCTTCACGTTGATGAAGTCCAGCGCGATGAAGGTCGCGCCGGCATTGACGAAGACCTCGGCCGGATAGGCGTAGTCCTTGGCGGCGCCGCCGAGCCAGGCGCCGCCGTGGATGAAGACGAAGATCGGCGCGTTGCCGGGCCTGGCGCGGTAGATGTCCAGCTTCTCGATCTCGGTCGGCCCGTAGGCCTCGCGTTGCGGTTGGCCAAGGCGCGCGCGTGTGATCTCGCTGTTCGAAGCGTAGCGCTTGAGGATCTGACCCATGAGCGGCGAATAGAAGGATTGGTCGTAGGCGGCATCGAGCTCGGTCTGATCCATGTCCATCCACAGCAGCGGACCTTTCTCGTGCGGCGGCGGACCGATGCGGCATTCTTCGGCGAGCGCGGGCGCGGCAACAAGCGCGGCGGCGGTGGCAAGCGCGGTGCGGCGGGTGATCGACGAGCGGCGGGCAGGGATGTCGTTGGCCATGGCGTTTCCTGGAAGTGACCGGCGGGCGGAGAAGTGTCCAGGAAGCCTATCGCGATGGCAAGGCGCGCCGCGCAACTACAGTCCGGCCAGCTCGCGCATGATCCTGTGCAGCGCGGCTTGGCCTTCGAAGCCGATGCCGGGGCGGTCGGACAGCGCGATCGCACCGTTCTCGACGCGTGCGTCGTCGGCGAAGCCGCCGAAATCGCCGAATACGCCGGGATAGGACTCCGAGCCGCCGAGGCCGAAGCCGGCGGCGATCGCCAGCGACATCTGGTTGCCGCCGTGCGGGAACATGGCGCTGCGCGGCCAGCCGTGCCGCGCCAGCATGTCGAGCGTGCGCGCATATTGCACG
>DATARB010000205.1:0-3963 GCA_036264375.1 Pseudolabrys sp.
GCCTTCGGCTTGAAGAAGTAGCGCATGGCCAGAAAGAATCCGGACACGAACTCCGTCAGGAACAAAGCCTTGGCTGCGCGATCGAGCCTCATGGCATCCTCACTTTATCGCGCCGGCGGCAATGCCGCCGTACTGGATGACGCCGGCGACGATGGCGACCATGGCCAGCGACAGCGGCAGGAAGACCTTCCAGCCGAGCCGCATCAACTGGTCGTAGCGATAACGCGGCACGATCGCCTTGGCCATGGCGAACAGGAAGAACATGAACAGCGCCTTGAGCGCGAACCAGATGACGCCCGGCACCCAGGTGAACGGCGCGAACGGGATCGGCGACAGCCAGCCGCCGAGGAACATGATCGAGGCGAGCGCGCACATGGTGCCGATCGCCACGTACTCGCCGAGCATGAACATCATGTAGGGCGTCGAGCCGTATTCGACCATGAAGCCGGCGACGAGCTCGGATTCCGCCTCGACCAGGTCGAAGGGCGGACGGTTGGTCTCCGCCAGCGCCGAGATGAAGAACACCACGAACATCGGGAACAGCGGCAGCCAGTACCAGCCGAAGAGGCCCAACTTCGTGTTCTGCGCTTCGACGATGGACGAGAGGTTCAGCGAGCCGGCGCACAGCAGGACGGTGATGATGACGAAGCCGATGGAGACTTCGTAGGACACCATCTGCGCCGCCGAGCGCACCGCCGAGAGGAAGGCGTATTTCGAGTTCGACGCCCAGCCCGCCATGATGATGCCGTAGACCATCAGCGAGGAGATGGCGAAGATGTACAGCACGCCGACATTGATGTTGGCGATCACCCAGCCGGCGCTCACCGGCATCACCGCCCAGGCGGCGAGCGCCAGCACGCAGGTGACGAGCGGCGCCAAGAGGAACACGCCCTTGTTCGAGCCGGACGGGATCACCGGCTCCTTGAGCATGAACTTCAGCAAGTCGGCGAAGGACTGGAACAGGCCGAACGGACCGACCACGTTGGGGCCGCGGCGCATCTGCACCGCCGCCCAGATCTTGCGGTCGGCGAGCAGGATGTAGGCGATCGAGACGAGCAGCACGACCAGCAACAGCACCGACTCGGCGACGATGATGATCAGCGGCCAGAGATAGGTCCAAAAGAAATCCATGTCCCCTACTCCGCCGCCGTCTTGTGCGCCGCGTTCGCCAGCGCCGAGCATTCGGCCATGATGGCGGAGGCGCGCGCGATCGGATTGGTGAAATAGAAATCGCTGACGGACGACATCAGCGGCGCCTTGTCGGCAGCGCCGCCGAGCTTGGCGAGCTTGCCGATGTCGGCGGCGTCGCCGGCGGCGATCTGATCGATGCGCAGCAGATGCGGATGCGCGGCGAACATCGCCTGGCGCAGCGAACCGAGCGAGTCGTAAGGCAGCTTGGCACCGAGCGCCTCGGAGAGCGCGCGCAATATCGCCCAGTCCTCGCGCGCGTCACCGGGCGGGAACGCGGCGCGGTTGGCCATCTGTACGCGGCCTTCGGTGTTCACGTAGATCGCGGATTTCTCCGGATAGGTGGCGCCGGGCAATATGACGTCGGCGCGGTGCGCGCCGCGATCGCCATGCGTGCCGATGTAGACGACGAAGGCACCCGCCGGCGCTTCCACCTCGTCGACGCCGAGAAGGAACAGCACGTCGAGCGCATTGGGCTTGAGCATCGCGGCGGTGTCCAAGCCGCCGTCCGCCGGCACGAAACCCGTGTCGAGCGCGCCGACCAAACCGGCCTCGGTATGCAGGATGTTGAATCCGTTCCAGCCGTCCTTGACCACGCCGAGCGACGCCGCGGCCTTCGCCGCCAGCGCCAGAACCGCCGCGCCATCCGGGCGATTGAGCGCGCCCTGCCCGACGATGAACATCGGACGCTCTTTCTTGGCCGGCGCGTGATCGATGAATTGGGCCAGGCTTTCAGGACCAGCGCCAAGATAGTTATAGGGATAAGTGAGATCGGCCTTTTCGCCCACCACGCCGATCAGCACATTGCCGGCACGCCAGCGCTTGCGGATGCGCGCATTGAGGACCGGCGCTTCCTTACGCGGATTGGTGCCGATCAACATGATCGCGTCGGCCTCATCGATGCCGGCGATCGTCGAATTGAACAGATAACTGGCGCGACCGAGCTTCGGATGCAGCGGCGAGCCGGGATAACGCGCGTCGATATTGCCGGAGCCGAGGGAGCTCATCAGCGCTTTGAGCGCGAACATTTCCTCAACCGCGGCGAGCTGGCCCGCCAGCGCGCCGAGGCGCTTGGCCGGAGCTGCCTTCACCTTGCCGGCGATGACGGCGAAGGCTTCCTTCCACGATGCCGGCTGCAGGCGGCCATTGACGCGCACGTAAGGCTGGTCGAGCCGCTGCGTGCGCAGGCCGTCGACCACGTGGCGCGTCTTGTCGGAGATCCACTCCTCGTTCACCGCGTCATTGTTGCGCGGCAGGACGCGCAGCACCTCGCGTCCGCGCGTATCGATGCGGATGGCAGAGCCGACCGCATCCATGACGTCGATCGACTGCGTCTTGCCGAGCTCCCAGGGACGCGCGGTGAAGGCATAGGGCTTCGAGGTGAGCGCACCGACCGGGCAGAGATCGACGACGTTGCTTTGCAGCTCCGACGTCATCGCGTGCTCGAGGTAGGTGGTGATCTCCATGTCCTCGCCGCGGCCGATGGCGCCGAGCTCCGGCACGCCGGCGACCTCGGTGGAGAAGCGGATGCAGCGCGTGCAGTGGATGCAGCGCGTCATGATCGTCTTCACCAGCGGGCCGATATATTTGTCCTCGACCGCGCGCTTGTTCTCGGCATAGCGGCTGGCGTCGACGCCATAGGCCATGGCCTGGTCCTGCAGGTCGCACTCGCCGCCCTGGTCGCAGATCGGGCAGTCGAGCGGATGGTTGATGAGCAGGAACTCCATCACGCCTTCGCGCGCCTTCTTCACCATCGGCGTCTTGGTGTTGACGACCGGCGGCTCGCCGTTCGGGCCCGGGCGGCAGTCGCGCACGCCCCAGGCGCAGGAGGCGACCGGCTTGGGCGAGCCTTTCAGCTCGACCAGGCACATGCGGCAATTGCCGGCGATCGACAGCCGCTCGTGGAAGCAGAAGCGCGGGATTTCCGCGCCCGCGGCTTCGCAGGCCTGGAGCAGCGTGTACTCCGGCGGGACGTCGATCTCGGTGCCGTCAACGATAAGCTTGGTCATGCCGCGTGCTCGCGTGAATGCATTTTTGGCGCGCTGCGGCGCGCCGACTTCCAGTATTGGGCGGCCGAGAGGTGCTCCCAGCCGAAAGCATGATCGCTCGGGCCGTGCGCCATCAGGTGATCGCGGCGCGCAACGCCCTCGTCCATCGAGGGACGCGCGCCGGCCGGCACCCACCACATCACCAACGGCGTGTCGAGCGGCTCGAACCATTCCTCGCGCCGGCCGAAGAAACGGCTGTGTACGGTCTTCCAGACGAAGCGCTCCAGCGCCTCGACGTCTTTCCACACAGTCAGGTTCGGCAGCACGTTGGGATCGTCATAGACAGTCATGCCCATGGCATTGCCGCTCTCGTCTTGCAGCCGCCAGACGAAGCCCTCGATCTGCTCCGCCAGAGCGTTCACCCGCGCGACATTCTCGGCGAATTCGCGCATGCGCGGATCGTCGAGCGGATACTTGATCCGCGCGATGTTGAACTGGGCGAGATGGCGGACGCCGGTCATATCTACTCCGCCGCCTCCGCAATCGGCTCGGAATGCGGGTTGGCCGCATACTGGTCGATGCGCTCTTCGATCTCGTGACGGAAATGCGCGATCAGGCCCTGGATCGGCCAGGCCGCGGCATCGCCGAGCGCGCAGATGGTGTGGCCTTCGACCTGCTTGGTGACTTCCAGCAGCATGTCGATCTCGCGCTTCTGCGCGCGGCCTTCGGCCATGCGCGAGAGCACGCGCCACATCCAGCCGGTGCCTTCACGGCAGGGCGTGCACTG
>DATARB010000206.1:0-4228 GCA_036264375.1 Pseudolabrys sp.
GCCGAAGGGACCACTATTTCGGCGTCGCTCGGTGGCGCCGGCGGCGACGGCGACACCGGCGGCGCGGTCACCCTCGACAGCACCGGAACTGTCGCGACCTATGGGGCCGGCTCCTATGCCGTCTTTGCACAGAGCGTCGGCGGCGGTGCGTGGACGGTGAATGTGGGCATCTCAATTTCCTCTACGCAACTCGCTTTCTTCTATCCCTCCCCTGAAAGGGAGGGTCGGACCGCGAAGCGGTCCGGGGTGGGGTCAACTTCCACCGAGCGACCCCACCCGCGCGTAAGGACGCGCGACCTCCCCCTTTTAGGGGGAGGTAGAAGAAAGAACTACCCGCCCAGCGAGCCCTTGGTGGACGGCACCTCGTCCTTGGCGCGCGGATCGATCGCTACCGCGGCGCGCAACGCGCGCGCCAACCCCTTGAAGCATGACTCGGCAATGTGGTGATCGTTGGTGCCGTACAAGGTTTCGAGATGCAGCGTGACGCCGGCGTTCATGGCGAAGGCCTGGAACCACTCCTGCACCAGCTCGGTGTCGAAAGTGCCGACCTTGTCGCGCACAAAGTCGGCCTTGAACACCAGAAACGGCCGCCCGGAAATGTCGATCGCCACCCGGGTCAGGGCCTCGTCCATGGGCACATGCACGTCGGCGTAGCGTGTAATGCCTTTCATGTCGCCGAGCGCCTGCTTCACGGCGGTGCCGAGCGCGATGCCCACATCCTCGGTGGTATGGTGCTGATCGATATGCAGGTCGCCTTTGGCGCGCACGGTGATGTCGATGCGCGAATGCCGCGCCAAAAGGTCCAGCATATGATCGAGGAAGCCGATACCGGTCGCGGCCTGCGAACGGCCCTGCCCGTCGAGGTCGATTTCAACCTCCACGTCCGTTTCTTTGGTCTTGCGCTTCACAGTGCCTGTGCGCATTTGCGAACCCTTGAGCGAAACCCTTGATTGCGGGCGCCTTTTATCAGGCGTCCGCCGGATAAGCCACCGGATCGCCCATTCTCCGCCGGAAGGGGTAAACAAAGGCCGGTTTGCATCCCCCGCCGCGCCCCCTTACATGTCGGGTCGTCTCACGGGTTCCCCATATGACCTCCACCGAAATTCCGACCTGGCACGGCACCACCATCCTCACCGTCCGCAAAGGCGGCGCGGTGGTCATCGGCGGCGACGGCCAGGTGTCGATCGGCCAGACCATCATCAAGGCCAACGCCAAAAAAGTGCGGCGCCTGGGCAAGGGCGACGTGATCGGCGGCTTTGCCGGCGCTACCGCCGATGCGTTCACCTTGTTCGAGCGGCTGGAGGCTAAGCTCGACCAATATCCCGGCCAGCTCCTGCGCGCCGCGGTCGAACTCGCCAAGGACTGGCGCACCGACCGCTACCTGCGCCGGCTGGAAGCCATGATGATCGTCGCCGACGTCAATGTGTCGCTGGTGCTCACCGGCACCGGCGATGTGCTGGAGCCGGAGGCGGGCGTTGCCGGCATCGGTTCCGGCGGCAACTATGCATTGGCCTCGGCGCGCGCGCTGCTCGACGGGCCGCTCGATGCCGAGGCGATCGTGCGCAAGTCGCTCGACATCGCCGCTGACATCTGCGTGTACACCAACCGCAATGTAACGGTTGAGGCATTGAAGGCATGACGCTTCTTCCCTCGCCCCGCTCTTGCGGTGAGAGGGTGGCGAGGACCGCAGGTCCGAGCCGGGTGAGGGGCAATCGCAAATTCATCGCGCGGCAAGGGCCCCTCACCCGCCCTTCGCTTCGCTCAGGGCACTCTCTCCCCGCTTTGCGGGGCGAGAGAAAGAAAGAATGACCGACTTCTCTCCGCGCGAAATTGTCTCCGAGCTCGACCGCTACATCGTCGGCCAGGCCGATGCCAAACGCGCGGTCGCCATCGCGTTGCGCAACCGCTGGCGCCGCCTGCAGCTCGACGACAGACTGCGCGAAGAAGTGCTGCCGAAGAACATCCTGATGATCGGGCCGACCGGCGTCGGCAAGACCGAGATTTCGCGCCGTCTGGCCAAGCTCGCCGGCGCGCCCTTCCTCAAGGTCGAAGCCACCAAGTTCACCGAGGTCGGCTATGTCGGCCGCGATGTCGAGCAGATCGTGCGCGATCTGGTCGAAATCGGCATCGCGCTGACGCGCGAGAAGAAGCGCAAGGACGTGCAGGCGCGCGCCGAGCTCTCGGCCGAAGAGCGCGCGCTCGACGCGCTGGTCGGCCCCGGCGCCAGCCCCGCCACGCGCGAGAACTTCCGCAAGAAGCTGCGCGCCGGCGAACTCGACGACAAAGAGATCGAGGTCGAAGTACAGTCCGGCGGCGGCGGCATGCCGATGTTCGAGATTCCCGGCATGCCGGGCGCGCAGATGGGCGCCATCAACATCGGCGACATTTTCGGCAAGCTCGGCGGCGGCCGCACGAAGACGCGGCGCGTTACGGTGCAGGAGTCGCACGATCTCCTGGTCAACGAAGAATCCGACAAGCTGCTCGACAGCGAGCAGCTCGTGCAGGAGGCGATCCGCGCGGTCGAGCAGAACGGCATCGTGTTCCTTGACGAGATCGACAAGATCGCCGGCCGCGAGGGCCGTTCGGGCGCCGACGTCTCGCGCGAAGGCGTGCAGCGCGATCTCCTGCCGCTGATCGAAGGCACCACTGTCGCCACCAAGCATGGGCCGGTGAAGACCGACCACATCCTGTTCATCGCCTCGGGCGCGTTTCACATCTCCAAGCCGTCCGACCTCTTGCCCGAACTGCAAGGGCGCCTGCCGATCCGCGTCGAACTCAAAGCGCTCACGCGCGACGATTTCCGCCGCATCCTCACCGAGCCGGAAGCCTCGCTGATCAAGCAATACGTGGCGCTGATGGCGACCGAGGGCATGACGCTGGATTTCACCGAAGATTCGATCGACGCCATCGCCGACATCGCCGTGGCGGTGAATGCCAGCGTCGAGAACATCGGCGCGCGGCGATTGCAAACGGTGATGGAGCGCGTGCTGGACGACGTATCCTTCACCGCTCCCGATCGCTCCGGCGAGACCGTGAAAATAGACGCCGCGTTCGTGGAGAAGCACATCGGCGATCTGGCCAAGAACGCCGATCTCAGCCGGTTCATTCTCTGAGCGCGAACCGGTTGAGGCCGTTATCCGTCATCCTGAGGTGGCCGCGCAGCGGACCTCGAAGCATGACGGGCACTGCCTCAGCGGCTGTCACCCTTCGAGGCTCGGCCTACGGCCGAGCACCTCAGGGTGACGCGGAGTGGTAACTGTTTGAACTCCTTCTCTATCGTTAATTACAGTAACATATTGTAAAATATACGGCTTTGCTCCCCGCCAAAGCGGCCTGCGCGCTCCACGTGACAAATGGAGATTTACACGCCGGGGCAAAGCCGCAATAGATGTTGGACTGAGGAGCGCAGGTCCCATGTCCGCGCATCTGCGGGGAGACGCGGCGGCCGACGCCGGTGAGCTGACCCCAGGCGACCATCTCCGGGCGGAAATCGAGCGGCTCGGCCTCGACCAGGTTGCGGTCAGCGCCGCCACCGGCGTGTCGCGGCAGTCGATCAACAACATCGTCAATGGCCGGCAGCCGATCTCGCGCGCCATGGCGGCGAAGCTCGGCCGGCTGACCGGCCACACCTCGGATTATTGGCTGCGCGCCGCATTTCCCCGCGCCGCGATCAACGGCGCGCGCACAAAGTCCATGAAAGCCGCGGCTGCGCCCGTGCGCCCGCTCGGCGTCGGCGTTCTGGTGAACCATCAGATCGTGCGCGCGGTGAAAGACGGCATCATCGGCATCGATCCGTTCGACCAAGCCAACGTGCAGATGGCGTCGATCGATCTCACGCTCGACGATTTCGTCATCACCGGCGACGGCGCGGAGGTCGATGTCAGCGACGAGGGCTACGTGCTCAAGGGCGGCCGCGCGGTCAATGTCAGCACCAAGGAATGGGTCGAGTTTCCGCAGGACTATATCGGCCGCGTCGGCGCCATGGCGAGCCTGGCCAGCCTCGGCATCATCACCTCGCACGGCTTTCAGATCGACCCCGGTTTTAAAGGCAATTTGCACTGCTGCATCTTCAATGCCGGTCATAAGGATTTCGAGCTGCGTGGCGGCGCGCCCATCGTCAGCGTCGAGATCATGCCGCTCAGCGCCACGCCGGCTTATGACGAAAGTGCCGCGCGCCACCGGATCGAGGCACAAGACCGCGACCGGATCGCATCCATCTTCCGCAACG
>DATARB010000271.1:0-21886 GCA_036264375.1 Pseudolabrys sp.
GCGCCGAACTCTTCCAACTCCTCTTGATTGAGATCGCTCACTGCCAGCAGGCTTAAGCCACCTTCTGTCCAGCGCAGGATATTGAAGCCCTGTACCACCTCGAGCTTGGGCGCCGGCAGCGTCAGGCCGAAGCTCTGCGACACGAACACATTGATCACATGCCCGCGGCGGCGATAAACGATGACTGCCACCGGCTTGCCGTCGATGTAATCGAGCCGACCGCCGATCAGCGTAAAGCCTTTGGCCGTGAGATCGACAACCGGCGGCGCCAGGTCGATGCGCCCGTTGAACCATGGCTTGACGGTGTGCTGATCGGTCGACTGCACATCGATGAGATGATCGGCCTGCAATGAGCGCAAATGCGCCGAGACCGCCTCGCCGAGAATGAGATCGTCGCGATCCTGCCGGAGAATGGCGAAGGTGACCCCGGCCGCCGCCAATCCCGAGACGGCGCCGCCGAGCGCAAAGCCTTTCAACAGCGACCGGCGGTTCGGCGCCGCAGCCGGCACCGGCACGGCACGATCGATGCGCGCGCGCAGCGACGCCGGCGCGGAAAAGCGCAGCGCCTTGGCCGGCATCGCCGCGCGCAGATCGCGATAGGCCGTGAGCTGCGCGCCGCAGCGCCCGCATGTGACGGCATGCGTTTCCACCTCGCGCGCGTGCCCGGCATCAAGCTCGCCGTCGATCAGCGCATGCAAGAGGATTTCGGTTTCCTCGCAGGTCATGAATCAGACCCCTTCTCCTCGGCAATCCATGCCTCGCGTAAAAGCGCCCGCGCGCGCGCCAACCGCGACATCACCGTGCCGACGGGCGCGGCGATCACCTCGGCAATCTCGCGATAGCTCAAGTCGTTGATCTCGCGCAGCACGATCACCTCACGGAACACGTCCGGCAATTGCGCGATCAGCCGCCGCACGGTCTCGCCATCGAAGCGGCGCAACAGCTCTGCTTCCGGCGTCTGTTGCGCCTCGTCCCACAGCCCTTGGGTACATTGTTCAGCCTCGTCCACGTCATCCGCCAGCACCCCGGCGAATGCGCTGCGCCGGGCGTATTCTGCGCGGCAGACATTGCGCAAAATGGCGAGCAGCCACGGCTTGATCGGGCCGCCGCGGAAGGTGTCGAAGTGGCGGAAAGCCCGCAGATAGCACTCCTGCGCGGCGTCCTCCGCGTCGGTCGGATTGCGCAGCAGATAACGCGCGAGCGTATAGACGTCGTCGAGATACGGCAGCACCGCCACGCGGAAGCGCTGCGTCCTTTCGCGATCGCCGTGCCCCTGGAACGCCATCACACCATCCGCGCATAAACACAGTTATTGCGGTGCATTGCTACCGGTCGCGGCCTCCACAACGATCGATCCGGTCATGTGCGGATGCAAGGAGCAAAAATAGCTGTAGGTGCCCGGTGTCGTGAATGTGAACGAGAACTTGTCCTCGGTATCGAGCGCCTTCGATTTGAACGTCGGTGGACCCGCCACGACATGCGGGATGTCGTCATCGTTCGTCCATGTCACCGTGGTGCCGGCCTTCACCGTCAGCTTCTGCGGACTGAAGGTGAAGTTGTCGATCTTCACCGTCATGTCTTCGGCCTGAACCGCCACTGGCGCGGTTATCATCATGACAGCAGCCAGCAGGCTGCACGCAAGCAGTCGCGTCATCGTCATCTCCATCAATGAGCAGTCAGACGTTCGGTCAGCCCTGCAACGGCGTATCGACGATGGCGAGACGCTGCTCATTCTGTTTGAAGTTGACACTGGCGATGCCGAGCATCGTCCGCAGTTGCTCGGCCGGGACTTTCATCGGCCCAGGCGACGGAGCCGTTCCCGGCGCGGGCTGCGGGAAGGCCGTCGAGCGCGCGGTATGGAAGGTGACGTTACCCTCCACCTTCTGCATCACCTGATGGATGTGGCCGTTAAGCACGGTGACTGAGCCGAAGCGCTTGAGATAGCTTAGCGCCTGCGCGCTGTCCTGTGTGCCCCAGCCCCAATCGGGATACACGGTCCACAACGGGATATGCGCGAAGACCACGATCGGCTGTGAGGCCGAACGGCCTTTTACGTCGTCCTCCAGCCATTCGAGCTGCTCGGCGCCAAGATTACCGAGGCCGCCGGCTTTCAGATCGACGACGTTGACCAGCCCGATGAAATGCACGCCGTCGGCGTCGAAGCTGTAATAGCCGGGCCCCTTGGTGCCGCGGCCATAGCGGTCGCGATAGAGCTTGCCCTGTTCGTCGTCGAGCAGATCGTGCTCGCCCGGCACGTAATGCACGTCGAGCCGTGCCTGCGAGATGATGCTGTCGGCGTCGTCGAACTCCGAAGGCTTCGACAGATGTGAGATGTCGCCGGTGTGGATCATGAAGGCGGGCCGCGCCGGCAGCGCTTTCACGTGGCCGATCGCCGCCTCCAACGTGCCCTTGGCGTTGGGGTTGGCGGGCTTGTCGAAGCCCATATGGCTGTCGCTGATCTGGAGGAAGGTGAAGCCCTTGGTTTCCTGTGCCACCGCCCCGTCGATGAGGCCGAGCGACGCCGGCACCCCGCCGGCGACAGTCCAGAGCACCCCGGTTCCTGCCCAGGTCATGCATTCGAGCACTTTGCGGCGGCTGGGGTCGTGATCATGCGTGGTCATGGCCGTTCTCCCTGCGGTTTTGCGCGGCTTGCAGGGACTGGATCGGCCGGGCGGGATTTTTATTCCCGGCGCAAAGCACAAAAGCTAATCGGTAGTTGGGTGCGGAACCGATAAAAAGGGTGATATGAGCTGGGCTTGCGGCCGTCGTTGAGGCGTCGTGGCCGGGCTTGTCCCGGCCATCCACGTCTTTATGTAAAATGACGGTAAGGCGTGGATGCCCGGGACAAGCCCGGGCGTGACAGGAAGAAAATGAAATTCCTCGACGAAGCCAAGGTTTATATCCAATCCGGCGCTGGCGGAAACGGCTGCGTGTCGTTCCGGCGTGAGAAGTTCATCGAGTTCGGCGGACCGAACGGCGGCGACGGCGGCCGCGGCGGCGATGTCATCGTCGAGGCCGTCAATGGCCTCAACACCCTCATCGACTACCGCTTCCAGCAGCACTTCAAGGCCGATCGCGGCGGCAACGGCATGGGCAAGGACCGCCACGGTGCCAACGGCAAGGACAAGGTGATGAGGGTGCCGATCGGCACCCAGATCTACGAGGAGGACGGCGAGACCCTCCTCGCCGACCTCACCGAGATCGGCCAGCGTGTCACCATCGCCAAAGGCGGCAATGGGGGCTTCGGCAACGCCTATTTCAAATCGTCGACCAACCGCTCGCCGCGCAAGGCGAACCCCGGCCAGCCGGCGGTGGAACTCACAATTCGGCTGCGCCTGAAGCTGATCGCCGATGCCGGCCTTGTCGGCCTGCCCAATGCGGGCAAGTCCACCTTTCTCGCCGCGGTCAGCGCCGCCAAGCCGAAGATCGCCGACTATCCGTTCACGACGCTGCATCCGCAACTCGGCGTCGTGCGCGTGGACGAACGCGAATTCGTAATCGCCGACCTACCCGGCCTGATCGAGGGTGCGCATGAAGGCATCGGGTTGGGCGACCGCTTTCTCGGCCACACCGAGCGCTGCCGCGTGCTGCTGCATCTCGTCGACGGCACCAGCGACGACGCCGGACGTGACTACAAGACCGTGCGCGCCGAGCTGGAGGCCTATGGCAACGGCCTCACCGACAAGCCGGAGATCGTCGCGCTGTCGAAGGCGGACGCGATGACGCCGGAGCAGATCAAGTCGCAGAGTGCGAAATTGAAAAAGGCGTGCAAAAAGACGCCTCTCGTCATTTCATCGGCATCCGGCCAAGGCATTCAGGAGGTGCTGCGCGCGTTGTGGAAGGTGATCGCAGAGGCGCGCGACCATGCCGATCCCGAGAGCGCCCGGGAAGAAGCCCGGCAATCCTGACGGCGGACTACACGAGCCCGCCATTCGCGCGCAGGACCTGGCCATCGATCCAGCCGCCATCCGGCCCGGCAAGGAACGCTACGACGCGGGCGATATCCTCAGGCGTGCCAAGCCGTTCCAGGGGCGGTCCCTTCGTTAAGCGTTCGATCAATTCCGGCGACTTGCCCTCGAAAAACAAGTCTGTCGCGACCGGGCCAGGCGCGACCGCATTCACCGTGATGGCGCGGCCGCGCAATTCCTTGGCCAGAATTCCGGTCAACGTTTCCACCGCTGCCTTGGTCGCAGCATAGATGCCGTAGCTTTCGAGCTTGGTACCGACGACGCTGGTCGAGAAGTTGATGATGCGGCCGCCGCTGCGCAGCCGTTTCGCGGCCTCGCGTAAGCCATTGAACGTGCCCTTGAGATTGATCGCGACGATGCGGTCGAAGGCCGCGTCGTCGGCGTCGGCGATCTTTGCAAGCGACATCGTGCCGGCATTGTTGACCAGCACGTCGACGCCGCCAAACGTTGTCTCCGCCGCGTCGAACAGGCGGCGTACGGCGGCGGGATCGCTGGCGTCCGCCTGTACGGCGATCGCGCGCCCGCCGGCCTTCTTGATCCTCCCGACAAGCGTGTCGGCCAGGGCCGCATTGCCTGCATAATTGACCACGACGGCGAAACCGTCCGCGGCGAGGCGCTCGGCGACCGCCGCGCCGATACCCCGCGAGGCGCCGGTTACGATCGCCACTGTGTTGGTTTGCCCAGTCATCGTTTTCTCCTCCGAACGAACTTCCTGGGCCGAATATGGCCTTCCTCGCTGTCCGGATAATCAGTCTTGTTTCGGTAATACTATTCGGATATCCGAATAATCATGGACCGGCTGGAGGCCATGCGGCTGTTCGTGCGCATCGTCGAGCGGCGCAGCTTTACGCTCGCCGCCCAGGACCTCGGCCTGCCGCGCTCGACGGTGACCGACGCGATCCGGCAGACCGAGGCCCGGCTCGGCGTCCGCTTGCTTCAGCGCACCACGCGGCATGTCAGTCCGACGCTCGACGGCGAGGCCTATTACCGGAGCTGCCTTGCCATCGTCGCCGAAGTCGAGGAAGCCGAAGGCGCTTTCGGCGGGGTGAAGCCGCGCGGTCAGCTCCGGATCGACGTCCACGGCACGATCCTGCGGCGCTTGCTGTTGCCGACGCTGCCGCGCTTTCTCGCGCAGTATCCCGACCTGCAATTGCATATCGGCGAAGGCGACCGTCTCGTCGACCTCGTGCGCGAAGGCGTCGATTGCGTGATCCGCTCCGGCGAGCCGCGCGACAGCGCGATGATCGCGCGGCAGATCGCGACGCTCGACGAGCTTACCTGCGCGAGCCCCGCCTATCTGCGGACGCACGGCACGCCGCACAGTCTGGCGGACCTTGAAGGCCACCGCATGATCGGCTTTGTCTCATCCGCGACAGGGCATGTTCTTCCGCTGGAATTCGTGGTGGGCCGCAAGCGCCAGTACGTCAAACTCTCCACGACCGTGACGGTCACCGGCGCCGAGACCAGCGTCAGTCTTGCGAAGCTCGGGCTCGGCCTCATCCAGTTGCCGCGCTATCACGTCGAGGCCGATCTGAAGGCCGGCCATTTGGTCGAGGTGCTGCCGAAATATCCGCCGTCGCCGTCACCGCTGTCGGTGCTCTATCCGCAAAGCCGCGGACTGCCGCCGCGCGTCCGCGTTTTCGTCGACTGGGTGGCCGGCGAATTCGCACGCAAAAAGCTCGGGGGCGTGCCGGCGCCGTGAGCGCGCTCGCCCCACCATCGCCTGCAAAGCTCACGCAATCGTTGGACCGGCACTTTCGTTACGCCCCTGGGCAGCTTGCAAGGGGGCTGCTAGAAGGCGCGCGATACGCTCGCAAGAGGACAGACTCGCAAGGAATTTGCCCGATGAAAACCCGCGCCGCAGTCGCCTGGAAAGCCGGCGAGCCGCTCACCATTGAGACAATCGATATCGAAGGACCCAAGCCCGGCGAGGTGCTGGTCGAGGTGATGGCGACGGGTGTTTGTCACACCGACGCGTTCACGCTCTCTGGCGCCGATCCGGAAGGCCTTTTCCCGGCGGTCCTCGGCCATGAGGGCGCCGGTATCGTGCGCGAAGTCGGCGCCGGCGTGACCACGCTGAAGCCAGGCGACCACGTCATCCCGCTCTACACGCCGGAATGCCGGCAGTGCAAAACCTGCCTGTCGCAACGCTCGAACCTGTGCACGTCGATCCGCGCCACGCAAGGCAAAGGCCTGATGCCGGATGGGACGAGCCGCTTCCGTTGCGACGGCGACGCTGTGTTCCACTACATGGGCTGCTCGACCTTCGCCAACTTCACCGTGCTGCCGGAGATCGCGCTGGCGAAAGTCCGCGAGGACGCGCCGTTCGATAAAATTTGCTACATCGGCTGCGGCGTCACCACTGGCATCGGCGCGGTGATCTACACGGCGAAAGTCTGGCCCGGCGCCAACGTCGTCGTCTTCGGGCTCGGCGGCATCGGCCTCAACGTGATCCAGGCCGCCAGGATGGTGGGCGCCGACAAGATCGTCGGCGTCGATCTCAATCCGGGCAAGCGCGCCATGGCCGAGAAGTTCGGCATGACGCATTTCATCAATCCGGACGAGGTCGGCCGCGACAAGGTCGTGCAGGCGATCGTCGATGTCACCGGCGGCGGTGCGGATTTCTCATTCGAATGCATCGGCAGTGTGCACACGATGCGCCAGGCGCTGGAGTGCTGCCATCGCGGCTGGGGCGAGAGCATCATCATCGGCGTCGCGGCCTCGGGCCAGGAGATCTCAACGCGGCCGTTCCAGCTCGTCACCGGGCGCGTGTGGAAGGGCTCCGCCTTCGGCGGCGCGCGCGGACGCACCGACGTGCCGAAGATCGTCGACTGGTACATGGAGGGCAAGATCAACATCGACGATCTGATCACCCACACCATGCCGCTCGACAAGATCAACGACGCCTTCGACCTGATGCACGAGGGCAAGTCGATCCGGAGCGTGGTGCTTTACTAAGAAAGCCTGTCATCACCGGGCCGCCGCTCCGCGGCGTGACCCGGTGATCCCGCTCAGGAAGGCACCGCTGTGCCTCGTTATCGGGATTGCCGGGTCAAGCCCGGCAATGACAAGCTGAGGCAAGCCGCACCTCTCCAACCGTCCCTTTGGTTCATGTAGACTTCCCCGAACATCACGTCGCCGCGCTATTGCAGCGCGGCGCTTTTTGCGAGGAAGCGCGATGAAGCACTTCAAGGCCATGACCGCCATTGCAATGACGCTTGCCGCACTGTCCACCGCCTCGGCCGCCGACTACCCCGCACCGAAACAAAGCGAATGGATCGCGCACGATTTCAAGTTCCACACCGGCGACGTTTTGCCGGAGGTTAAACTCGCCTACACCACCATCGGCGAGCCAGCCGGTGAGCCGGTGCTGGTGCTGCACGGCACCGGCGGATCGGCCGCCGCCATGCTCACGCCCGCCTTCGCCGGTGAGCTGTTCGGGGCCGGCCAACCGCTCGACGCCAGCAAATATTTCATCGTCATCCCGGACGTCATCGGCCACGGCAAAAGCAGCAAGCCGTCCGACGGACTGAAAACGAAGTTTCCGCAATACGATTACGCCGACATGGTCGACGCGCAGCACCGCCTGCTGACCGAGCATCTCGGCATCAAGCATCTGCGGCTTGTCATCGGCAATTCCATGGGCGGCATGGAGACCTGGCTCTGGGGCGAAAAATATCCGAGCTTCATGGACGCGCTGGTGCCGATGGCCTCGCAGCCCACCGCGATGTCAAGCCGCAACTGGATGCTGCGGCGGATGATGATCGAGTCGATCCGCAACGACCCGGATTACAACAATGGCAATTACACAAAGCAGCCGAACGCGCTGAAATACGCCAGCATCTTCTTCAGCATCGCCACCTCCGGCGGCACGCTGAACTATCAGAAGCAGGCGCCGACGCGCGAACTGGCCGACAAGATGGTCGACGCGCGGCTCAAGCTTCCGGTGACGGCCGATGCCAATGATTTCCTCTGGCAGTGGGGCTCGTCGGCCGATTACGACGCCGCGCCGGACCTGTCGCGCATCCAGGCGTCGCTGCTGGCGATCAATTCGGCCGATGACGAACGCAATCCGCCGGAGACCGGCGTGATGGCGCGCGCGATGAAAGACGTGAAGAACGGGAAGCTCTATCTCATCCCGGCAAGCGCCGAGACCAGCGGCCATCTCACGACCGGCAATGCCAGGTTCTACAAGCAGCAGCTGCTGGAGTTTTTGCAGACGGCGCCGCAGCGCGGAATGTGAGCTACGCTGGTCGCCGCAGACGAACGGAAGCAACTAGGGCCAGAGGCCTCCGCCGCCGCGTTCGATCACGATGACGCGGCGATTGCCGCGCGGCTGATTGTAATCATCGTCATCGGCGTAAGGCATCCGCCGGAATCCGCGCACCGCGTCGTCCACCTCCGGATTGCGCCGCGCGTCCCAACTGCGCGCGTCCCAGTTGCGCGTCTCACGCTCGGCTCGCGCATCAAACCCCCGCGGGCGGACGCTTGCTGTTGTGCGCCTTTGCGTCGACGGCTTGCCGCAGACACGGCGCGGCCCTGAGAACGGCTGATAGGTGCAATCGGACGCGCGAAACGAAGAATACGCCTGAGTGCACGTCTGAATGTCGCAACGCCCGGCGGCCTGCTGCGTGACCGGCTCGGCGGCCGGGACTGCCGGCGCGGCGGCGCCATGTGGCGATTCGCCCCGGTCATCGGGCGTCGCGGCGGCCATCTGCGGTGGCGCTGGCTGCGGCGCTTGCTGTGGCTGAGACTGCTGCGGCGTTGCCGCGGCCTGGACGGCTGGCTTGGATACCGTCGCCTCCGTTTGTTTCGTCTCTGCTTGTTTCGCTTCCGCCACCGCCGGCACAGCGGCGGTATCGGCACGGTTCGCGCCGGTTGTTTCACCGGCCGGCGGAGAAACGACGCGAATGTCTTTGCTTCCGCCCGGGTCCGCTGGATAGACCGGGCTCAGCGCGCGATTGTTTGCTTGCTTGTTGGCTTGCTCTTTCTCCGCCTGCCGCTGGCTGAGCTTCTCCGGGGTGCTTTTCGTCACGCTTGCGTGCTGCGCAGGCGGCTTCGGCGGCAGCGGCGCCGTCAGAAGATCGAGCCCGAACATCGCGCTTGCGGCCGCGACGAGCAGAACGGCGAGATAGACGACAAACGACATAGCGCGACCCACCACCCGAAGACATGTCCAGGAGAAACGCGGCGCGAGAACGCTTGTTCCGATTCAGGCCGGTTCCACTTTGAACATCTCGTCGGCTCCACCCGCACCGCGCCTTGCGGCTTTACTGCGCTTTTTTGCGCTCTTCCTCAGCAAGGGCCTTGTAATCGTAGGTCGGATAGAACTCGGTGCGATATCCACCCCACGCCGTCTCTTCGATGGCGCGGTTCACGTCGCGCAGGCGATTGGCCGGCACGCGCAGCGTCACCACTTGGCCGATGCCCATCATCACGTACCAGGATACGACCTCGACGCCGGCGGGGGGAAATCTGGCGAAGTAGTGCTGGCGTCGCAGTTGCGCATTGATCTCGGGAAGCGTCTTCGACTCGTCGTGACGCAAGAAGATGGTGAGCAGGAATGTATTGTCGGCCGCGGCCGGACGCGGCTCGGGCTGCTGCGCGGCGGACGGTGCGGCGATCAGCAATCCGAGCATGGCGAGCGAGAAGATCGACTTGCGAACGGATGGAACCATGGCGAAAGCGCCTTGCGTTGTTGCGCCGTCAACGCTGGCCCCTAAGCCCCGTTCCCCCCTTAGGCAACGCGGCGCCGCAGCAAGATGTAATCGGCTTTGCCCCTTTGCTCGGCCGGAACAAAGTTGCAGCGCGCGTATTCACTCTGTGGCAACAGGGACATATGCGATGGCTTCCAAAACGATCAATTGGCTGGAGATCCTCTCGGACTTCGTCCAGCAGCATCCCAAGACGAGCGCCGCGGTGGCGTTCAATCTCGGCGTCATCGCCGCGGGCGCGACGAGGCGCGCGACGACGCTGCGCACAGGCGTGACGGAAATTCCGGCGAAGCTGATCGAGCTGGTGCCGTCGATGAAAGATCTGAGCGCCTATGTGCCCAGTATCGGCACCGCCAAGACGAAGCCGCGCCGCGCGCCGGCGCGAAAGACGCCCGCGCGCAAGACCACAGCATCACGGTCGCGACGTAAGGCGGCGGGGTAAGGTGCGGCGGCCGGGAAGCGAACCTGGTTCCCGCAGATCGCCGAACGCCCGCTTCCAAAGCCCGACCACGATGCGCCGGGCGCTGATGACGCGGATATTGCGCGAATACTTGCCGGTGTAGAGCTTCACGATCATTGCGTCGCGGCTTGGCCCGATCAGGTTTCAGGTTATTGAGAACCACGGTGTAGCGGATGCCGCCGTCCGGCAGGTACGAATGGCGCACGATGCGGGCGGGCAGCGCCTGTACGCCGCCAAGCTCGATGGTGTGCAAGACCGGCGGCAGCGCCTGACCCGGCGGCAGCTCAATGGTGACATAGCCCAGCGACAGGCGCGTCACACGGCCGGCGATGCTTTCCCCCGCAGCATGGATCGCGACCGGCTCGTCTGCGACGAAATCTTCGCGCGCGCGCCGCGGCACCTCGAAGCAGATCATCGCCGCCAGCGCCAGCACCACGATATTCACAACGGCCCAGTAGTCGGCGAGCACGCCGAATTCACCGGGCCGGACCACGGCCCATTCCGGAATCAAGTTGATGATCAGGCCGGCGGTGGTGATGACGATCAGCAGCGCGAGCGCCGCGAATGTGTAGGAGTCGAAATAGTTCTGATCGTTCGCGCTGCCTTTCGGCGTGACGCGGAAGGGAACGCCGAACGGCTTGATCAGGCCCGCGATCACCACCGGCAACAGCCGGAATGTGCCGGAGGCGCCGATCGCGGTCGTCACGCCAGCAACACGCCGACTCCGATGCGCACGGAGCGATGATTCCAGAACATGTCTCAGCGTCTCCTCTCGCGATCTGCATTATTGATTGCTCCTTGATGCGTATCGTCGATTGCGAGGAAACACTCATTGATCTGGCGCAACCCAGACGCGATCCAAATCCTGCCGCCGGCATATTGCTTCCTGAAGGATTGGAGATTTCTTCAAGCTTGAAACGCATTGTCTGCAAAGCGGACGCGCGCGCGTATGAAAGCGCCACACAGTTTCCGCAGCAGGCTGCAGCGGCATGATGATACGCGCGAATATCACCCTCTTATGCATAGCAGCGCTGCACGCAATCAGCCGCTATGCGGCCGCTAAACTCGAATTTGCGCGAAATGGCCGCATTCCGGCCCTGAAAGCGCACATCCGCTCTTTATGAGCGCAATTGCGCTGGGGGGCGCAATCGGGGAGTTCCTGAATGCTTCTGCGCTCTTGCGCCGCGCTTTGCGGCGTCGCGATGATCTTTGCCTGCGCAAATGTTGCGAACGCTCAAACGGGCATCGCGTCGATCTATGCATACAAGGGAGAAAAGACAGCCAACGGCGAACGCGCAGTGCCGTACGGCTTGACTGCCGCGCATCGTAGCTTGCCATTCGGCACGCGCGTGCGCGTGACCAACCAGCGCAACGGCCGCAGCGTCGTCGTACGCATCAACGATCGCGGTCCCTTCATCCGCGGACGGATCATCGACCTGACACCGGCCGGCGCGCACGCGCTCGGCTTTTCCGGTCTCACTCCTGTCACCGTCGAACGGACGAGCGGTTAACCGCCCTCGTCGACACTGTGCGCGCGGGGGCGCGCGCTCACAGTATGCGGCTGTCGAACATCAGCACATCGGCGCCCGCACCCGCGAAATTCTTCAAATCGTCGACCGCGGCCTGGCCTTCCGGCGAACCGACCCCGCTCTGGATCGCCGCCAGTGAATCGAACGTCAATATCGCCACCAGATGGATGCCCGACTCGCCCGCAGGCGACGCCACGGTCCCTTGGCTGATCTCATAGCGCTTGAGCCCAGGCATCTTCTTGGCGAGCGGCACATGCGTTTCGCTGTAATACTTGTCGAACGCGGCCGGATTCGCCGGAGTCTTGTAAAGCACCACGAGTTGGGCCATTTGCGCCTCTCCTTGTGTTGTCCTCTCAGTTCCGCGAACGGATCGTAACGTCGCCCAGACGCCGAGGCCAGCGGCGGCTCAAGCATGCGCGCGTGGACACCGAGTCGCGACCGACGCCGCGTCGAGCTCGCTTTTCCCGAACACGATCGACAGCCGTAAGGCGGCAACTTCGCCGTACTGATGCCCGCAAGTGCGCACCGGCTGCAGCGACTTGGCGAGCACGCTGCAGGTCGTGAGCACGATGGTCTGGCTGACCTGCTTGGGCGCCTGGCCGGCGCCGGCCCGCTGTCAGACGCGCTACCTCCAACGCGTGGGCGGCGATCCATCGGAGTACCGACAGCGCGCAACGGCAAACGCTGACATCTCACCGTTAAAATAGGCGTATCGCCGGTGGTCTCAAGCCGAGGCTCCAGCATCGGTTGAAAAACGGCGGCGATGGTCAGGATGTGAGCAATTCCCATGAACTATCTCTCGACGTTGGACGTCTCGCTCTATCGTGCTCTCAATTTCTATTGCGGCTTGAGCCCCGTTCTCGATCGCGCCGCCTTGCATCTGGCGACGTTCGCCGGCGCCCTGTTCATGGGCATTTTTGGACTGCTGTGGTTCCGGCGGGACCCTCAACAGTTTCGCCGGCGTGAAACGCTGGTCTTGCTCGTTCCGGCAGTCGCCATCGCGCTCATCATCAATCGGACCATATCGACGCTGCTGCCGTTTCGTCTCCGTCCAATGTATGAGGTCGGCGCCAATGCGCCCAGCCATCCCTGGACGTTCGACCTCGAGCATTGGAGCAGCTTTCCGAGCGACACGGCGACTTACCTGTTCGTCGTGACCGCTTGTCTGTGGGCGGTCTCCAGGCCTTTCGGACTTCTCTTCGGCGTCTTCAGCGCCTGCGTCGCAATCGCGCGAGTCTATTTCGGCATCCACTATCCCGGCGACATCCTTGTCGGCGCGCTGCTCGGGCTCGCTGTCGGCTGCGCAGTCAATATCGAAGCCATACGCGACTCCATGGGACGAACGCTGCTCGGACTCGAAAAGCGGATGCCGCAGTATTTCTACGCCGTCCTCTTCATGGGCCTGGCGGAGGTAGCCGGAAACTTTCAAGCCACGCGCCACATCGGTATGGCAGTCGTCGGCATGTTCCGCGGCTACGGCGGTCCGTGAGTGAGACAAGCTCCGAGATGGTGGCGGCGTGATCACGCGCGCAGAAGGCGCAAGCCTGCGTGAGCGGGAGACGGCTTCAAAAGCCGTTACCCCTTGGCTATACTTGTGCAAGGCCCGATAGCGCGTCGTTTCGAACGACATTTTTTATCGTTCTCGTATTCAGCGTCTTGCTTGGCGAGAGCGTTGGGGCCGCCGCCGGCCTAACCCGCCCGTTCGCAAGCCCGGGTGGCCATGATGCGTACCGACGCAACGAACGTATTGTCGACCTTGCAGCGTTATGGCTTGGCGCTCGCCGTGTCCTGCGCCGCCATCGCAGCTGCCTGGATTACGAGAGCACCGGCTGCCTGCTTCCTCGTCGCGATCACGGTGACCTGCCTTTACGCAGGGCGTGGACCGGGACTGCTCGCAATCGTCGTCTCTGCGCTTGCTTTCGGTCTCCTGTTTCTCGCGCCGGAATCGTACGCATCCGTAGAGCCCGATGATTATGTGAGGTTCGGCATCTTCGTAGCTGCGGCGCTCGTCATCAGCCTGCTTATTCAGGGGTACCAAGAGACGGATGCGACGCGACGCGCCGAGCACGAAGCCCGCCTGATCGTGGAGAGCATGCCCGGACTCGGATGGTCCACCGATGCCGATGGGACATTCAGATACGTCAATCCGCGAGTGCTGGAGTACGTCGGCAAGCCGGCTGCGGAACTGGACCGCATCAAGGGGTCGAATGCGTTCGGATGGACGAGGGTCATTCATCCTGAAGATGCGGACCGCACGGTTGCCGCCTTTTTACGGTGCCTTGAAACGGGCGAGCCGTTCGTATCCGAACACCGCGTCCGCCGCTTCGACGGCAGGTACCGCTGGTTCAGCGCTTCGGCGCGCGCCTCGCGCGACCGCAACGGCCAGGTGACCGGATGGTACGGCACGACAATCGACATCGAGGACCGCAAGAGGGCTGAGGAGGCTCTGCAAAAAAGCGAGCAGCAGCTTCGAGTGCTCATCGACACCATTCCGGCGCTGGTCTGGTGCGCGAAGCCCGACGGAAGGCCCTCTTATCTCAACAAGCGCCTGATCGATTACGTCGGGCCGACCTTGGACCCTTTCGGCACATCTCAAGACTGGAGTCGGCAACCGCCGGCGCTCGGCACGTTTATTCATCCGGACGATCTGCGCGCGGTGGAACGCACCTGGGAGCAAGCGGTCAAGTCCGGCGAGCCGTTTGCCATCCGGCATCGGATCCGCCGCGCCGATGGCGTCTACCGTTGGGTTGACGGACGCGGAGAGCCGCTGCGCGACGACGATGGCCGCGTCGTGCAGTGGTATGGCGTGAATGTCGATATCGAAGAGGAGACGCGCATGCAGGATGCGCTGCGCTCGACGCAAGAGCGCCTGTCGCGTGCGTCGCAGACGGCGAGCCTCGCAGAGATGTCGGCCTCGATCGCGCATGAGATCAATCAGCCGCTGGCTTCGGTTGTCACCAACGGCTACGCCTGCCTGCGCTGGCTATCCGCCGATACGCCGAACATTGAACGCGCGCGCGACGCCGCTGAGAGGGCGATCCGCGACGGCAACGCCGCCGCGGAGGTCGTGAGCGGCATCCGCGCACTATTCAAGCGCACGCCGGCGACCGGAACGCTGCTCGACATCAACGACGTCATCGATGAAGTCTGTCAACTGCTGAGCGATGAGGCCGCCAGGCGCAAGGCGCGCATTGAAATGGACCTGGAGGCAAACCTGCCGCCGACGATGGGCGACCGGACACAGATACAACAGGTACTGATCAATCTGGCGCGCAACGGCCTCGATGCGATGGAGCTCACGGCCGACCCGTTCAAGGCGGTGTTTATCCGCACGCGATGCAAGGACCATGAGACCATCTTGATCGAGGTCCGCGACCATGGCGGCGGGCTGGCCGATTCGGAGAAGATCTTCGAGCCATTCTTCACAACGAAGAGGAAAGGCATGGGCATGGGGCTCGCCATCTGCCGGTCCATCGTCGAAGCGCACGAGGGACGCCTCTGGGCCGCGCAGAACGAGGGCAAGGGCGCAACCTTCAGCTTCACCCTACCGGTCCGGCGCGAGGTGGCCATACCGCCGCGGCCGCGATGAGAAAGCACCGGCAAGCGACACCATGTCGGGCATGTTATACTGCAACGGACGGCATAACCTTAGCGTGGAGAAACCATCATGCGCTGGGTCTACCTCATCGTGATTGTCGTGTTCGCGATCGCCACGATCATCTTTGCGATCCAAAACTTCGAGATCGTCACTGTCTCGTTTCTCAATTCCAGCTTCCGCCTGCCGCTCGCGTTCCTCATCGTCCTGATCTACGTTCTCGGCATGGTCACCGGCAGCAGCCTTTTCGGATTGCTATATCGAACGATACAAGCTTCCAGGCGGCATTTGTCGCAGACGGCAAGTTGACCGGCTGCCGGGCCTGACACCTACGCCGATCTGATGAATCCGACGTTATCGCCGATCACGGTGGTCGGTCCGATTGGAAGTATTTCCGGATTGACGATGTTGAACTTCTCAAAATCGATCTTGTCCGTCCAAACCTTCCTCAAGAAATCTTCGAAGGCCTGGATCGTGAGCTGTTCACCGGGGCAGCGGCGATAGCCGAATCCGAAAGGCGCAAATCCGGCGTAGTCGCAGACAGGCAGCGGTTTGTCGTCGACGATTCCATAGACGGTGCCGAAACCGCTATTGTGCATCACGGCCTTTCGGCCATCCTTGAGATCGAACTCCGTTCTGTCGAAGGGACACTTCGCAAAGCCGATCTGCTCACATTTTGCCTCGTCGATCTGGTGGCTCGTCGGCGCGGTCTTGTAGCGATCCGGATCGAACTTGTCCGGATCATGCCAATGCACCGGATCGAAGCTCGTCGCCGTGTGCGGGCTGACAATGTAGCCATGTCTTTGGAACGGTGGCGTTTGTGTTTCTTCCAACGCCGATATGCTCCCGCCATTTGGCGAAATCGTGCGGAACAGCTCCATCACAAAACGCTCGAGCGGCGTGAATGAAGTCCCGTCCGCGGCGTCGAATCTGCCGCTCATCGTACGCTTGAACGCGGCCCGGACGTCGGGGTCACCTGCGTTCTTGCTGAGCTTCAGCATGATATTATAGATCGTGTTCCCCCACTGGCTGAATGCAACGAAATTGTGGAAGCACTCGAATACGATGTCCTTCTGGCTGAAGTTCTCGCCATTGCCGGCGTTCTTGATCCACCAATAGACAAAGGTCTTCTGGGGATCGGCGATTTTTCCGTTGCCGAGATCGGATACTTTTTCGTCGATCCACGCCTTCAAGAACTTCAGATTCGAGCGCACGCCCATATAGTTTTCGTAGACGATTTTTTGTGTCGGGTCGCGATAGGCAAGCACCGTATTGAAATTGTCGCCAATCTGGCGCACTTGCGCGGGGACAGCATCGCCCTTCACGCCCAGGTGCAGGTCCCAATACATATCGAAGTAGCCTTCCAGATAGGGCCGCATCAGCGGCTTTCCCGCGTTCTTGTCGTCCAGCAGCTTGTTGAAAAAGACCATGATTTTGTCATGGTACATCGGCCCATAGAGGTCCGGCGTCACCGCCGACATATAGATTCTCTTGCGCTCGTTGTCCGGGCCGCGCTTCTCCAATGCCTGAAGAAACACCGTGACACCGCCATCGGGATCGATCTTCCAGCTTTCGCTCAGAAGCCCCCAAAGATCACGCGGCAAAGCATTCTGCTTGGTCAGCGCCACATCGATCATCGGCAGAGACGGTCTTTCGCCGTGAAACGTGCTGACCAGGAAATAGGGCACGATCACATTCTCGACGTAAGCGGCATCGAATTCTTTGAGGAACTGCGCGCGCAACCGCGCAACTGTTGTCTGCAGGTCCGTTGGCGCCAGCGGCTGACGAGCGGCAGGTGGGGATTGCGCGTCAGCAAATTGGGGTTGAGCGCCGGCGGCTGCAGCACTCGCGGCGCCGAGAATCAAGAACTCGCGACGTTCCATCTTGCGCCTCCATGATCACGTGGCAATGCGCAAAAAACGGACAGCGTCTAATGGCTACAAATGTTCTTCAGCACCAATCTTTTCGAGCAATGATTTCTTCGACGCAATGCATCTTAGACGTCATGTTACGCGTTATGGCCGCATGCACCAACATGACCGAAGTCTTTCGTAGACGACATTGCATACCCCCGACATTCCGTGAGCGTCCCAGCACGTCGATACCAGGGAGCAGGGCCATGGCAGCAGTCGATCGTCGCACTTTACTCAGAGACATCCTGCCCGGCGCCGCCGTCGTGACCATCGGTGTCGCGACGGCCGGCTGGGCCATCGCGCCCAAAGTTGCCGAGGCCGTGCCGCTCGGCCCCATCCAGACGGGCGCCGCGGCGATCGGCGACCTGGTCGAGAAGGCGCAGCCGCGTCGCCGCCGCTGGGTTTGCTGGTGGAGCCGAAGCAGGCGACGTCGCGTGTGCGGCTGGCGCTGGGTCTGATCGCCTGGCGTACCGTCTCGCGCGCGCCAGTGCGCCCGCGCGGCTTGGCGGTATCCATGAACCTCGCGTTAACTCGTAGTAGACCATATTGCCCGCCCTTGGCCTCGCAGCTGGGCCCGACGGGGGTCAATCATGTTTACACGCATCGCCGTTTCAGCCGCGATCATGGCGGCTATTCTCGCCTGTCTCACCATCTCGACGCCGGCATTAGCGCAATCCCCCAGGGTCCTGAAGTTCGGTTACATTCTGACTCCGGACTCGCAGCTCGGCGCAGGGGCCAAGGTCTTCGCGGACGAAATCGCCAAGCGAACGAAAGGCCGCTATCGCATCGAGGGCTACCCAAACGCCGCTTTGGGCGGCGAGGTCGAAATGATGAAGGGCGTGCAATTGGGCACGGTCGACCTCGCCTTCATCACCGGCGCACCCCTGCCGAACTTCTTGCCCGAGGTCGGCGTCTTCAACATTCCGTTCCTGTTTCGCAATGTCGCACATGCCCATGCCGTTCTCGACGGCGCTATCGGGCAGTCCTATCTCAACAAATTTCGTGAAAAGGGATTCGTCGCTCTTGCATGGGGCGAAAACGGGATGCGCCATATCACCAACTCGAAGAGGGAAATTCACACGCCGGATGATCTCAAGGGATTGAAACTTCGCTTGCCTCAGTCCGATGTCATGTCGGCCGGCTTCAAAGCCCTCGGCGCCGATGTCAGGCAGCTTCCGTTCCCGCAGCTGTACGGCGCGCTGCAATCGGGACAGTTCGACGGGCAGGAAAACCCGATCGCGACCATTCAAGCGTCGAAATTCGATCAGGTGCAGAAATATCTGACCCTGACCGGCCATGTCTACGATCCGGCCATTATCTTCATGTCGGCCGACGCATTCGATGAACTGTCCGCGGACGACAAGGCGAGCTTTACGGCTGCCGCGAAACTGGCCGGCGCGGCCTCGCGCCGCTTCGCCGCCGCCGCCGAAGCGAAGGGCATCGACGAGCTCACAATGGCCGGAATGAAGGTCGTCATCGACGTCGATCGCGGGAAATTCGCGGCAGCGATGGCCTCGGCAAAGCCGGAGTTTGCGCGGCGGTTCGGCACCGAGATTATCGAGAAAATCGAACAGGTCCAGTAATGTCACACGACATTGCAGCCTTTTTGACGCTTGCAACGAAAAAGATCAGAGAAGCTGTTGCTCCGCGACTTTCGGTCCGGCACCGCATTTACGGCGGGTTTTCGATCATCCTGTTTCTTTTGATTGTCGTGTCGGCGATCTTTCTGCGCGGCATTGGGCTGGTCAATTCCGACTCCGACAACGTCGGCGCGAATGCGCATCAGATGTCGGTGGTGAGCGCATTCGCGGCCGGGATGGGGCAAGTCCATTCTCGCGTGACTCAATATGCTCTCTCGCAGGATGATACGGACCTGCAGGCAGCCCAGGCCGCGATCGAGCGGCTGCAACAAGCCACAGCCGCGATGGAAGAAGTCTACGGGCGGGACAACAATCGCGCTGCGCAAAGCGTCGAAACGCTGAGCGGCCTCGAAGACCGATACCGCCAAGTCTTGGCGGATACGATCGCGACCATAAACACGCGGCGCTCTCACATCGTCGACTTCACCGAGAACGCGACGGAATTGGGCAATATCGTCTCGGCGATCGTCGCCGTTCTCGTACGAGACCCTGGCGGGATCAATGCGCTCGAGCCGGCAACCCGGCTGATGCAAAGTTTTTACGACAGCAAGTCCACCGCAGCGCGCTTTCTCGCGACCCGAGATCCCGCCGACTCAAACCGCGCGCGTGTCGAAACCGACGCCATGTTGCGCGTGGTCGACGAACTCAAGCAGCAGAAGATCGACAACAAGCGTGTCCAGCGGTTTCTCGACGCGGCCGCGCAACCGCTCGGACGCTATATCCAGGCGATCGATGGATTGGTGTCCGACACACAGTGGTTCGCGACCTTGACGGCGGAACGCCAGGACGTCGCGGACAAGATGTCTCAAGCAGCCAGAGGCATCCACAGCGCGGCTGTCGAGACCCAGATCAAATCCGTCCAGGAGATGATCGACGCGGTCACGTCGGCGCGTAGCCTTGGCGGTCTGACGTTTGCCCTCGCGATCCTCCTCGGCATCGCGCTTGCGATCCTCATCGGCCGCGGCACCGCCGTCCCCATAACGCAAATCACCGAGGTCATGCGCGCGCTGGCGAATGGCACGGTCAACATCGCCATTCCGCACGAAGGACGCCTCGACGAATTGGGCGCGATGGCTTCCGCCGTACGGATCTTCCGCGACCGCACCATCGAATCCACACACCTGACAGAAGAGCGGGAATCCGAACGTCAGTCGAAGAGGCGCCGCACCCAGGCGCTCGAGCACCTTTACGCCAAGTTCGAGGCGAAGGTCGGCGCGCTTGCATCCAGCCTTTCGGTCGCCGCGGCGGAGCTGACGCAGAGCGCCGAGCTGATGCATGGCACCACGGCGCAGACTGGCGCAAAGTCCTCCGCGGTGATGGCCGCCGCCGGGCAGGCGGCGGACAATGCGGAAAGCGTCGCTCTCGCGACGGAAGAGCTGTCGTCGTCCTTCGACGAAATCGCCCGCCGGGTCTTGCGATCGCAAGACATCGCGACGAGCGCGATGGCGGAGGCGCAGCTTACCGACAGCACGGTGCAGGCGCTCGTGCATGATGCCGAGGAGATCGGCAACATCACGCTGCTGATCCAGAACATCGCCCGTCAAACCAATCTGCTCGCTCTCAATGCGACAATCGAGGCGGCGCGTGCGGGAGAGGCCGGGCGCGGATTCGCCGTGGTCGCGAACGAGGTGAAGACGCTTGCCATGCGGACGTCGCAGGCGACCGACGCGATCGGCGTGCAGATATCGCAAATCCAGGTCGGCACCGGCAACACCGTCGGCGCCATTGTGGCTATGGCGACCACCATCCGCGACATGAACCAGATCGCCGCCGAAGTCGCCGCCGCCGTCGAGCAACAGCGCGCTGCGACGCACGAGATTGCCCAGAGCGTCCAACGCGCCGCCAACAGCGCGCAAGATGTCAAACACTCCATCGACGGCGTGGAGGACGCGACGGCGGCGACCGACGCGGAAGCCAATCGGGTGCTCAATGCGGCGCGCCAGCTCTCGCAGCAGGCGGAAGACCTGCGGGCGGAAGTCAACCAGTTCATCGACGGCGTCCGCGCGGCGTAGGCGGCGGATTGGGGATCCGCCGCGAAGTGGTCGCCTCAGCCGCGATGAGGAAACATCCGCACCATTGCATGCAAACAAGGTTAGTCGAACGTTAACCGGACGACTCCATATTGCCGCCGGGGACGCACACATCAAGTCGGACGACCATGAGCGCTATTTCAGCGTTAACGGCCAGCAGTGGCCTGGAAATGATGTCAGGCGCGAGCACGCGCGCTCCGGCGTCACAAAAGATGTCGAGCCTGTTCGATCAGATGGATACGAGCGGTTCGGGATCGATTAGCCAATCGCAATTCAACCAGGCGTTTCAGACTTTGAACCCGCCAGGCGATTTCAAAGCGCAGGGCGCGGACGCGATCTGGTCCCAGCTTGATCCGGCGGGCAGCGGCAGTGTCGACAAGCAAGATTTCGTCACCGGGATGACCGGCATGATGAAACAGATGCGCGGCCAACAAGCCGATACGGGCCCGCAAACATTCGCTGCATCGCCGACGCCTACCCAAACAATATCGGCGAGCAACGCCACACTGGCGAACGCCATCGCAGGCTCCAGGATCAACACGCTCGCTTGACCGGACCGTGCAAGCTCGACAACTCGAAAGCCTGCGTGCAACCGCAGGCGGACGACGCATCCATCCAGGCATGCGCAACACCGATCCGCTTCAGCCATTCAATGCCGCGCTTTCCCATCAACATCGCGATTGTCGATAGGCTGCCGGCCGCCAAGCATTGATCGGAACTCACGCTGACGGCAGCGACCTCTTCGATCGGCCAGCCGGTGAGCGGATTGATGATGTGACCATAGCGCTTGCCGCCGACGACGATGTAGCGTGCGTAGTCGCCGCTGCTGGCAAGAGCACCGGCCCGCAGTGATATCTGGGCAAACGGCCGGTCCGGATGTTGCGGGTCGCTGATCACGACGACCCAGGGGTTATTGCCGGGCCGCGGCCCCACGACCGCGATGTCGCCGCCAAGGTCGACGAGCCCAGACGCGATCCCTGCCGATCGACAGATGGCCGCGGCACGATCCGCGGCGTACTCCTTGGCCAGACCGCCGA
>DATARB010000333.1:0-5213 GCA_036264375.1 Pseudolabrys sp.
ACCGCCGCCTTGCCGTGGCGGCACCCGCAAAAGCCGAGCACGCCGACCGGGCCACTGATGGTCCATTCGACGTCGTCGGCCAGAAACGGCCCGATCTTTTCAGGATCTCGCGTCTCGTAGGCCCGGTAGAAGGCCTCGACGAGTGAGCGCGGCACTGGCTGCGTCATGGTCATGTCTCCAACCGGTGCCAGTCAAACGCGGTTGCATTGAAATTGTCTTACCTCCCAGGGCCCCTAAACACCGATTATTACTGTCAAAAATGACATCATTTATTTTTATTATACGACTTTCGGACACCCTGACTCTGGGGGAATTCGTTAACGACACCAGCCGGTTGCCGCGCGGCCGCGTTAAGGGCCGCCGACGAACGGCGTCGAATGTTTAGACCTGCCGTGCTAAAGGGCCCGCGCAAACGGCCGGGGTCAGGCCGGCGACGACGGGACGAGGCATGGACGCGAGCGTGATACCCCAGGCGAAAGGCGCCGATGCGCGGGCGGAGGCCTTGGTCGCCTCTTATGAGCGCGCCGGCTATGCCAAGGTCGCGCCCGCAATCCTGCAGCCGGCCGAGCCTTTCCTCGACCTCTCCGGCGAGGACATCCGCAAACGCATGTACCTCACCGCCGCCCCCGGTGGCGGCGATTTCTGCCTGCGGCCGGACCTCACCATTCCCGTCTCACGCGACTACCTTGGCTCGAGCGGCGCCGGGCGTCCGGCCGGATTCTGCTATCTCGGCCCCGTCTTCCGTCACCGGGTCGACCAGCCGCCCGAATTCCTCCAGGCCGGCATCGAGAGCTTCGGTCGCGCCGATAAGGCCGCCGCCGACGCCGAAATGCTCGCCCTCGGCCTGGAAGCCACCGCGCATTACGGCCTCGCCCACCCCGACATTCAGATCGGCGACGTCGCGCTGTTCTGCGATCTCATCGCCGCGCTCGACCTGCCCCCGGCCTGGAAGCGGCGGCTGGTCAAGGACTTCAACCGCAAGACCAACCTGGCGCAGGACCTCGACCGGCTTTTGCTCGGGGGAAATAATGCGCGCCCCGAGTACCAGGGCGTGCTGGCGGCGCTCGCCGGCTCCGACCCGAAGGGCGCGCACGCGCTGGTGACCGACCTCCTCTCGATCGCCGGCATCAATGCCGTCGGCGGCCGCTCGGTCGCCGAGATCGCCGACCGCTTCCTCGAGCAATCCGCGCTCGGCGCCAGCACCAAGCTGCCCGGCGAGGTGCGCGCCGTGATCGAACGCTTCCTCGCCATCCAGGGCGATCCCGATGAATCCGCCGCCGAGCTGCGCGCGCTTGCCGCCGACGCCAACATGGCCAACGCGCTCGCGCCGGCGCTAGACCTGTTCGAAAGCCGCACCGGCTTCCTCGCGGCGCAGGGCGTCGACTTGAAGCGTGTGCATTTCTCGACCGCCTTTGGCCGCGGCTTCGACTATTACACCGGCTTCGTGTTCGAACTGACCGACTCCGGACGCACCGGCGATCCGCTGGTCGCCGGCGGCCGCTACGACGACCTGCTCACGCGGCTCGGCAGTCCCGAGCCGATCCCCGCGATCGGCTTCGCGGTGTGGATCGAACGCCTCGCGGTCTACGGAGGCGCGGCATGAGCGGGCCACTCGTTCTCGCCGTTCCCGCCAAGGGCCGGCTGCAGGAAAATTCCGAAGCCTTCTTCGCGCGCTCGGGACTCGCGCTGATCAAGCCGCGCGGCGCGCGCGACTATCGCGGCGCCATCGCCGGTCTCGACGGCGTCGAGGTGGCTTACCTTTCGGCGTCTGAGATCACGACGCAGCTTGCACTGGGCGCGGTGCATCTCGGCATCACCGGCGAAGACCTTGTGCGCGAGCAGATGCCGGATGCCGACAAGCGCGTGGTGCTGATCGAAGGCCTCGGCTTCGGCTTTGCGAATGTCGTCGTCGCGGTGCCGCAGGCCTGGATCGACGTGCGCACCATGGCTGACATCGACGACGTCGCCACTGCCTTCCGTCATCACCACGCTCGCAAGATGCGCGTGGCGACCAAGTACATCAATCTCACGCGCGACTTCTTCTCCGCGCACGGCATCATCGACTATCGCATCGTCGAGAGCTCGGGCGAGACCGAAGGCGCCCCGGCCGCCGGCACCGCCGAGATGATCGTCGACATCACCACCACCGGCACCACGCTCGCCGCCAACGCGCTCAAGATCGTCGACGACGGCGTGATCCTGCGCTCGCAGGCCAATCTCGTCGCCGCGCGCGGCGCCGCGTGGGGCGAGAGCGAGCGCGAGATCGCACGCGTGATCCTCGACCGCATCGCCGCGCAGGCGCGCGCGAAAGCCTTCCGCGAAGTGCGCGCGCGCTTCGCCGCCTGCGACGGCAAGCTCGTCGATGCCGCGCGTGAAAAATTCGGCGTCGCGACGCCGTTCGGCGGGCCGACCTCGTCGGGCATGCTGACGCTGCATTGCCCGCCGCAGCAGGTCTATGCGCTCACCAGCTTCCTGCGCGACCATGGTGCCGAAGCGGTGGCCGTCGCCGACCTCGGCTACGTGTTCTCGAAAGACAATCCGCTGTACGCGAAGCTCGAGGCGGGGCTGTAAGACGTCCGGCGCATTATCGGCGGCGCGCGATAGCACGTCATTGTAAATACACCGACGAATCGTCCACGGCGATTCCGTGTTCTCCCGCAGAAATTCCGCGCGGTTCCGCGAAACTCAGGGTGCCGCCGGCGTGAAGTCCTGGTCCGGAACGAACGCATTCGGGGGCACCCGGATCACGACGGCGCCGTGGTTCATGGCCTGGTGGCATGCGTTACACCCGGACGTAAGATCGCCGTAGGCCTTGAGGAATGCGGTGGCGTCTTTCGACCGAACCGCCTTGTCAATATCCTCGAATGGTTGTTCGGTGGCGGACGTGATCATGTCCTGGAGCGACATATCATTCGATCGCGGATGAGCGCGCCCAAGGCGATTGAAAGCCCCCTTCAGATTTCCAAGTTCGTAGGCGGCGAAGTCCCAATTTTTGTTCTGCGCGGCAAGCCAAAGCCTGATGTGGCGAGGTTGAATCGTCGCAATCATGAAATCGCTGACGCTCGGAAGATAGCTTGGCGTCTGCGCAGGGGCCCGCGTCTCTGGGTCTGTGGCATCGGCTCGCGTCAAGACAGCTAAAGCGATGGACACGGTCATCGCCGCGCCAATTGCGAGTAGCTTGAAAGAGTTGACTGAACGTCCGCCTTTCAGCGCTTTCATGTTGCAGTCCTTCAAAATGCGTCGTGCACGCCTGCGGCCATCATAGCTGACATGCCATATCTCGTGCCGGCATTGTATGGCTCTCACTCGCTCCGCCGTAGCAAAGCCATGTACGCTATATGGAACCCGCATGGCCCTGACCACGTGCGCCGTGCTGCGCAGTACCGCGCTACCGATTGATCAAATTTTTAGCCAATACCGCAATTGCACTTGCATAGAAATTGTCTCGAACAACAATGGCGAAGCTGGCAGCGAGGCGTTGCACAAGGCCTGCTTCTCTGCCGTGAGCCTGCTCAAGCTCGCGGCGAGGCGTTACGCCCGTGAACCGGAATGTGCAGAACAGCCTCAGCCCATTTGACCGTCACAGCGCGCGCCGTGTGCCAACACGCTTCATAACAATCGCGGAGGAAAACCATGACTCCATTTGAACAGCAGCAGCAGCACACCGTCGGAGCGCCCGGCAATGTGAGCCGGCGTGGTCTTTTGGGCGCAGCCGCGCTGGGTGCGGGCGGACTTGCGCTGATGCAGGCCGCCGCCGCGGCAGAGGGAAACGATCGCGGCAAGCCGGGCGAAGGCGGGTTCGGGCGAAACGCGGTCCAGCTTCCGCCCGGGGCCGACGTCGCGACCCACGATCCAAAAGACATCGAGGCGATGCCGAACTTCAAGTATGCGCTCGACGCCGGCATCCCAAAAATTACATCGGGCGGCTGGGCCAAGGAATCGACTCTGCATCAGCTGCCGGTGAGCAAAGGAATTGCCGGCGTTCACATGTTCCTCAACCCGGGCGCATCGCGCGAACTGCACTGGCACGCCATAGCGGCCGAATGGGCCTATGTCATCGACGGCCGCTGCCAGACGATGGTGCTCGAGCCTTCCGGCGCGAGCGAGATCAACAACTACGAGCCGGGCGATCTTTGGTACTTCGCCAAGGGCCACGGCCATTCGATCCAGACCATCGGCGACAGGCCTTGCCATTTCATTCTGTCGTTCGACAACGGCGCGTTCTCCGAGCACGGCACGTTTTCGATCACCGATTGGATCGACGTGACGCCGAAGGACATCCTCGCCGCCAATTTCAATCTGCCGAAGGAGGCGTTCGACGCTTTTCCCAAGGGAGAGACCTACATCCAGGCGGGGCCGGTCGTGCCCGTGTCGCAAGCGCTCGATGCGCCCTGGCCAAAGGAATCGACGCACAAGTTCAGGCTGCTCAAGGACCCGAGGGCGGCGCGCGAATTCGAGGGCGGCACGTTCCGCCTCGCATCCATCGACGAATTCCCGGCGTCCAAGAGCATGTCCGGCGGGCTGATGATCATCAACAAAGGCAAGCAGCGCAATCTGCACTGGCACACCAATGCCAACGAATGGCATTACTATCTTCGCGGCAAAGGCCAAGTTGCGCTATTTGGGTCGGGCGGACGTAGCAAGATCACCGATGTGGCTGCGGGCGATGCGGTCTACCTCCCCGCGGGTTTCGGCCACGCCATCAAGAACACCGGGGACGACGATCTCGAGGTCGTGCAGACCTGGGACAACGGCAAGTTCGAGGAAATCGACCTCGACAAGTGGGTGCGATCGAGCCCGAACTATCTGCTGACGAACAATTTCTCCGCGGTGCCCGCTTCCACGATCGGCAAGATGAAGGAGACTTGAACAAAAGCACACGCCGATGGTCGGTTCACGATAATTCTCGACGCGCCCTACCCGGCCGCTCGCGGCCGCCGTCCCCCGGTCATCCCCGCGGAAGCGGGGATGCAGTGTTCCGCAGCCTATCGAGAGTTCACGGAGGACTGGATTCCGGGTTCGGCGCTTCGCGTCGCCCCGGAATGACAACTCAAGGCTTCTTCGTCTTGAATACCACGAAGTGCGAAAGCGAAAAATTCACCACGAAGCTCACGGCGATCGAGACGAGCTTCGCGCCCAGGAGCGGCATCACGTAAGACAAAGCGAACAGCGTCGCCGTGCTCGACACCATGCCGGCGATGCCGGAGGCGGCG
>DATARB010000355.1:0-23680 GCA_036264375.1 Pseudolabrys sp.
GGCCGGCGGCGATGAAGCCAAGCGCGCGTTCGAGGCGATGATGACCATGACGAAGATCGACGTTGCCAAAATCAATGCGGCGCGGCGCGGCTGAGTTTCGTCCTACGCCGCCACCCGCGTCAGCGCGGCGATAATGTCGTCGACCACCGCCTCGACCAGAATCTTGTCGTCGCCCTCGCCCATCACGCGGATCACCGGCTCGGTGCCCGAGGGGCGGATGATCAGGCGGCCGCCGCGCCCGAGCTTCTGCTCGGCGTTGGCGATGGCCGAGCGCACGGCGGCGTTTTCCAGCGGCTTGCCCGTCTGATAGCGCACGTTCTTGAGCACCTGCGGCAGCGGCTCGAAACGGTGGCAGACTTCCGAGACCGGCTTGTTGCGGCGCTTGACCACGGCCAGCACCTGCAAGGCGGCGACCAGGCCGTCGCCGGTGGTCGAGTAGTCGGAGAGGATGATGTGGCCGGACGGCTCGCCGCCGATATTGTAGCCGTCGCTGCGCATGCGCTCGAGCACGTAGCGGTCGCCGACCGGCGTGCGCAGGAGATCGAGGCCGAGAGCGGCGAGATGGCGCTCGAGGCCGAGATTGGACATCACGGTCGACACCACGCCCGGGCGCTGCAGCCGCCCATCTTCCTTCCAGCTCTCGGCGATCACCGCGAGCAGCTGATCGCCGTCCACCACGTGGCCGAGCTCGTCCACGATCATCACCCGGTCGGCGTCGCCGTCGAGCGCGATGCCGATATCGGCGCGCATCTCGCGCACCTTGGCGGAGAGCGCGCGCAGATCGGTGGAGCCGCAGTCTTTGTTGATGTTGAAGCCGTCCGGCTCGACGCCAATGGAAACGACGTCGGCGCCCATTTCCCACAGCGCGCCGGGCGCCACTTTGTAGGCGGCGCCGTTGGCGCAATCGATCACCACGCGCAGGCCTTCCAGGCTGAGCGCGCGCGGCAGCGTGAGCTTGGCGAATTCGATGTAGCGGTCCTGCACGCCATCGATGCGGCGGGCGCGGCCGAGATCGCTGCTCTTGGCGAGCTGCTTCGACAGATCGGAGTCGAGCAGTTCCTCGATCTTGAGTTCGACCTCGTCGTTGAGCTTGTAGCCGTCCGGACCGAACAGCTTGATGCCGTTGTCGTCGAAGGGATTGTGCGAAGCCGAGATCATCACGCCGAGATCGGCGCGCATCGAGCGCGACAGCATGCCGACCGCCGGCGTCGGGATTGGTCCGGTGAGCAGCACGTCCATGCCGACCGAGGTGAAGCCCGCGACCATCGCGTTCTCGATCATGTAGCCGGACAGGCGCGTGTCCTTGCCGATGAGCACGCGATGACGATGCTCGCCGTTACGGAAGACGAGGCCCGCAGCCTGGCCGACCCTGAGCGCGAGTTCGGGCGTGATGACGCGATTAGCGAGACCACGAATGCCGTCGGTGCCGAAATAACGCCTAACCATAGAACACCCCCTCAACGGCCACGATGCGGTCGCAAAGTCACTGAGAACTGCCTGTTTAGTGGCTGGCCGCTGCGCGGCTGCCCCCTGGGGAACCTTATACTCGGTTCAATCCCACCGTCTTACTTCAAAAATTGTGAGGAATCATTACCGATGGCGTTAACCACGGGTGTTAGGCTGTGCCGCCGATTTGGCCGCAAAACCGCCCCATTTCGCCGCCGCGGCCCCTGTGCTACCCGATGGGCCATGCTGAATGCCGGGATTTGCCCATGAAAACCTTGACCTGCATCGAGGACTTGCGCCTGCTGCACCGCCGCAAAGTGCCGCGCGCCTTCTACGACTATGCCGACGCCGGCTCCTACAGCGAGCAGACCTACCGCGCCAACAGCGCCGACCTCGCCGCCATCAAGCTGCGCCAGCGCGTGCTGGTGGACGTCTCTCATCGCACGCTGGCGACGACCATACTGGGGGAGAAGGTCGCGGCGCCTTTCGCGCTGGCGCCGATCGGCCTGTGCGGCATGCAGCACGGGGACGGCGAGATCCTCTCCGCCAACGCCGCCAACGCCGCCGGTATCCCCTTCACGCTGTCGACCATGTCGATCTGCTCGATCGAAGACGTGGCCGAGGCGACCAAAAAGCCGTTCTGGTTCCAGCTCTACGTGATGCGCGACCGCGGCTTCTCCAAGGACATCCTCCAGCGCGCGCTCGCGGCCAAGTGCAGCGCACTGGTGCTCACTGTCGATCTGCAGGTGCTCGGCCAACGCCATCGCGACATCAGGAACGGCATGACCGTGCCGCCAGAAATCCGGCTCGCGAACATCATCGACGTCGCCACCAAGCCGGCTTGGGTCTGGAGCATCCTCAAAGGCAAGCGAAAGACCTTCGGTAATCTCGCCGGCCACGTGAAAGGCATGGAGAACGTCAACTCGCTGTCGCAGTGGATCAGCGGCCAATTCGATCCGGCGCTGAGCTGGCGCGACGTCGAGTGGATCAAGAGTATGTGGCCGGGCAAGCTGATCATCAAAGGCATCCTCGATCCCGAGGACGCTAAGACGGCGGTGAAGGTCGGCGCCGACGCCATCGTGGTGTCGAACCACGGCGGCCGACAGCTCGACGGCGCGCCCTCCTCGATCGCGGCGCTGCCGAAGATCGCCGAGACCGTCGGCCACGAGACGGAAGTGCTGTTCGACGGCGGCATCCGCACCGGCGCCGACATGATGCGCGCGCTGGCGCTCGGCGCGCGTGCCTGCCTGGTCGGCCGCGCCTATATCCACGGCCTCGGCGCCGCCGGCGGCCCCGGCGTTGCCAAGGCGATCGATATTCTCAAGAAAGAGCTCGACGTGACCATGGCGCTCTGCGGCGTCAACACGATCGGCGAAATCGGGCCGCAGGTGCTCGCCGATTGGGAAGACCGCATGAAGGCCACGGCCGCGCACGCGGCGACCAAGGCGGCGGAGTAGGTCTTGGCGCGCGACGTCGGCGAATCTTAAGCGCGTGAAATCACGAATGGCGAACGATGCTCGCACCACGATAATTCCCAGGAGAACGCCGGAATCGGCGGCCATGTCGGCAAACGTCAAGCGGGCGATGGCGATGACTGCCGCTCTCAACCGTTTGACGTTCAATGACGCTGACGAAGTCCGGGCCTTGTTCAGCGAACTCATCGGCAAGACGGTGGACGACAGCTTTGTTTTGATACCGCCATTCTACACAACCGGCGGCGCCGATATCAGTGTCGGGCGCAATGTCTTCGTCAATCAGAACTGCACGTTCTATGATCTTGGCGGACTCGACATTGCCGACGATGTGATGATCGGGCCGAACGTGAGCATCATCACATCCGGCCATCCCATCGAACCGTCCCAGCGGCGCGCCTGCGTCATCGCCAAGCCCATCGTGATTGAAAGAAACGTCTGGATCGCGGCCGGCGCAACAATCCTCGGCGGCGTGACGGTGGGCGAAAACTCCGTCGTTGCGGCGGGTTCGGTCGTCACCAAGGACGTCCCGCCGAATACTCTTGTCGGCGGAAACCCAGCGCGGGTAATTCGTTCGATTGCCGAGTGAAAAAATGTCGGCAGCTACTTGAACGTCTCGAGATAGGCGATGACGTCGTCGACGTCGTGCGGATCGTGGAGGCCGCTGAACGGCATCCGGTTTCCCGGCACCTTCGCCTGCGGATCGGAAATGTACTGCTTGAGATTGGCCTCGTCCCAGACGAGGTTGGCGCGGCGCATCGGACCCGAATAGCGGTAGCCCTCGAGCGCGGCGGACTTACGCCCGATCACGCCTTTCAGATCCGGTCCCATCGCGTCGGCACGGTCGGAGTGACAGGCGGCGCAGGACGCGAAGACCTGCTTGCCATGCGCGACGTCGGCCGCCGACGCTGACGTTGCGAACATCGCCAGGAGCGCCGCGGCGCTCAGGTAAAGCAGACTCGATCGGAATTTAGTGTCGACTCTTGTTTCACGCATGGACGAGAGGCCCCGGGCCTTTGAGATACTGGCCGACGATGGCATTGGCCGCCCAATAGGCGAGCGCGCCCACGGTACCAGTCGGGTTGTAGCCGTGCTGCTGCGGGAACACCGAAGCGCCCATGACGAAGAGATTGTGGGCGTCCCAGGCCTGCAGATAGCGATTGACCGCGCTCGACTTCGGATCCGCGCCCATCATCGTGCCGCCGGTGTTGTGCGTCGATTGGTAAGGCACGACGGTGAAATTCCGCGGCCGCGGATGCATCTCGTAGTGGGTGGGATTCATCGCCTTGATCACGCCCTCGAGCTTGGCGAGGAGATGGCGCGACATCTTGTGATCGTTCTCGGTGCCGTTGTAGGTCAAACGCAGCAACGGCCGGCCGAAGGCATCCTTATAGGTCGGATCGAGGTCCATGAAGTTTTCGCGGTTCGCATAGACCGAGCCCTGCGTATTGAAACGCACGGCGCGGTTATACCATTTCACCGTCGCGCGCTTCCATTCCCCGCCCCAGTTCGGCGTCCCATGCGGGACGTTGCGGCCGGCAATGGGTGGTGCGGCAGCCGGGCCGCCGGCGATGTAGCCGCCGCCGAAGAAGCCGAGGCCGGAATGGTCGAAGTTCTCGCCGTTGAAGTCGTCGATGCAGACGCCGACGCCGGCGGACCCCATATACGGGTTCCACTCCTTGTTCTCGAAGAAGGCCGCGGCGCCGGCCTCGAACTGGTAGCAATAATTCCGGCCGATGACGCCCTTGCCGGTCGCGCGGTCGTAGGGCTCGCCGATGCCCGCAAGGAGCATCGCCTGCGTATTGCCGAACACAAACGATGACAGCACGACGATGTTGGCCGGCTGCTCGTATTCCTCGCCCGTGCGCATGTCGGTGTAGACGACGCCCGTGACCTTCTTGCTCGGCTTGTCGTAGATGAGCCTGGTCACGAAGGCGCGCGTGTGTAATTCGAATTTCGGCTCGTCGCGCAGCTTCGGCAGGATCGTGGTGTTGGCCGAGGCTTTCGCGTTTGCTTCGCAGGCCATGCGATTGCAGTAGCCGCAGTATTGGCACTCGCCGAGCGCAATCCCCTCGGCGTTGGTGTAAGGCGCGCTGGTGATGGCGACCGGTGCCGGAAACGGGTGATAGCCCAGGCTCCTGGCGGCATCGGCGTACATCGTGCTGGCCGCCGCCGACATGATCGGCTTGTTCGGATAGTGATCGCTGCGCGGCCCTTCGAACGGATTGCCGCCCGCAATGGTCTTGCCCTTGAGATTGCCGGCCTGGCCGGACGCGCCGCAGATCTTGTCGAACTTGTCGTAATAGGGCTCGAGCTCGTCGTAGCTCACCGGCCAATCCTGGATCGTCATGTCGTCCGGGATCGCCGTCGCGCCGTAGCGCTCGCGCAGATGACTCCTGATGCGGAAATCCGACGGCAAAAAGCGCCAGTGCAGCGCGCCCCAATGCAGACCGGAGCCGCCCACGCCCTCGCCCGGTAGGAACGCGCCGAAGCGGCGGATCGGCAGCGCCTGCTCGGGGGCGGCGTTGCGGAAGGTGATGGTGTCGGTGGAATTGTCCTGCATCAGCTCGAGCCGCTGCACGTAGCGCAGTTCGTCGCGGATCGCCGGCAGGATGAAGTCCTCACCCGGCACGCGGTCCGGCCCGCGCTCGAGCCCGACCACGCTCAGGCCGGCCTTGGACAGCTCGCGCGCCATGATCGCGCCGGTCCAGCCCATGCCCACCATCACCGCATCGACATCTTTCAATCGCGTCGCCATGTCCGTCTCCGCTTACGAGAAGTCCGCCATGGAGCGCGGCGGCGCGATGTAGCGCTTGTTGCGATACTCTTCAAACTTGTCGGCGTAGGTAGCGGGCAGGCCCGGAAAGCCGAGCATCTTCCACGAGGCGGCGTTGCGGTTGCCGCCGTAAGCGGGATCGGCAAAGAAACCGTCCATCGCCAGGCTCAGCAGCATGTTGAAGAACATGCGCGAGGACACGCCGCCGAATGCCGCCTTGCCCTCCTCCATCGCTTTGAGCGCGGCGTCCCGATCGGCCGGCGCGAGGCGATCGAACTCCTTGCCGTAGGTCTTGTGCGACCATGCGTTGGCCTCTGTGATACCGGTCTGGAAGAACTGGCGCGGCGTGAGCGCGAGCTGATAGCCCTGCTCCGGCTTGCCTTTGTGGAACGGACCGCCGCGGTACATCTTCGCACCACCGCCCCATTCGCTGGCCAGCTGCCGGTCGATGTAGATCACCAGCCCGCAGTCGCTGCCGGACGGTGAGAGGTCGTCGGCCGGAATGAACGCATCGACCGCCGCCGACACGAAGGCCGCTTCGGTGGCCGTGAGCAGAAGCAGCGCTTCGGGTTCGGCACTGGCGGGGCTCGCCGCTGGCGGCGTCGCCGCCGAGGATGCTTCAGCCTGTGCCGGAAGGGGCATTTCGCTTGCGAGGCCGGCCGCGACGGCCGTGCCCGCCAGACCGGCGCCGAGCAAGAATCGGCGACGCGGAATCGTGTCGTCCGCCATAGGCTCTCTCCCTAGTCCGCACGCCGGTTGTTACCGGTCGCGCCCGTTCCGCCGGCGGTGCGCAGGCCGAACGATATTTTGGGGGCGATGCTAGTCGCGGAAGGCGGCGCGGTCTATGGCCACGTCATGACAAAAGTGCAGTGGCTGTATTCTTGGAGCACTGCACAATATCGCCGGCGCTTGGATCGAATATCGGCGTGGCCGTGCGGCAATCTCTCGCCTCACTCTCCCCTCGAGGGCGACGGACGATTGGGCCGATCGGGGGTGGGATAAACGACGCAAGCAAGATCACCACCTCCTCGGCGCGCTCCGCTCGCCAACCTCCGAATTCCTCCTCGAATTAGAAGTAGCTCAGATTGAGCGACATAAAAATCCGGGTTAAATACTCTCATGGGACTCGGTGTTTTCATTCATCGCTCGGACTCGATTTACGACGATAGTCCCGCTGAGCGATATCAGTTTCCCAGTCAATATCTCGGTCGCGTTCAGTCCTGTGTTGGCGATTGGATCATCTATTACGAGCCTCGCAAGGTGATCGATACGCGAGGCTACTTTGCCATAGCGAAAATTGAGCGGGTCATTCCTGATCCAGCGGCGCCCAGCATGTACCTTGCGCTAATCGAGCCTGGGAGCTACCTCGATTTTGCGAAACCCGTTCCTTTCAGTAATGCATCGGGTGTGGTTGAACGAGGCGTGCTGAATGAGCAAGGACGGATCTCGGGCCGCGCCCAATCAGCCGTTCGTCCGATCTCGCAGAGCGATTTCAATCGAATTGTTGCGCTCGGTCTGAACGAAGGCGCGCCAGTGCTCCCGCGCCTCGGCGAGCAGCCTACACTCCTAGACCTTCGCGAAGAGCAAACGCCATTCGATACGGACCAGAGCCGTGATCGGATGAGCTTTACGGTATCGCGAATCGTGCGTGATCGGATTTTTCGCCGGAACGTGCTGCGAGCCTACTCAGAGCGCTGCGCCATCAGCGGTCTCAGGCTGATAAACGGCGGAGGTCGCGCGGAGGTCGCCGCAGCGCACATCCGGCCAGTTGAAGCAAACGGTCCCGATATCGTCAGCAATGGAATTGCACTTTCGGGCACGGTGCATTGGATGTTCGATCGAGGATTGCTTAGCCTTTCTGACGCCTTGCGAATTCTAGTCTCACGGCAAACCAACGATCCCGAAAGTATTCGGACCCTTATTAACAATAGCGGCTACGCTCTTGCGCCTCAGCGGCCATCCGAACGTCCGCATCCTCATTTTCTACAATGGCACCGGGAACATTGCTTCAAGCAGTAACGCTTCAGCGACCGCCCGCTCCCCTTCGCGTCAAAGACGCCAATGTCCTGGACAAGTCTGGGCATGATTCCGAGAGTCGTCACCCCTTCCGTATCAGACCAACCAATTCTCAGTCTTCAAACCACGCACGCGTTTGAATTCGTCTGCATTGGCCGTGACGATGGTTGCCCCGAGCGCTTCGGCGTGTGCGGCGATCAGCATGTCGTTACTGCCAATCGGCGTGCCGGCGGCTTCCAGAGATGCCCGGAGGGCGCCGTAGTCGGCGTCGGCCGGCGCCTCGAAAGGCAACACATCGATTTCGCCGAGCAGGTCTTCGACCGCCTTGCGCAGCCTCATCGACCCGCTCTTTGCGCAGCCGTAACGCAGTTCGGCCGCGACGATAATGCTGGTGCAGACGTTATTCTCGCCTACCTTGGCGATGCGGCGCGCCGTGCGCCCTTGCGGATTTCGGATCAGGTCGGACAGAATATTCGTGTCCAGCATGTAGCGCGTCACAGGACGCGCTCCGGGGCCGGCACGGGATCGTCGATCGGGGGAAACTCTTCGTCGAGGGGTGACATAGATTTCAGCAAGGAGAGCAGCCCGCGCTTGCGCAAAGGCTCGATCACCAGACGATCTCCGTCGCGTTGCATGATCGCTTCGTCGCCCGGCAATTCGAATTCCACGGGGATCCGAACCGCCTGATTGCGGCCATTGCGAAACAGCCGTACGTGCCGACGCTCTGACATGCTGGCCTCCTTGGCATATGCCAAAAACATATGCCGAGCCCGGCGCTTGCGCAACCCCTAACCCGCTTTCCCCGGCAAGAGCCTGCGCCCGGGCGCGCCCGAGCGAGGTTCGGTGGGAGCGTAAAAAGAAACCTCACTCCTCCTTCAACCCATACGCCAGCTCATTCCCCGTCGCGCCGTAATACTTGAACGGCAAAAACTTGCCGGTCATCGACAGCTTCACGCGGTCGCCTTTCGGGTCGGCCTGGCGGTCGATCGACATGTCGAAATCGATCGCCGACATGATGCCGTCGCCGAATTCCTCCTCGATCAGCACCTTCATCGCCGGGCCGTTGACCAGCACCAGTTCGTAGAGCCGGTAGATCAGCGGATCGGTCGGCGGCATCGGCGTGGCGGTGCCGCGCATCGGCACCTCGTTGAGCATCGTCTGCTCGGACTTCGACAGGCCGAACAGCTTGGCCGCGTTGGCGGCCATCGGCTTGGTCATCTTGTGCTGCCCGAGGATTGCGCCGGTGATCAGCACCGGCGACATGCCGCCGATCTCCTCGCAGATGTATTTCCACGTCCAGCCCTTCTCGCGCTTGATGTCGAGAAGCTTTTCGGTCAATCCCGCGCGTGTCATTGCAATGCTCCGTGTTCTTGGTGAGTCTCCATTTCATTCACGGACATAAGCAAATTTCGCACCAGCCATTCCCTCATCTTGCCAAAATCTCCTTCCCATGCGACGCAACGCGCCATGAGCGCTGAGGTTTCGATCGGCAGCGGCAATGGCGCGCGGCTCAAACCGCACCCTCTTCGGGCGGCGGTGCTGGCCGAAGTGCATGCGCGCCCGTTCACGCCCATCGAGTCGCCGCGCCGCATCCTGCATTTCGCATTCGAGACGGCCGGCGAGGCGGCGAAGGCGGACCGCGCGGCGCTCGCCAAGTTCTGCGCCGGGCCCGGCCTCGAGCCGCTGAAAGACGGCGCCAAACATCATCGCGTGAAGCTCGGCGGCAGCGTACTGCGCTGGGAGCAGCATTCCGAATTCACCACCTACACCTGGGAGCTGCCGTCGGAGGGCGATGTTCCGTTCCATCCGGTTGCGTCTTCACTCGCCGCACCGATGAGCGCGCTGCCGCAGCCGGGGCCGGTGCTGGTCGCGCTCGATCTGCATCTGATGCGCGACACCGAGACGAACACGACCATCGGGCAGCTGTTCGACCGCGCCAGCCTCGCGGTGGCGGAGAATACCGGTGGCGATGCTTTGTTTGCGACCGACTTCCAGGCCGATGCCTCGGGCTTCGTGCGCGTTCTCGTGCTCGACCGCGGCCTCGATCGCGAACGCGCCGGCGCGCTGGTCCAGCGCATCGTCGAACTGGAGACCTATCGCACGCTGGCGCTGCTCGGCTTGCCCGAGGCGCAGCGGCTGACGCCGTCGATCGGCCGCATCGAAGCGCGGCTTGCTGAAGTCACGGACGAGATGCAGCACTCGGGCGGGCTGACCGACAATCACCGCCTGCTCGACGAATTGACCGCGCTCGCCGCCGAACTTGAAGCCGGCGCCGCGGCGAGCCTGTTCCGCTTCGGCGCCAGCCGCGCCTATAGCGAGATCGTACAGCTTCGCTTGCAGACCATCGGCGAACGCCCCGTGGAAGGCTTCCCCACCTGGTCGTCGTTTTTGGCGCGGCGCATGGCGCCGGCGATGCGCACCTGCCTCACCACCGAGGAGAGGCAGGCGACGCTGTCGCAGAAGCTCGCGCGCGCGGCTAACCTTTTGCGTACGCGCGTGGACGTGGAGCTGGAGCAGCAGAATCGCGATCTGCTCACCTCGATGAACGAGCGCACGCGGCTGCAACTGCGCTTGCAGAGCACGGTGGAAGGCCTGTCGGTCGCCGCCATCAGCTACTACGTCGTCGCGCTGTTCGGCCACGTGGCCGAAGGGCTGCATGCGAAGGGCGTGCCTATCGACACGCCCGTCGCCACCGCCGTATTCGTTCCAATTGCCGTGCTGACGATCTGGTGGACAGTGCGGCGCATCAGGCGCAAGCATATTGGCCGGGAGTAAGACGGCGCGCCGGCCTATCGAACCGGTAGCGCCACTGCAGCCTTAATTCGAGGCCAGGTGTCCATTCGCGGCACTGGCAAGCTTCTCGGCGCGCTGCAAATGATCCAGGATCTTCGGCAGGGTCTGGCGCGCGAACTGCTTGAGGTCAGGATCAGCGCCATTCTGGATCTCCTGCTCGAACAACGCCGCATTTCCTTTTTGATATTCGACCTGGCCGTTCACGTAATTCCGATCGAACGCCGCGCCGTTGTCCGCGCCGAGCGTGAAAAGCATCGCATCATAGGCGCCGTGCAAAAGCGTGCTCGACGGGGTGATGTTTTTCTTCTTCAGGATCACATTCAGTGCATCGACGACCGGAATATGGCTGGTGACCATCAGATGAGCGTAGTCGCGGATCGCTGCGGTCGTGCCCTTCTTTTCGGCGAGCCGCCCGGAGTCGACTTGGAACGGCGCGCCCAAGTTGGCTTGGCCGACAAAATTAAAGTCGATCGCATTGAGGGTCGCTGGAGACTCCGGCGGTGCGGCAGTCTGGGCAATGGCGGCGGCCGACCAAAGAAGCGCGCAAGTTAAGCCAAGGCTGACGATACGACGAGCAGCAGAACGACGAGCAGCAGACGGTTGATTCATTGAGAGGTTCCGTTCATTCGCCGCCCTGATGCAAGACTATGCGTTTCATTGTGCGAAATATGGCGACGACCCGGGGCGCGATGTCGCACGAGCCAGCCTAAGAAACGGGCGCCCTCGCATTATGACAGCAGTGCTGACCTATCCATTGAAAACAGACGTGCTACTTTAGCCATACATACTCGTCCAAGGGGGTTGATATGGCTGGGAATGCGTTCTCTCGCGAGACGATCAGACTGGTTCTGATGGCCGTCATGGGCATTTGCCTGGCCCTGACATTGGCCGTCGGAACGGCAACACTCGTCTGGAGCGCCCCGCCCTTAGGCGACTCTCTCAGACTCGTGGCCAGTGTATTCGCCTGGATTTTTGCCGTGTCGCTTCTGATCGCTTTCTTTCTCGCGGTCGTTGACGAGCGCGCAAAGGTTCGAAGCAGACCAGCCGGCTACGTCGAGGAGCCGAAGCTCTGAGGGCTGCGCGCTCCTGAGTGACGCGGGTAGAGCGCATCAGCATCGTTATTGACCAAGGGCGTGGCCGGCCGGGTTCGCCCTACTCCGCCGCCTGCTGCGTCTGCACCGGAGCCAGCGCCAGCACCTGATGGATCTGCGCAACCACGGCGGCGCCCTCGCCGATGGCCGCGCCGACGCGCTTGGTCGATCCAGCGCGCACGTCGCCGATCGCGAAGACGCCGGGCATGCTGGTCTCGAGCGGCATCGGTTTGCGGGTCATGCCGGGCACGGCGAAGCCTTCGCCGGTGAAGACAAAGCCCTTGTCGTCCATTTCGACGCAGCTCTGCAGCCAGCCGGTGTTCGGGTCGGCGCCGATGAACAGGAACAGGTGATGCAGCGGCATGTTGCGCGTCGCACCGCTTGCGCGTTCGCGCAGCACCGCGCAGGCGAGCCCGCCGGTGCTATGGCCCTCAAGCCCGACGACCTCGGTGCCGGTCTTCAGTGCGACATTCGGCAGCGCGTTGATGCGGTCGATGAGATAGCGCGACATGCTCGCCTCCAACCCCTTGCCGCGCACAACAAGCGTCAGGTGCTTCACCTTGGGCGCGAGATAGACCACCGCCTGCCCCGCCGAATTGCCGCCGCCGATCAAGGCGACGGTCTCGCCTTCGCACAGCTTGGCCTCGATGGGCGAGGCCCAGTACGACACGCCGTTGCTGTCGAAGTCCGACAGGTTCGGAATGTCGGGCCGCCGATAGCGCGCACCGGAGGCGATCACCACCGTGCGCGCACGTACGGTGCAGCCGGTCGAGATGTCCAGACGGAACAGATGGCCGGCGCAGCGATCCGGCCCGCCGCAGTCGAGCCGCGTGACTTCGAGCGGAATGGCGATCTCGGCGCCGAACTTCTGCGCCTGGGTAAAGGCGCGTCCGGCCAAAGCCTGTCCCGAAATGCCGGTCGGGAAGCCGAGATAGTTCTCGATGCGCGCCGACGCGCCCGCCTGCCCGCCATAAGCGCGCTGATCGAGCACGATGACAGAGAGGCCTTCCGATGCGGCATAGACCGCGGCAGCGAGACCGGCAGGGCCGCCGCCGACCACCGCCACGTCGTAGACCGTTTTCGGATCGAGCACCGGCGTGATGCCGAGGCACATGCCGGCCTGCGCGTTCGTCGGCCGCTTGAGAACCTCGCCGTTCGGGCACACCAAAAGCGGCAATTCGGCCGGCTGGATGCCGAGACGTTCGATCAGCGCACGCGCGTCCTCGTCCGTTGTCGCGTCCATAACGGTGCAAGGGTAGCCGTTGCGCGAGAGAAAGCCCTGCAGGCGGATGAGACAGGGCGACGTGCCGTTGTCGATCAGCAGCGAGCCGGCGCCACCTTCCTGGATCAGGCCGACGCGGCGCAGGATGAAGGCGCGCATCATCACTTCGCCGAGCTCGGCCGAACCGATCATCAGTGCGCGGATATGCGCGGCATCGAAGGGCAGCGCCGTGCAGCCCTCCGGACCGGCGCGGCCCGTTGCCAGCGTGCCACGCCCCGAAAGCTGGCTCACCTCGCCGCTGAACTGGCCTTCGCTGAGCGAGATGACCGAGGAGACACGGTGCAAGCCATCGCGGCGGCTGATTTCCATGCCGCCTTTCAGAACCAACCAAGACGGGGCGTTGCGCACGCCCACGTCGTAGACGAGTGCGCCCGGCGCGAAGGTCTCGGCCTCTCCGCTGGCGAAACGCATGGCGTTTGCAACTTGCGCGGCGTCGAGGACGGGGAACACTTGTTCAAAACGGGTATCGACCAGACTCATATCAAGCTCCTGCCGGGGTGCGCAGTGACCTTAGTCTAGCATGCAGAGCGGTTTGCGACGAACGCTGCGATGCTCGCGCGGGTCTATGCGGGGAGGCGCGTCCAGGCGCCCACGAGCGGCGGTCCGATGAGACACGCGGTTTGCGCGACGGCTTGCTTGCGCAAGCGCTCGGCCAAAGTGTCGATGTCGACTTCGGCGGCGGTTGCAATGCCGAGGCGCTCCATATGCGGCAACAGGCTACGGAGGGTTCCAGCCACATAATCGTAGAAGATCGCTTGTGGTCCGCCCTCCATCGGAGCTCCCATCGTCAACTGAGGCGCAGGCAATCCGGCGGCGAGGAATGTGGCGTAAAGCCTGGCGCCCATGCCGGACTCGGCCCCGGTGCGCTCGAACACTTCGATGATCCAGCGGCTGCATTGGGTGAAGAGCGGCAGTTCCGGCGCACTGCCGGCGCCGCGCATCACGTTTTCCTGGAACGCCACGATGCCGCCGAGGCGAAGGCTTCGGCAAACCTGGCGCAATGAAGCCGCAGGATCGGGCACGTACATCAAAACGAAGCGCCCGATGACCGCGTCGAACTCCGGCCGCGCAGGCAGCGCATCGAGTTCGGACACTGCAAACTGCACGCCGGTTTGCCCTGCTTGCGCGGCGCGCCGTGTTGCGGTCGCCACGGCGTCCGGCGAGCGATCAATGCCGAGCACCGATCCGGACGGCCCGACAAGCCGGGCGGCCATGAAACTCGTATCGCCAGCGCCGCAGCCGATGTCCAGCACGCGCAAGCCGCGCGACAGTCCCGCGCGCAGGAGAAACGTCTCAGTCAAATCGCGATAATAGTTGTCCTGGTATTCAAGGCGCTTGAGCTCACCGGCCGAGTGGCCGAGTGCATAGGTGCGGGCCTCCGAACTGCGATCCTGGACAAGCGATTGATCTGGCTCCCGCCTGGAGTTCTCACCGACGAATGACACCGGCATCTCCTTGGTTGGACGCGCCAGTGTGTTCGTGTTTCATGTCCACATGGTGTTCGGCGCCGGATTTCGCTGCCGAGGCGGCGATGACTTTTCCATCAAAGCGCGCGCCGGCCGCGGCGCTCACGCCGGCACAGGTGTAAGACTTGGCCTAGCCACGTGATGAAGAGGGACCTGCCATGCGCAGCGAGAAGTTCGAGTTTCCCAACGCCAAGGGCGAGAGTCTGGCGGCGCTGCTCGATTTTCCCATCGGCAGGCCGAATGCTTTCGCGTTGTTCGCGCATTGCTTCACCTGCGGCAAGGACAATCTCGCGGCAAAGCGCATCGCCGAACGGCTGGCGATGTGTGGTATCGCGGTGTTGCGTTTCGATTTCACGGGACTGGGCGCCAGCGAGGGCGAATTCGCCAACACGAATTTCTCGTCGAATGTCGACGATCTCGTCGCCGCCGCGGATCACCTGCGCAAGGCTCACAGCGCGCCGGCGATCCTCATCGGGCACAGCCTCGGCGGCGCGGCGGTGCTCGCGGCGTCGCATCGGATTCCGGAAGCGCGCGCGGTCGTGACCATCGCCGCGCCGAGCGATCCCGCGCATGTCGTCGGCCTGTTCAAGGATCATGTCTCGGCAATCCGTGCGCAAGGCGAAGTCGAAGTGTCACTGGTTGGAAGGCCGTTCCGCATCAAGCGCGAATTCCTCGACGACGTCGCCGAGAAGAAACTGAATGAATGCCTGGCGATGCTGCGCAAGGCGCTGCTGATATTCCATTCGCCGACCGACGATACCGTCGGCATCGACAACGCCACGTCCATCTTCACCCACGCCAGGCATCCCAAGAGCTTCGTCTCGCTGGCCGGCGCCGACCATCTGCTCAGCAAGAAGGACGATGCCGTCTATGTGGCGAACATGATCGCCGCCTGGGCCGCGCGCTATATCGAGGAATCTGAAGGCATCATGGAGGACGAGGCCGAAACCGGCACAGTGCTCGTGCGCGAGACTGGCCAAGGGCGATATCAGCAGGAGGTCTTGAGCGGGCCGCATCGCTTCCTGGCGGACGAGCCGGTGAAGATGGGCGGAGGCGACACCGGACCGGGGCCATACGACCTCGTGCTGGCAGGCCTCGGGGCGTGCACGTCGATCACGCTGCGGATTTATGCGGAGCATAAAAAGCTGCCGCTGTCGCGCGTGTCGGTCCGGCTGTCGCACAACAAGATCCATGCGGAGGACTGCGAGAACTGCGAGACGAAGGAGGGCATGATCGACCACATCGAGCGCGCCATCACGCTGGAAGGCGACTTCACACCCGAGCAGCGCAAGCGGCTGATGGAGATCGCCGACAAATGCCCGGTGCACCGGACGCTGGAATCGGAAGTCGAGATCAAGACGGTGGAGCGGGCCGCCGCGTCCTGACGCGCGCATCGCTTGGGTCCGCACAGATTGTTTATAGTGGCTGTCATGTCGAACGCGGCACACGCACTGACACAGCAGTTTCTCGCCTGGGTGGCGGAGAAGCCACGCAGCTATGCGGACGCCGAGGCGTGGCGGCGAAGTTGTCCGCACCTCTCGATCTGGGAAGATGCGATTGCGGACGGGCTGATCCAGTTCGAGGGCGGCAGCAGCATGCGCGAGCAACGCCTGATGCTCACGGCTCGCGGGCAAGCGCGGCTGCGCGCGACATGAGTGGCGATGGGATCACAAGCGATTGAGCGAACGAAAGGCTGCCGGCGGGGTTCTGGCACATAAGTTGAATAAGGCCCCGCATGAAGACGCAACCCACCAAACCCAAGAACACTCAAGCTGATCCCCGGCTCGTCTGGCTCGCCTCCGTCCTCGCCGCGGCGGTTTTTGTCCTCTACGTGACTCACGTTTAGGGCTGGATAGATTCTCCGAAGCGGGAGGGGTCCCGCCGTCGGCAGTTTGGGGGCCGGATGCGCCTGCTCGCTAGGGCTGGGGAGCCTCATCTCACGCGCCCCATTCCCTTGCGGCTTGACGCCCTCCAGGGCTTCCGTCACACTAGAACATATAGTGAACACAAAAATGAAGATGAGTACGGGCGGCTCCTGATCGAGCCGGATCATCCCGTATCTTCAAAGGCTTGGACGATGATCGAGGAACTGCGCCTGCGCTTGCAGGCCCTGCAAAGACCACCCGGGATCGACGACGATCCAGGCGTGCTGCCGCTCGGTGTCGAGACAATCGACGGTGCGCTTGGCGGCGGCCTCGCGCGCGGTGCGCTGCACGAGATCGCAGCATCGGGCGAGGCGCATGTGGCTTCGGCGGCGGGGTTCGTGCTGGGGCTTTCCTCGCTCGGAAATAGTGCGGGGAAAGGTGAAGTCGTCTGGGTCGCCGAGGACATGACGTTGACCGAGAGCGGCGAGCCTTACGGGCCGGGGCTCGAAGCCTTCGGCCTGAGGCCGGAACGGCTGGTGACGGTTCAGGCCGCGCGCACGCACGATCTCCTCTGGGCGATGGAGGAGGCGCTGCGCTGCCGCGCCGTCGCGACGGTGATCGGCGAAATGCGCGAGGGCGAGATCGACGGCGTGGCGGTGCGGCGGCTCTCGCTCGCCGCGGCCGAGAGCGGCGCTTTGGCTTTGCTGCTGCGCGCTACGCCGCCAACGGATGCTTCGACCGCAGCGACAAGGTGGATCGTCGGCGCTTCACCCTCCCCTGGAGGAGGACGGTCGCCGAGCGAAGCGAGGCGGGGTGGGGTGACCTTCGCCGTCTCCCTCATACGCAACCGCCGCGGCCCGACCGGATCATGGATCCTGCAATGGAGTGACATCGATGAGCGCTTCCTCCTCGCAACGCATGCTCAGCCTGTGGCTGCGCCGCTTCTCGACCGACCGCATCGCCAAGTCGCATAACAAGTCGCGTAGCAAGCCACGTAGGCCGGCGGCGCCGCTCGTCGTCACCGGCAGACGCGGCAATGTCGAGCTCATCGTGGCGGTCGACGATATCGCCGAGCAGCGCGGCCTCTCGCCCGGCGTGGCGCTGGCGCAGGCGCGCGCCATGCACCCGGTGCTCGACGTCATCCCCGAGGACGCCGAAGCCGACGCGGCTCTGCTCGAGACGATCGCCGACTGGTGCCTGCGCTACACGCCGCTGGTCGCCTGCGACGCGCCCGACGGGCTCATGCTCGACATCAGCGGTTGCGCGCATCTCTATGGCGGCGAGGACGCGCTGGTCGCCGATCTCAGCAGCCGGCTGGAGGCGGCGGGCTTCGCTTTTTCCATCGCCCTCGCCGGCAGCATCGGCGCCGCCTGGGCCGCCGCACATTTCGGCAAACCGGGAAGCCATGCCTGCGGTACCGAGCGCAAGCTCTTGGCGCCGCTGCCGCTTGCCGCGCTGCGGATTGCGCCCGAAACGGTCGCTTCGCTCGCGCGCGTCGGCCTGAAGCGCATCGGCGACCTCATCGATCTGCCGCGCGCGCCGCTCACCGCGCGCTTCGGCTCCGAGTTGCTGCGCCAGCTCGACCGCGCGCTTTGCGCCGAGCACGAGCCGCTCACACCGAGGCTGCCGGTGGCGCCATATGTCGCCGAGCAGCGTTTCGCCGAGCCGATCGCACGCGAGGAAGACGTGCTGGCGATCACGGCGCGGCTGGCATCGCGCGTGAAGATCGCGCTGGAGCGGCGCGGCGACGGCGCACGGCGGCTCGAGCTGACACTGTTCCGCACCGACGGCGCGGTGCGCCGCATCGCGGCCGGCACGTCGCGGCCGTTGCGCGATCCGGACGACATCCGCGCGCTGTTTGTGGAGCGGCTCACCGCGCTGGCCGATACGCTCGATCCCGGCTTCGGCTTCGACATGGCGCGGCTGTCGGTGACGGTGGCCGAGCCGTGCGCGCCTGAGCAGATCGGCATCGGCGGGCGGGAGGATGCGGCGGCGATCGGCCGCCTGGTGGATCACTTGAATGCGCGGCTCGGCAGCCAGCGTGTGCGCCGGCTCACTGCACAGGACAGCCATATCCCGGAGCTCGCTGCGGCGAGCGTGCCGGCGCAGATGACCGGCACCGACGACGGCTGGGCGGTGTTCCGCCGCTATCGCGACGACGTGGAGCTTTCGCCCCGGCCGCTGCGGCTGTTCACGCGGCCGGAGCCGATCGAGGCGGTAGCGGAAGTGCCGGACGGCCCGCCGTTGCGATTTCGCTGGCGGCGCGCGCTGCACGAGGTGATCGCGGCCGAAGGACCCGAGCGCATCGAAGGCGCCTGGTGGAGTGAGCATAACGGACCCGCGCGCGATTACTTCCGTGTGGAAGACAAAACCGGCCTGCGCTTCTGGCTGTTCCGCGCCGGACTCTATCGCGACTTGATGCGGGGAGATCTGGTGCCCGGCACGCCCGCCCCGGCGTGGTTCCTGCACGGGACCTTTGCGTGAAGACTTTGTAGAGTGCGCGAGATGCGTGAATGAAACCGTCAGCTGGTAATTTTTTCACGCGCAGCCTGCGCAATGAAGGCCGAACGCGTCAAGCCACGCGCCGACGCCGCTTCATCGATTTGATCGACCAGCGCCTTATCGAGCGAGACGTTGATGCGGACCGTGCGGCCGGCATCGGCCAGCAAGGGAACGGCAAACAGCAACGCGCCCGCTTTCACGGACGCTTTGACGTCCTTGTCGCGCAACACGGCGTCCACGCTGCGCGCAGCCGCTACATTGCGGCCGGCGCTTTCCAACGCCTCCACGTGCTGACGCAATGCTGCCGCGGCATTCGTCACGGCCTCGTCCAACGAGTCGCCGGCCGAGAAGCAGCCTTTCACGTCCGGAAACCAGACGCCGAAGGCGCTATCAACCTCTTTTTCCACGACAGCCACGTAATGCGTCGACATCGTTGTCAGTCCTCACGGTCGCCAGCCGGCCAGCTTGTAGATGCGGCGGACAAGCCCGGTCGGCAGATCCTTGCGCGGATGCGTGATGGTGATGATCACGTCCCGCTTCGGATGCTTGAAGGTGTGGTGATCGCCGCTCACGCGATCAAGCACCCAGCCGTCGTTCTCCAGCATCCGGATCAGCTTGCGGCTGTTGCGCTCCATCGCACGCCCCCCGACGGGCGTCACGACGCTTCGAAGTCAATGCAGGCAGCCGGCCTACGCGTCCGCTCCAGTCGAATTTGTGTGTAATTATATACACACTCACCAATGAGACAGCAACCCCCACACCTCGAATTCGCCGTCGCCTCGAACTTCTCCTTCCTGCGCGGGGCCTCGCACCCGGAGGAATTGATGCTGCAGGCGCAGCATGTGGGGCTCACCGGGCTCGGACTCTGCGACCGCAATTCGGTGGCCGGCGTGGTGCGCGCGCATCTGGCCAAGCGCGAGCAGAACCTGTCGCTGCGCTACCATCCGGGCGCGCGGCTTGTCTTTTCCGACGGCACGCCGGACATCCTCGCCTATCCGCGCGACCGCGCCGCCTGGGGTCGCCTCACGCGCCTGCTCACCATCGGCAACCTGCGCGCCAAGAAAGGCGAGTGCATCCTCACGCTCGACGACCTCATCGCGCATGCCTTCGGGCTCGAACTGGTGGTGCTTCCTTCTCCCCGCTTGCGGGGAGAAGGTGACGAGCACCGAAGGCGCGAGCCGGATGAGGGGGCGTTTCGACAGGCTCAGAATCGCGAGAACGCCCCCTCACCCGCCCCGCCTTCGCTGGCGCTTCGGCGGGTCGACCTCTCCCCGCACGCGGGGAGAGGTGACGGCGCGCGCGCGTCAGAGATACATCATGTACTCTCAATGTTACGCACCATCGCCCCGAACCGCGTGCGCCTCGCCGCCTCGATGCTCTATCGCGGGCGCGACCGCGCGCGGCTCGCGCGTCTCAAGGAGACCGCGCGCGACGCCGGCGTGCCGCTGATCGCCATCAACGACGTGCATTTCCATCATCCCGACCGGCGCAGGCTCGCCGATGTGCTCACCTGCATCCGCGAGAAGACCACCATCGACCGCGCCGGGCGCAAGCTCGCCGCCAATGCCGAGCGTTTTCTGAAACCGCCGCAGGAGATGCTGCGCCTCTTCCGCGACGCGCCGGAAGCGATCGAGGAGACGCTCGCCCTCTCGGATGCGCTGACCTTCTCGCTCGACGAACTGCGCTACGAATATCCCGACGAGACCATCGCCGGTTTCGACAACGCCCAGGACGCGCTCACGCATCTCGCCTATGAGGGCGCCGCGCGGCGCTATCCCGGCGGCATCCCCGGCAAGGTACGCGACAGCATCGCGCACGAACTCAAGCTGATCGCGCAACTCGACTACGCGCCTTACTTCCTCACCGTGCACGACATCGTCCATTACGCGCGCAGCCAGGGCATCCTCTGCCAGGGCCGCGGCTCGGCGGCGAATTCCGCCGTCTGCTACTGCCTCGGTGTCACCGAAGTCGATCCGGTCCGCGCCGATCTCTTGTTCGAGCGGTTCATCTCGCCGGAGCGGCGCGAGCCGCCCGACATCGACGTCGATTTCGAGCACGAACGCCGCGAGGAGGTGATCCAATACATCTACGGAAAATACGGGCGCGAGCGCGCCGGCATCGCCGCGACCGTGATCTCTTATCGTGGACGCTCGGCGATCCGCGAGGTCGGCAAAGCCTTCGGCTTGAGCGAGGACACGATCGGCGCGTTGTCGTCATCGATCTGGGGCGGCGGTGGCGGCGCGGTGTCGCAGGACGCCGTCAAGCGCACCGGGCTCGATCCGCAAAGCCCACGCATGCGCCAGGTCGCGGCGCTCGCCGCCGAGATCGACGGCTTTCCGCGCCATCTTTCGCAGCATGTCGGCGGCTTCGTCATCACCCGCAGCCGGCTCGACGAGGTGATGCCGATCGGCAATGGCGCGATGGCCGACCGGACCTTCGTCGAATGGGACAAGGACGATCTCGACGCGCTCGGCATCCTCAAGATCGACGTGCTCGGCTTGGGCATGCTGACTTGCCTGCGCAAGGCGCTGGATCTGGTGGGGGAGCATTACGGCCTCTCCGGTACATCTCCCCGCGTGCGGGGAGAGGTCGACCCGCCAGAGCGTAGCGACGGCGGGTCGGGTGAGGGGGCGTCTCCACAGCTTGAGTCGATCGATAGGCCCCCTCACCCGGCTCGTGCCTTCGGCACTCGCCACCCTCTCCCCGCAAGCGGGGAGAGGGAAAGACTCGACCTCTCCTCCATCCCTGCCGAAGAAAAGCCGGTCTACGACATGCTAGGACGTGCGGATTCGCTCGGCGTGTTCCAGGTGGAAAGCCGCGCGCAGATGACAATGCTGCCGCGGCTGAAGCCGAAGAATTTCTACGATCTCGTCATCGAGGTGGCGATCGTGCGCCCCGGCCCGATCCAGGGCGACATGGTGCATCCTTATCTGCGGCGGCGGCAGGGACTCGAGCCAGTCTCCTATCCATCGAAAGAGCTGGAAGCGGTCCTGTCCAAAACGCTGGGCGTGCCGCTGTTCCAGGAGCAGGCGATGAAGATCGCCATCGTCGCCGCCGGCTTCACGCCGGCGGAAGCCGACAAACTGCGCCGCGCCATGGCGACGTTCAAGCGCACGGGCACCATCGGCACGTTTCAGCGCAAGATGATCGACGGCATGCTGGCCAACGGCTACGCACGCGATTTCGCCGAGCGCTGCTTCGGACAGATCGAAGGCTTCGGTGAATACGGCTTTCCGGAAAGCCACGCCGCGAGCTTCGCGCTACTTGTGTACGCGTCGGCCTGGCTGAAGTGCCGCTATCCGGATGCTTTCGGCGCCGCGCTGTTGAACGCACAGCCGATGGGCTTTTACGCACCGTCGCAGATCGTACGCGACGCGCGCGAGCACGGCGTCGAGGTGCGGCCGCCGGACGTCAATCATTCGGATTGGGATTCGACGCTGGAACGGGCTGCGTGGGAGCCTGGACGTCTCAACGCGATGCACAGCGCGATGCGCGAGGATATCCGCTCCACGCATGCGATCCGCCTCGGCCTGCGCGAAATCAAGGGTCTAAGCGAAGAGGATGCAAAGGTGATTGTGGCATTGCGCCGTCACCCTGAGGTGCGAGGCGACGCAGTCGCCGAGCCTCGAAGGGTGATGGCGCCGCCATCCTTCGAGGGCGGCCTTCGGCCGCCACCTCAGGATGACGGCAACCGCCCCTACGACTCCGTGCGCGATGTGTGGCTGCGCACCGGCCTTTCCCCGCGCGTGCTGGAGCGGCTGGCGGATGCCGATGCTTTCAATTCGCTCGGGCTCTCGCGGCGCGATGCGCTGTGGGCGGCGAAGGCGCTCGGGCGTGTGGGCGACCGCGATGATGATCTGCCGTTGTTTGGCGTTACCTCTCCCCGCAAGCGGGGAGAGGTCGACCCGCCAGAGCGTAGCGCAGGCGGGTCGGGTGAGGGGGTGCCTTCGCAGCCTGAACCTATCGATAGGCCCCCTCACCCGGCTCGCAGCTTCGCTGCTCGCCACCCTCTCCCCGCAAGCGGGGAGAGGGAAGAAGCACGCGAACCCGAAGTCCGCCTGCCCCCCATGCCGATCGGCGAGGAGGTCGTGAACGACTATCGCTTCCTGCGGCTGTCGCTGCGCGCGCATCCGGCGCAGTTCCTGCGCGCCGATCTCGCCCGGCGCGGCATCCTGCGCAACGAAGCGCTGCGCACCGTGGCCTCCGGCACGCGCGTGCGCATCTCCGGCCTCGTCACCTGCCGGCAGCGGCCGGGTTCGGCCAAGGGCGTGGTGTTCATGACCATCGAGGACGAAAGCGCGGTCGCCAACGCGATCGTCTGGCCGAAAGTGTTCGAGCGCGCACGTCCGATCGTGCTCGGCGCGCGCTACATCGCGGTGAGCGGCCGCGTGCAATCGGAGTCGGGCGTCATCCACGTCGTCGCTGACGAGCTCGAGGACCTGACCGCACTGCTGGCGCAGCTTGCCGAGCACGGCGCCGACATCGACGGGCTTGCGCGTTGCGACGAGGTGCGCCGGCCAATCGAGGAGACGCGGGAGGCGCGCGCGCAAGGCGGACGCGAGAGCCGGCTCTTAAAGCTCATGCGCGAGATGCCGGAGCTTGCCGCCGATCTCGACGTCACCGCGCGCGGCTCGGCGCACACGCCGACAAGGAGGAGTGGGTAAGAGATAGCGCGAAGCCTCTCCGTTCCCTCCCCCTGAAAGGGGGAGGGCCAGCGAGAGGGTCATCTCAAGCCGCCCGACGTTGCAAACCTAAAGCGGACCTCCACCAGCTCATCATCGCTACGCGATGATGAGCGACCTCCCCCTTTCAGGGGGAGGTAAAGGAAAGCTCACATCGGCGGCGCAACGTCGCGGCCGACAGTGACGCGCGCGGCGGCGAGCGTGCCGTCCGCCTGGCGCGTCGCCGTCGGGATCATGATGCCCGCGCCGGGCTTGAGATCGCTGGTGCTGCCGGGCAGCATGCTCACGA
>DATARB010000028.1:0-2053 GCA_036264375.1 Pseudolabrys sp.
CGTTAAGGCTGTTTGGACGCCTTTCCCCTAGCCTTGCGCGCACCCATCCTCTATAAGCCCGGCCAAACCGATATTCGTGAATTTTGGAGTTCCTTCCCATGGCTGTGCCAAAGAGAAAAACCTCGCCGTCGCGCCGCGGCATGCGCCGTTCGGCCGATGCGCTCAAGCGCCCGACCTATATCGAGGACAAGGATACGGGCGAGCTCCGCCGTCCGCACCACATCGACCTGAAGACCGGCATGTACAAAGGCCGCCAGGTTCTGAAGGTGAAGACCGAGGCCTGATCGTTTGCGGCCCCGGCCTGGAGGAAAGCGCATGTTTGCCCTCGGCTTTCCTCTGCTGCTGATCACGTTCGCGATCTACAACATCATCGCCTTCCTGATGCCGGGCGTGAGCTGGACCGGAACGCTTACGGACGTGCACATGATGTCCGGCGCCGACTTGACCATGTCGGCCGGCGACATGCTGATCGCGCTGGCCGTCATCCTGCTGTTCGGCGAGCTGATGAAGTCGACCCGCATCGGCATGCGCAGCGTGGTCGATCACGCGCTGTCGCTGATCCTTTTCCTCGCCATGCTCGTCGAGTTCATCTTGGTCAGGCAGGCCGGCACCTCGACCTTCTTCCTGCTGCTCGTCATCAGCTTCGTCGACGTTCTCGGCGGATTCGCGGTGTCGCTGCGCTCCGCCCAACGCGACCTCACGGTCGAGAGCAGCCTTCCCACCTGACCGCTCCCAACGTTCCGGAACAGCCATGAGCCGAGATTTTGCACTGCCGGGCCGCTCGCCCGTGATCGCCTGCGACGGCATGGCGGCGACCTCGCATCCGCTGGCCACGCTCGCGGCCATCGACGCGCTGCGCGCCGGCGGCACCGCGGCCGACGCGGCGGTGGCGGCTTGCGCGACGCTCTGCGTGGTCGAGCCGCACATGACCGGCATTGGCGGCGACTGCTACGCGCTCGTCTCGCAGCCCGGCAAGAAAGTGTGGGGCTATAACGGCTCCGGCCGCTCCGGCGCCAAGGCGTCGTACGAGGCGCTGATTGCCAAGGGCATGACCGAGATCGGCAACTCGATCCACGCGGTCACCATTGGCGGCTCGATCGACGCCTGGGAGGTGATCCTCAACACGCATGGCTGTCTCGGCATCGACCGCGCGCTCGAGCGCGCGATCCATTACGCTGAAAACGGTTTTCCGGTCGCGCCGCGCGTTGCCTGGGATTGGCAGCGTCACGTGGGCAAGCTCAAGGCCGATCCCGGCGCGACAAAGCACTATCTGTTCAACGGCGCCGCGCCGAAGGAAGGCGATGTCATCCGCTTTCCCGCGCTCGCTCAGACGCTGCGCACCATCGCCGCCAAGGGCGCGCGTGGCTTCTACGAAGGCGAGGTCGCCGAGGACATCGCGCAGACACTCGCCGCGCGCGGCTCGTTCCTCACCGCGGAAGACTACGCCAGCCATCGCGGCGACGTGGTCGAGCCGATCTCGACCAATTATCGCGGGCTCGATCTGGTCGAGATCCCGCCGAACGGGCAGGGGCTCACCGCGCTGGTGATGCTCAACATCCTCGAGAACTTCGATCTCAAGTCGCTCGATCCGTTCGGACCCGAACGCTTCCACTTGGTTTTGGAAGCCGCGCGCTTAGGGTTTGCCGTGCGCGACACGCATCTCGCCGACGCCGCGCACATGCGCACGCCGGTCGCCGACTTGATCGACAAGGCCTGGGGCAAGAAACTTGCCTCGCTCATCGATCCGAACAAGCGTGCGGCACTGCCCGCGGCGCCCGCGCCCGGCAGCAACACGATCTATCTCACGGTGGTCGATCGCGACCGCATGGCGGTGTCCTTCATCAACTCGCTCTATTCGAGCTTCGGCACCGGCATCTGCACCGAGAAGACCGGCGTCCTGCTCACCAATCGCGGCGGCTGCTTCACGTTGCAGCCCGATCATCCCAATACTTTCGGCCCCAACAAGCGGCCGATGCACACCATCATCCCCGCGCTTGCCATGCGCGACGGGCGCTGCGACATGAGCTTCGGCGTCATGGGCGCGCACTATCAG
>DATARB010000032.1:0-2042 GCA_036264375.1 Pseudolabrys sp.
ATGGTCCTCGTCGAGGATCCGGCGCGCTTCGGCGATATCGATCGGCGCCTCGTCCTCAGCCGCCCAGGGAAGCTCGATCAGCCACTCCAGATAGGTGCGCGTCATCGAATATTCGGCGGCGGCCTCGGGCATGCGTTCGAGCCTCGCCAATTCCTTCTTGGCGTACTCCTTGACCTCCTCCGGCATCCCGGCCTTCTCGATCTTCTCGCGCAGCTCGGCGATTTCCTGCGATTTTGCGTCGTCGCCCTCGCCAAGCTCGTTCTGGATCGTCTTCAGCTGTTCGCGCAGCAGGAATTCGCGCTGCCGCCCGTCCATCGTCTCTTTCGTGCGGTCGCTGATCTGGCGGGACAGCCGCAGCACCTCGAGCCGGTAGGCCAGCAGTTCCGAGACCCGATCGAGACGGCGCTCGATATCGAAGGTTTCGAGGATTTCCTGCTTTTCGGCCGGGCTGATGTCCATGAAGCTCGCGATCAGATCGGCGAGCGCGGCGGCGGAGGGGACACCTTGCACGGCGGACACCAGCTCGGCCGGGGTCTGCGGCAGCAGCTGCAGGACTTCGAGCGCCTGGTTGCGCAGATTGAGCAGGCGGGCGTCGATTTCCTTCGTCGCCACTTCGCTTTCCGGCACCCGTACCACACGCGCCACAAAGAACGGGTAGCCGTCGAGGAACTCGACGACGCGGAAGCGCTGCTCGCCTTGGCAGATCACATGATGGCTGCCGTCGGGGCTCGTCACATAGCGCAGCAAATTGGCTTCGGTGCCGACCCGGTGCAGATCGACCGGCATCGGATCTTCGATCGTCGGTTCACGCTGCAACACCAACCCGACAGAGCGATTCAGCCGGATCGCGGTCTGCGCCGCGACGATCGAACGCTGCCGCCCGAGCGTGATCGGCAGCACGGTCCCTGGAAACAGCACGAGGTTGCGCGTCGTGATCAGGATCAGCGCGTCTTCCGGGATCGCGGGGACGCCCTCTACCGGCCCTGTTGCCGATGCGGTCGCCGGTTGCGCCGGCGGCATGCCGGCATCAGCAATGCGCGCCGTCTGTTCGTCCGGGTTCATCCAGCTACCCCCTTTCGCAGGCGCAGCATCAGGCAGCCATTGGCGAGGTGCCGAGCCGACAATTCGAACGGTACCGGCGGCAGCTCGATCCGGCGCTCGAAACGGCCATGAGGGATTTCCATCCGCACGATGTGGGCGTTCTCCAGCTCGCGCGGCAGGGGCCGCTCGCCCTTGACGGTCAGCAGACCCGCGCTCAGCGTCACCGAGATCGCATCGAGTTCGACACCGGGCAGCGCGATCAGGATGATCAGCGCGTCCTCGCTTTCGAACACGTCGACGGGGGCCTCCCAATACGGCGTTGCGTGATGGAAGAACTGGCGGCGCAGGCGCTCGGCGCGTTCCATCGCCGCGCAAGCCTGTGCCCACATCAATGCATCGAGCTGGCGTTTCGACATGATCCGCTCCGCCTGGGCTCTTCCCCTATGTCTGTTGCAGATATGGGTAGGGGATCGCGCGTTGGGAGAAGTGGGTGGTCGCGTTTGCCGCGAGTCAGTCAGCTCGGGCGCCAATGGCGCAGGCGGAAGGCGGCGCCGATCAGCGAGATCCCGAACAACAGCGCATAGATTCCGAGCCACCAGGAGAGCGCGACCACCCCCGCGCCCGGCTGCACGAACAGAATGACCCCGAGCAGAATCGAGATGATGCCGCTCAGCACCAGCAGCCATTCGCCGTTGACGCGGATCATCGCGATGCCGGCGGCGATCAGCGCAATGCCGGTGATCACCGCCCAGATCGCGATGAAGTAGATGATTGCGACGAGCGCTTCTGCCGGCCAGAAAAACGCGATTGCGGCGATGATCAGATCGAGGATGCCTTCGAGCAGGAGCGCCCCCGAGCGGCCGTGGTGGCGGGCTGCCCGCAATGCGGCGACGAGCGCGAAGATGCCGTCGACCAGAGCGTAGGCGCCGAACAACAAAACCAGCGCCGCCGCGGTGATGCCAGGCCAGACGAAAGCGATGATGGCAAAGACGATCGCGAAG
>DATARB010000079.1:0-32986 GCA_036264375.1 Pseudolabrys sp.
GACGACGTGGTTGCTGTTCGGCTACCGCCCGGCGACGCGCGCCTTGCCGTAGGTGATGCGGTAGACCGCGCCATTCCAGTCGTCGGAGAGGAGCATGGAGCCGTCCTTCATGAACTCCACATCCACCGGGCGCCCGAGATACTTGTTGTCCTCGAGGAAGCCGGTGAGGAACGGCTCGCTCGATTTCACCGTGCCGTCCTTGTTGAGATAGACGATCAGGATGTCGGCGCCGAACTTCTTCGACCTGTTCCACGAACCGTGGCGGGCGAGGAAGATCGCGTCCTTGTACTTCTTCGGGAACATGTTGCCCGTGTAGAAGCGCAAGCCAAGGCCGGCGGAGTGCGGACCGGTCAAGAGGATCGGCGGCGTGAACTCGCTGCACGAGTGGCCCCAGCCGAATTCGGGATCTGGAATATTGCCCTGGTAGCAATAGGGCGCGCCGAAATCCTCACCCACCTTGGTGACGCGGTTGAGCTCGTCCTGCGGCACGTCCTCCGACATCCAGTCGCGGCCATTGTCGGAGAAGTAGAGCTGCTTGTTCGTGGGATTCCAATCGAAGCCGACCGTGTTGCGCACGCCGACCGCGATCACTTCCGCGCCGCTGCCGTCGAGATTCATGCGGCGGATCTGGCCGTGATCCTTGTCATGCAGCACGTTGTTGCCGGGCTGGCCGACCGGCACATAGAGCTTGTTGTCGGGGCCCACGGCGATGAACTTCCAGCCGTGCGCCTCGTCCTTCGGCAGATCGGTGTAGATCACCGTCGGCTTCGGGGGATTGTCGAGATTGGCTTCGACATTGTCGATCTTGGAGATCTGCGACAGCTCGGCGATGTAGAGCGTGCCGTTGTGATAGGCGAGCCCGTTCGGCCGGTAGAGGCCGGAAGCGACCGTCTTCAATTCCTTCTTGCCATCCTTGTCGACGATCGCGGTGACCTTGTTGCCGAAGCGCGTGCCGACGAAGACGGTGCCTTTGTCGCCGACGCGCAGCGAGCGCGCATTGCCGATGCCGCTGGCATAGACCTCGATGTTGAAGCCGGGCGGCAACTTGAGCTTGGCGGTCGGCAGCTTGTCGGCCGGCGTCGGGATCGGCGGCGCGGCAACCGGCGCTAGCTTGGCGGCGGCCTCGTTGCCGTCGGGACGGCCGATGAGCGGCGAGCCGGGCGGCAGAGCGGCTGCGGCAGGCGCGGCGGCGGCCGGCGGAGCGGAGGCCGGCGGTTGCTGAGCGACGGCCGGAGCGGTCAGCAAGAGGCCGGCGACGGTACCGGCCAATAGATAAACGTGGCGAGTTGAAGCGCGCGGAATCATCGAAGTCCTCCCTAATTGTGGAGGCGCTTGGACCCGTGTCGCTTAAAGAGCTTCGCTGACCCGGAGCGCGCCCCCATCGCCCTGAGTGTTCCCTATCCTTCCTTCGGGTGCAACCCTGCGTTGGCGGGTTCCTTGATGCCGTGCGTGTGCGCCGCCGAGAGATGACGATAATTGTAATCAACATCCGCGCGCTCGGTGGCGAGTTCCTCGACCAGCGTGTGATGCGGCGAGAGGTGGCACACAGGATCGGCGTTGCGCGCATCGCCAGTGAGGAGGAAGGCCTGGCAGCGGCAGCCGCCAAAATCTTTCTCCTTCAATGCGCAGCTTCTGCACGGCTCCTGCATCCAGTCGTCGCCGCGGAAGGCATTAAAGGCGGGCGACGCACGCCAGATGTCGGCGAGTGAATGTTCGCGCACGTTCCAGAATTCCAGGCCGGGGATGATTTCGGCGGCATGGCAAGGCAGCACCTTGCCGGCCGGCGTGACATTGAGCGAGCGGCGGCCCCAGCCGCCGACGCAAGGCTTGGGGAAGCGCGCGTAATAGTCCGGCACCACGGCGTCGATGACGATGTGGCCGCGATGCGTCTCGCGCAGGCGCTCGACGGCGCCCACCGCCATCTCCACCTGTTCGCGCGTCGGCATCAGCGCGGCCCGGTTCTTCAGCGCCCAGCCGTAATACTGCACATGCGCGATCTCGACGCGCGAGGCGCCAAGCGACAGCGCCATGTCGACCATCGGTTCGACGCGCGCGATGTTGGCGCGGTGCACCACCACGTTCACGGTGAGCGGCAGGCCGAGCTTCACGACCTCGGCGGCGAGCGCGCGCTTGCGCGCCGAGGCGCCCTTGTAGCCGGCGATGTGATCGGCGGAGGCTTCGTCGCTATCCTGGATCGAGATCTGCACGTGGTCGAGACCGGCATCGGCCAGCTTGCGCAGGCCGTCGGCGTTCAGCCCGACCGCCGATGTGATGAGATTGCTGTAGAGGCCGGCGTCACGCGCCCTCTTGACGATCTCAGGCAGATCGCGCCGCGCCGCCGGCTCGCCGCCGGAGAGATGCACTTGCAGGATACCAAGCCCGGCCGCCTCGCGGAACACGCGGGCCCAGGTCGCGGTGTCGAGTTCTTCGCTGCGAGGATCGAGCGCAAGCGGATTCGAGCAATAAGGACAGCCGAGCGGACAACGATGCGTCAGCTCGGCCAGGAGGCCGAGGGGGGCGGTTAGAGCGACGCCATTCTTGCTCATCGCACACCTTTCCTCCGCTCGTTCCCGCGCAAGCGGGAATCCAGCGCTGGGTCCCCGCTTGCGCGGGGACGAGCGGACGAAGACGGCCTCCCTTTGGTCAACTCACCTCCAACAACCTCTTCTCTTTCAGCCCGCCGAGCAGCGTCACCACGTCGCCGTGGATGCGCTCGCGCGGCGCACCGGCGAAAGTCTGCGCAAGATCGTCGACGATCGAAGCCACCGTCGCGTCGCCGGTGCAGCGCTTCAGGATCTCCACCGTGATCGCGTCGGCCTTGAACACGCGCTCCGGCGCGAGCAGCACCCAGCCGCCCTGCGCCTCGTTATGAGTGAGACGCACGCCACGCGGCAACCGCGGCTTGGCGTCGTCGGCGACGGCTGCCTCCATCACTGGTCCTCCGGCACAAAGGCGCCCACAGGCACGTGCTTGGGCGCGACATAGGCATGATCCAGCGCATCGAGCATCGACCACAGCACGTCGCATTTGAATTCGAGCGCGGCCAACACCGCGTGCTGCTGCTCCGGCGTTTTGGCGTTCTTCTTGACGTAATTCAGCGCGAAGTCGGAATCGCGCTGCGCCTGCGGCGGCCGCTTGTCGAAATAGGACAAGGTTTCGGGCGTGACGAACTTGTAATTGGCGAGCATCCCGGCCATGCGCTCGCTGATGATGACCGGCGAGAACATCTCGGTGAGCGAGGATGCGATCGCCTCGACCAGCGTCTTCTCGCGCACGAAGCGCACATAGGCTTCGACCGCGAAGCGCGTGCCGGGCAGAATGCCTTGCAGCGACGTGACGTAATCGCGGTCGAGCCCAACCCCGTCGGTGAGATTGAGCCAGCGCGCGATGCCGCCGTCCCCCGCCCGCTCACCATCGTGATCGACCAGACGCGAGCGCCATTCGCGGCGCACGTCCGAATCGTCGCAACGCGCGATCAGGCTGGCGTCCTTGATCGGGATCATCGACTGGTAATAGTAGCGATTGAGCGCCCAGGCCTGCACTTGGCCCTTGGTGCATTTGCCTCCGTGCAGCATCGCGTGAAACGGATGGCGGCGGTGATAGCGGCGCTCGCCGATCTCGCGCAGCGCGCATTCGAGCTTTTCGGGGGAAAGGAGTTTCATGGCGACTCCTGTGCTCGTGTCCCGGGCGCAGCGCGGCGTGAAATGACGCGCTGCAGATCCGGGACCTTAACAGTTTCCGAATTCGCGACGATCCCGGATCTGCGGCGCACCGCTGCGCTTCGCGCCGCGCTGCACCGCGTCGGGGACACGCACATCACAACACGATCTCCATTCCGTCCTCGGCGATCTCCCAGCCGGCGGCCTCGGCTTTGGCGCGTTCGGGCGAACCGGCGATGTGGATCGGATTGGTATTGTTGATATGGATGAAGATACGCCGCGCGGCGATCCCGTCCAATGCCTTCAATGTCCCGTCCTCGCCGTCGATCGGCATGTGCCCCATGCGGCGCCCGGTTTTCTGCCCCGTGCCGGCACGCAGCATCTCGTCGTCGGTGAACAGCGTCCCGTCGAACAGGATGGCGTTCGCGCCGGAAAAGCGCTTGCGCATCGCCGCCGTTATTGCGGCGGCGCCCGGTACGAAGACCAGACGCGCGCCGGCGTGCGAGAGTTCAATGCCGACGTTGGATGCGCTTTCCATCGCGAGCGCGGGATCCTCGCCTTCGAGATAAAGCGGCAGCTTGCCTGGCACGGTGAACAGTTCGGCTTCAATGCCGCCGGAAAGCGAGAAGCGCTCTCCCGGATTGACGGCGCGGCGTGTCATCGCTGTCATCGCCCCGAACATGGCATTGGCCGCCACCGCGGCCTGACTTGCCGGCGTGGCGTAAAGCGTGAAAGGCGTGCTCTCGCGCATCGACAGGAGACCCGTGATCTGGTCGATCTCGGCTCCCGTCAGGACGACCGCGTCGATCGGGCTGCCGCGCAAGCCATCATGCGGCTGCAAAGCGTGCGTCGCGCGGATTTGCTGGCCGAGGTCAGGCGAGGCGTTGAACAACGTCCAACGTCCGTCGCCCGCGGATACCGCGATGCTCGCCTGGGTACGCGCCTTTACGCGCGCATCACCTGTCCAGGCGAGCGCGCATACTGCGCAGCGGCAGTTCCATTGTGGGTAAGCACCACCCGCCGCCGCACCGAGCACGATGGCGGTGAGGCGCCCCATTTAGCGGGGCCGTCCCGGACGAGAACGTCCGATCAGAATTCGGCCGGCAGATAACCGTTGATTTCGAGGCCGACGCAGATTTCGACGAGGGTCGGTGTGGTCCAGGACATGGCGTTTCCCTTTTCCCTTTTTCCACCGCTGTACTCGCGGTTACCCCGCAAGTGTAGCGCCCGGGTCCAACGCCGCAAGAGACTTAAAGGTTCGGGAAATAGGCGTTTTGTCGCGTAGAACTGATTCGACTTCGCTTTCTCCCGCGGCCGGAAGCCCATCACGTAAACGTCATCGGGGCAACGCGTGTAGAACGCATAAATCTCGCCCCGGAACCTGCTGCCCTATCAGGCCGTTGCACTAGGCTTCCGGCACTCTGGGTCACACTCGCAAAACCGAACGGCGAACGTGCAAAATAGCCACACCGCGCCTTCGTTTGGGCGTGGATTGTTGGGAAATAGATAACTCGTTTGGAACTATCGGCTATAGAGTGGCCCGGCATTATGTAGGGGGACCGGACCCCCACAGCCTTGGGAGTGAACAGGTGAAAAGCGTCCGTTTCGACCGTCTGCTTGCTTCCACTGCCCTCGGACTGGTCTTGGTGTTGTCGAGCCACCCCGGGATGGCGCAGCAGGCCGATCAACAGAAGATCGACGCCGCCGTGCCGGTGCCGGATACCACCCTGCCCCCGGCGCCGACCGCCAAGGATATCGCTCCGGCGCCCGCCGACGCCACGCCTGCGCCGCAGCAGGATGCCGCGACCCCCGCAGCCGCGCCGGCCAAGTCCGATACCGCCGCCACCGCGCCGGCCAATGCTGACACACCCAAGGCCGATACCAACAAGGCCGACACGGCCACATCCGAGCCTGCGAAGGCTGACCCGGCGAAGCCCGATGCCGCCCAAAATGCCGCGGCTCCGGCCGCCGAGCCGCCGCAGGCCGCTCCGGTCGAGAATGCGGCGACCCCGGCCGCTGAGCCGGCCAAACCCGCTCCGGTGACCGTCGCCGCTGTCCCGGACAGCGCCGTCGCCGACAAGTTGCGCGAGCTGATCACCGGCAAGCAGTTTGAGCGCATGGTGGGCCGCAAGGCCGAGCGGTCCGGGATCGAGCATTTCTACAGCGCGCATAACTATGCCCCGATCTGGGTCGCCAACGGCGCCGCTACGGCGCGCGCCACGTCGGCGACGTCGTATCTCGGCAAGGCCGACGACGTCGGCCTCGATCCGACCGACTATCCGACCCCGGTCTTCAAGGCCGACATGAGCGCCGACGCGCTGGCCGAAGCCGAGCTCAAGCTCACCGCCTCGGCCCTGGCATTCGCCCGCGAGGCACAGATCGGCCGTATCCACTTCAGCCGCGTCAGCGCGGACATCGCGTTCAACCTGGTGGCGCCGGAACCGGCCGAGGTGCTGGCCAAGCTTTCCGGCAGCGACGACGCCGGCAAAGTGCTCGACGCCTACAATCCCCCGCAGCCGGAGTTCAAGGCGCTGCGCGCCAAGCTCGCCGAGTTGCGCAAGAACGGCGGTGCGGTCGACAAACCGGCCGACGACAAGCCGAACCTGGTGCGCGTGCCCGAAGGCAAGCTCCTGCGCCCCGGCATGAAGGACGCGCGCGTGATCGCGCTGCGCCAGCGCCTGGACGTGGCCGGCGACAAGCAGAACCCGCTCTTCGACGAAGCCGTGAGCGATGCGGTGAAGACCTTCCAGACCGCGAACGATCTCAATGTCGACGGCAACGTCGGCAACGTCACGGTGCGCGCGCTCAACGGGGAGAAGCGCGAGGCCCGTCATGCGATCGATCCGATCGACACCATCATCGTCAACATGGAGCGGTGGCGCTGGCTGCCGCGCGACCTCGGCAATCCGCACGTTGTCGTCAACGTGCCGGATTATTCGCTGACGCTCTGGAACAACGACAAGGTCTACTGGCACAGCAAGATCGTCGCCGGAAAGCCCGGCCATGCCACGCCGCTGATGAGCGCGGAGATGAAGTTCATCACCGTGAACCCGACATGGAACGTGCCTCCCTCGATCATCGAGAAGGAGTATCTGCCGGCGCTGCAGCAGGATCCCGACGCGCTCGACCGCATCGGCCTGAAGATGCGCCAGGATCCGGACGGCACCGTGCATGTCTATCAGCCGCCGGGGGCGCGCAATGCGCTCGGCCGCATCCGCTTCAACTTCCCGAACAAGTTCCTCGTCTACCAGCACGACACGCCGGACAAGTACCTCTTCGCCAAGGACAAGCGCGCTTACAGCCACGGCTGCATGCGGGTGCAGAATCCCTTCACTTATGCCGAGAAGCTGTTGTCGCTGACGCAGCCGAGCGAGCACTACACCGAGGCGCGCATCGAATCGATGCTCGGGGACAATGAGATCAACATCAACTTCCCCAAGCCGATCTGGGTGCACCTGACCTATCAGACCGCTTTCGTCGACGAGAACGGCAAGCTGCAACTGCGCGACGACGTCTACGGCCACGACGCGCACATGCTGGCCATCCTCAAGGGCAGCGAGCGCAAGGTCGCCGACATCGCCATCGAGCGCCCGCCGAACACCTCGTCGAAGCCCGTGCGCATGCCGGTCGGCATGTATGGCGGCGATCGCGGCAATGCGGCCGGCTACAGCAACAGCCCGAACTTCTTCGACTGGCTGTTCAACAGCCCGCGCGCTCAGCAACAGCAGCAACGCCAATATTTCGGGCCGCCGCGGGGGCCCAACGGCCGCTACAGCGAGCGCTGATTCAAGCCCGCGACACCGAAACGCAAAACGCCGGCGAGACTTCGCCGGCGTTTTTGTTTATGGGAACCGTGTCGCGGCAATGGTCCACGAACATGACCCGGCCCGCTGAGGCGGGGCTGTTCCTGGCGCTGGCATACAGCTTGCTTGCAAAGCGGCACCGCCGGCGCGAGCGGGCGTGGCGGATTCATCAATAGATATGGGGATTGAGATGAAACGGAGAGACCTTTTTGCACCGATACTGGCGGCATTCATTGCGGCTGCGGGCATGGGGCAAGTGCAGGCCCAGGGCTCCCCGCAGAACGTGAAGCTCGCGCTTGACTGGGCCTACCAAGGCAACCACGCGTTCTGGTCGATGGCCATGGACCAGGGGCTCTTCAAGAAGTACGGCATCAACGTCACGATGGACCGCGGCTACGGCTCCGGCGACACCGTCGTAAAGGTTGCCTCGGGCGCCTATGACATTGGCTTTGCCGACATCAATTCGATGATCAAATTCAATGCCGATCATCCCGACCAGCACCTGATCGCAGTCTATCAGGTGTTCGACCGGACAGCGAACGCCGTCATCACGCTCAAGAAAACAGGGATCAAGACACCGGCCGATCTCGCAGGCAAGAAAATCGCCGCCCCGGATGGCGACGCGAGCCGGCTCATGTTCCCGGTCTTCGCCAAGGCCAACAACATCGACCCCAAGTCGATCAATTGGATGAGCGTCGCGCCGAACCTGCGCGAGGCGTTGCTGGTCAAGGGCACCGCCGACGCGATCACCGGATTTACCACGACGTCCATCTTCAACCTGCTCGCCGTGGGCATCCCGCGCGATCAGATCGTTGACATGCCTTACGCCAAATACGGCCTCGACCTCTACGGCAGCGTACTGTTCGTGAAGCCGGCCTTCGCCGCCGCGCATCCGGATGCGGTCCGCGCCTTCGTCAAGGCGACGATCGAGGGCGAGATCGCCACGATCAAGGATCCCGACGCCGGCATGAAGTCGCTGTTGTCGCGTGACCCGCTGTTCAACGTGAAGGTCGAGAAGGACCGGCTCAACTTCCTGCTCGAGGAGAACATCCTGACGCCGGACGTCCTCAAAAACGGCCTGGGCGCCGTCGATCCGAAGCGGATGCAAGAGACCATCGACATCAACACGCAGGTCTACGACATCAAGAACCCGCCGAAGCTCGCCGACGTGTACACGGTCGATTACCTGCCGCCGAAGTCGGAGCGCATGGCACCGCACTGAGCGGGTGTCGCGCTAAGAACCCAGACCCCTCCCCTCAAGGGGGAGGGGTGTCGTCCGCGGCGCGGCCACGCGCCGACGCAAACCAAGCAGATTTTCAAATGACCAGACCCATCCTCATTGCGGGCGGGCGTGTGCTCGATCCCGAAGGCGAGCTGCATCAGCCGCCTGCGATGGACGTTCTCATCGAAGCCGGGCGCATTGCCGCGCTCGGTGACGCGGCCTCGGCGCGCGCAAGCGCGGTCGGCGCCGAGACCATCGACATCAACACGCAGGTCTACGACATCAAGAACCCGCCGAAGCTCGCCGACGTGTACACGGTCGATTACCTGCCGCCGAAGTCGGAGCGCATGGCGCCGCACTGAGCGCGTGTCGCGCTAAGAACCCCACCCCCGACCCCTCCCCTCAAGGGGGAGGGGTGTCGTCCGCGGCGCGGCCATGCGCCGACGCAAACCAAGCAGATTTTAAAATGACCAGACCCATCCTCATTGCGGGCGGGCGTGTGCTCGATCCCGAAGGCGAGCTGCATCAGCCGCCTGCGATGGACGTTCTCATCGAAGCCGGGCGCATTACCGCGCTCGGTGACGCGGCCACGGCGCGCGCAAGCGCGGTCGCCGCCGAGACCATCGACGCGGCCGGGCACCTGATCACGCCCGGCTTCGTCAATGCGCATTCGCATTCCCACGACGTGCTGCTGCGCGGACTGTTCGAGCAGGAGCCGCTGGAGGTCTGGGGACTGTCCGCATTCCCCTCGGCCTGGCCGCGGCGGCCGGTCGAGGAGATCGCGCTGCGGACGCAACTGCACGCCGCGGAATGCCTGCGCGGCGGCATCACCACCTTGCAGGACATGGTGACCATCGTCGGCCCCGACGAAGAGCATGCCGCGGCGATTGTCGATGTCTACGGGCGCGCCGGCCTGCGCTGCGTGCTGGCCATCCAGTTCGCCGACCTCGGCCTCGCCGATGCCGTGCCGTTCCTGGACGAGGTGCTTCCGGCCGAGCAGGTCGCGGCATTCAAGCGCGCGAGCGACCCGGCGCCGATGCAGCGGTATGTCGAGACTCTCATTACCAATGTCTCGGCGGCGCGGCTGACCTGGGGCCTGGGCCCCTCCGCGCCGCAGCGCTGCTCCGAGGCGCTGCTGGGCTGGACTGCGCGCCTGTCGCAGGAGCGCGGCCTGCCACTGTTCACGCATGTCTACGAAACGCGCACGCAGGCTGTGCACGCCCGCATCGTCCATGGCGGCTCGCTGCTCGACGTGATGCAGAAAACCGGGCTGCTCAATCCGCGCACGGTGATCGCGCACGGCGTCTGGATGGCGCCGGACGAGATCGACCGGCTGGGCGCCGCAGGCGTGCAGCTCGCGTGCAATCCCGTGACCAATCTCAAGCTGTTGAACGGCGCCGCTCCGGTGAAGCGCTATGCGCAAGGCGGCGTGCGTACCGGGCTCGGCTGCGACAACAGCAGCGGCAACGATACGCAGAACATCTTCCAGTCGATGAAGCTGTTCGCGCTGTGGTGGGCGCTGCAATCGGAGGCCGGCGAAACCGGCGCGGCGGCGCAGGCGTTCCGGGCGGCCACCATCGGCGGCGCCGATGCGGTGAGGCTCGGCGGCCACGTCGGACGCGTCAAGGAAGGCTATCGCGCCGACCTGCTGCTGTTCGATCTCGCCGATCCGGTCTGGAAGCCGTTCAACTCGGCGGTGCGCCAGCTCGTCTACGGCGAGACCGGGCGCGCGCTGCGCACGGTCTTGGTCGACGGCGAAGTGGTCGTCCAGGGCGGCCGCCTGCTCACGGTGGACGAGCCGGCGATGAACACGCGCATCGACGCGGTTCAGGAGGTGGTGCGCCGGGACCTCGCCGTCATCGCGGAACGGAGTGCTCCGCTCGCGGCCGCGCTGCGCGGCGTCCATGAACGCGCGAAGGCCGTACCGCTCGAGATCGATCCGCTGCGCCTCGCGCCCGTCGGGGCGTGAAGACGGGCGGGCGCATTTCGGCAATCCGTGGGATTGCGGATGGTACAGCTGGGTGGACTCGAACCACCGACCTCTGGTTCCACAGACCAGCGCTCTAACCAACTGAGCTACAGCTGCACGGGTCGTCCGGCTTGGCCGGGCGAGGCGGAAACTAAGTGCCGCCCAAGCATTTGGCAAGTTTACATTTGGCGGCTTTTTCCCGCCTTGCGGAGTCCCCCGAACCCAAAGGAAAAGCCCGGACTTTTGTCCGGGCTTCGTCAGTCTGGCCGCGGCGAGCGGCCCTTGAATAACCGCGTCTGGCGTCAGTTCGCCTTGCTGAAGGCGCTTGTGAAGCCTTCCTTCAACGGCTCTGCCGTGTCGGTGGCGACCTTCTGGGCGTGCTCGTAGAGGTCCTTGGCCTGGGCGGTCACGGTCTCGAATTGGGCGCGCGCAAAGGCGGTCGTCTTCTCGACGACCTCGGCATAGGACTTGGCGGTGAGCAATTCGCCGTAGAGATCGAAGGCGGCGTTGCTGTTGGTGCGCGCAGTCTCGATCAGCTTGAGACCATAGTCGGAGCAGCCCTTGGAGGCGGTCGAGTAGGTGTCCTCGAGCACATCGGTGGCCTGTTCGGTCGCGCTCTTCACCTTCTCGTAATTCTCCCGCGCCTGCGCGATGCCCTTTTCGGCGAATTCGCGGAAGGCAGCCGGCACTTCCATGTTCGGAATCTCGAACTTGGGCATTTCAAACTTGGGAATTTCGAACTTCGGCATATCGAACTTAGGCGTATCGAACACCGGCGCGGCGGACGCGACCGGCTTCTTGGACTTCGGCGTGGCAGTCGGGGTCGTGCTTTCGGCCATAACAGTCCATCCTTGGCTCGGAGGGCGGTATCCGGATGACGTAACAGACCGCAGCCCTCGGCAAATGCGGTCCGTGCCCGTTGAATACCGGCCTGATCAGGAGGCGTTTTCCCCGGGCGTGCGTATAATCGACCTATACCATAGTTTTAGTGCGTTGCAATATAAATATTGCGTCGCACAAAAATGCCACAAAGTCTCCTCCCGCCGGCACTGCACCGGCGGATAGTCCCGATATCCCTAAAAATCCCGGCCGAAACTCAGTGCCCGGTCAGTTTCGACGCCTTTTGGCCGAGTTCTTTCGCCTGCTCGGTCAGCACAGCGATCTGATTATTGACATATTCGGCATGCAACGCCGCGACATCCTTGACGTCTTTCGCCTTCATCAGCCGCTGCGCGAAATCGAAAGACGAGGCCATGTTGCGCTCGGCAAACTGCATGGCGAGTTCACCGACCCCGCGCGCGCCGCTCTGCGCGCTTTTGGCCTGGGTCTCAGCCGTGTTGACGGCGTGCTGGGCGGCGGACATGAAGGTGTCGAACGCCGTCTTCGCCTGCTCCATGCTTTTTTCCGCGAACGCGCGCATCTCAGCGGGCACGTCGAAGCCCGGATTGCCGTTTGTCGCCATGACGATTCTCCTGTCCACCCGCCGGCCCCCGCCGGCCCTACTTAACATTTAGGTCGGAGCGTACCGCACGCCAGACGCGAACAGCCGCGCCATTAAGGTTATCTTTGCTTCGCTGGTATCAGAGCCCCAAGTCGCATGGACGCCGCACGAACCCAGTCCTATTAAGGCTTTATTAGCCGTAATCCGTGCGACCTTGGCAATGATCGAAAAGTTCCAGTTCGGCTGGCTGAGCGACGCGCGGCTTGCGGCACACGCCCTGAGCCCGACGCCAGTATGGCTGTGGGCCGCCGACGCGCAACGCATTCTTTGGGCCAACCCGGTCGCCGCGGCGATCTTCGACGCGCCCTCGCCAACCGCTGCGGCATCGATTGAATTCGAGCCGGCGCATTCGGCCGTCGCGCAGATTGCGCGCCTCTCCGCAACATTGCCGCAAGGCGGCGCGCCGCGCCTCGAGCGGTTGCGCGGATTCGGCGCGAGTTTTGGCGGTACTCTGATCTGCCTTTGCTCGCGCCTCGCACTCGCAGACAATAGCAACGCCATTCTCGTCGTCTCGACCGAGCGCGCGGGCAAGGATCTCGCTCTGCCCGAGCGCGCGCGTCGCGTGCTGGCCGATCTCGCGCTGCCGGCGGCGATCTTCACGGCTGACGGCGAAGTCATCGACATGCGCCCCGAGGCGCGGGAGCGTTTGAGTGACAAACGCGATCTCGTCGTTCTCGGCGCCGAAAAGCTGGCGCGCGAGGCAACGCTTAACGGCTTCGCGGAAGGCGAACTCGCGGCGGGATCGGTCGCGATGCTGCGCCTCGGCGCCGGACCGACGGTAACGCTGCTCCTTGCCTTCACCGGCCCGGCCGTACCGGCACGCGCCGAAGTACCTGTGCACGAGCCCGCGCCGATCGCCTCGCCGCCGACGGCACCCAGCCGCAACGCTACTGAGACGCGCGCGCACCGCATGCCGCTGCGCTTCGTCTGGCAGATGGACGCGGCCACGCGCTTTACGCTTGGCGCGCAGGATTTCACCAAGCTGATCGGCGCGAAGACAGCGTCCGTGCTCGAACGGCCTTGGTCGGAGATTGCCGAGGCGCTCAAGCTCGATCCCGACCGCAAAGTCGCACACGCGCTCGCCGCACGCGAAACCTGGAGCGGCATCGTCGTGATGTGGCCCGTCGACGGAACCGATGAGCGCGTGCCGATCGAGATGTCGGGCTTGCCGGTGTTCGACCGCGACCGCCGCTTCCTCGGCTTCCGCGGCTTCGGCGTATGTCGCGATACCGATCGGCTCGCGGCTTTGGCGCAGCGCGCCGCATCAGCGCCTATAGTGGCGCCGGCGTCTACGCCGATCAAATCCAAGCCTGAGAAAATCGAGCCCGCGAAGATCGAGCCGACCGAGGCGAAAGTGCTGCCCTTCCCGGCGCCGCTTGCGCATGTCGAGAAGGCGCCGCACGAGCCGCCGCCGATGACGCAAGCGCCGTCACTGAGTCCTGTCGAGCACAGCGCCTTCCAGGAGCTTGCGCGCGAACTGAGCGAGCGGCTGAAGAACCCGCGCGCAAGGGGCAGCGCGGATGCACCGCCCGCCGTCGTGGACGAGCCTTTCGTCGTCCCCGCCCCGCCCGAGCCGCTGCGCCCGGCGCGCAACGGCGATGCCACGCGCGACACGCAGGAAGGCCGGCCGATCCTCGATCGCCTGCCGGTCGGTATCCTGGTCTATCGGCTCAACAATCTCGTCTATGCCAACCGCGCCTTCCTCGACTGGACCGGCTACGCGACACTCGACGGACTGACCGAAGCCGGCGGGCTCGACAGTCTCTTCATCGAGACCAAGGATGCGGCGGCGCAGCCCGACCCGAAAAACGGCGGCAAGAACGGCACAAGATCGCTCTCCATCACCACCATCAATGGCAAGCAGAAGCCGGTCGAAGGCCGTCTGTTCACTGTCGCCTGGAGCGGCGAGAACGCGCTGGTGTTGATGATCAACACGCAGGCCGCCGCGGACGTTAGCAGCAGAGCAGCGGATGCTTCACTGCGCCGCCTGGAAGAAGAGAACCACGAGCTCAAGGCCGTACTCGACACCGCCACCGATGGCGTGCTGGTGCTCGACCGGGCCGGCCGCGTGCTCTCGGCCAACCGCAGCGCCGAGGCTCTCTTCGGCTACGAGGCGGCGCAATTCACCGAATTGTCGTTCGGCGATCTGTTTGCGCCGGAAAGCCGCCGCGCCGTGCTCGACCATCTCGACCGGCTCTCGCGCGACCGTAGCGCCCGCGTCCTCGACGCGGGACGCGAGGCGATCGGCCGTGTGAAACAGGGCGGCCTGGTGCCGCTCTACATCACCATGGGGCGCATCGAAGACGGCGACAAATTGTGCGTCGTGCTGCGCGACATGACCGCCTGGAAGCGCACCGAGGAAGACCTGATCAACGCACGGCAGGACGCCGAGAAGGCCTCCACCGCCAAGTCGGAATTCCTGGCCAAGATCAGTCACGAGATCAGAACCCCGCTCAACGCCATCATCGGCTTCTCCGAAGTGATGATGGACGAGCGCTTCGGCCCCGTCGGCAACGAGCGCTACCGGCAATACCTCAAGGACATTCATTCCGCCGGCGGACATCTGATCTCGCTGCTCAACGATCTGCTCGACCTGTCGAAGATCGAGGCCGGCAAGCTCGAGCTCACCTTCGTCAGCGTCGATCTCAACATGCTGGTGCTGCAGTGCGTCGCCATCATGCAGGAGCAGGCGAACCGCGAGCGCGTCATCATCCGCACCTCGCTGCCACCGAACCTGCCGGCGATCATCGCCGATGCGCGCTCGGTGCGGCAGATTGCGCTCAACCTCTTGTCGAACTCGATCAAATTCACCGGCGCCGGCGGACAGGTGATCGTGTCCACCGCCGTCAATGACGACAACGAAGTGGCCTTGCGCGTGCGCGACACCGGCGTCGGCATGAGCGAGAAGGAATTGCAGACTGCGCTCGAGCCGTTCCGCCAGATCTCCACCGCGACGCGGCGCACGTCAGGCGGCAGCGGGCTGGGGCTGCCGATCACCAAGGCGCTGGCCGAGGCCAATCACGCGCGCTTCCGCATCACCAGCCAGATCGATGACGGAACTCTCGTGGAAGTCGCCTTCCCGGCCACGCGCGTGCTGGCGCCATAGGCGCGTCCACCCTTCATCTTCGGCAATACGCAGATCGAAAAAATCGGCTAAGCTATCCCTCTCGCCGTCATCCTTTGAGGCTCGGCGCGTTCCGCGCCTTGCACCTTGGGATCACGGGGAAAGGGTGTCATGCGCAGACTTGCCCGCTGCCTTTTCGCCTGCCTTGCCTTGATCGTGGCGGTCTCCGCCTCCGCCGCGCGCGCGGCGGAAAAAGTCGACCTGCTGCTGGTGCTCGCCGCCGACGTGTCGCGTAGCGTCGATGCGCCGAAATTCCAGTTGCAGCGCGAAGGCTACGCCGCGGCCATCTCCAACAGGCAGGTGCTCGACGCCATCCGCAGCGGCCGCAACGGCCGCATCGCAGTGATGTTCCTGGAGTGGTCGGGCTTCGGCAACCAGCAGGTCGTGATCGACTGGACGCTGATCGACGGACCGCAAGCCGCGCACGCCTTCGGCGACAGACTGCTGGAGGCACCGCGCTCGTTCGCCGACCGCACCTCGATCAGCGGCGGTATCGACGCCGCGGTGGCGCAGATCAAGAGCGCCCCCTTCGACGCCGAGCGCCAGACCATCGACGTCTCCGGCGACGGCACCAACAACGCGGGGCGCGACGTGACCGGCGCGCGCGATGCGGCGCTGGCGTTGGGGATCACGATCAATGGACTGGTGATCCTCAGCGACAATCCGCTGCCGTGGAATCCGGAGCACACCAATCCGCCCGGCGGCCTCGCCAACTACTACCGCGATAACGTCACCGGCGGGCCGGGCTCGTTCGTGATGGAGGCGAAGGACTTCAAATCCTTCGGCGACGCGATCGTCAAAAAGATGATCGCCGAGATCGCCGAGGCCCTTCCGCAGGGTGGGCCAGTTACCCGCTAGCCTTAACTTTACCGGCCTTGAAAGCGTCACAGAGGCCTCCCAAGGTTTGGCTTGAGCGGGGCCGATGGTATAGTCCGCCGGTTACCTACCGCCGAAACAACCGGAATTCATCTCCTTGACGGCCGTGAGCGGCTTCAAACGCCTGGGTTTTGTGCTGCTCGCCATGACGGCGGCCGGTGCGGGGATTCTCACGACTGCCGGCTACCTGGTGTCGGCCGACACCGTGCGCGACCAGGCGATGCGGGAGATCCGCGCGGTCACCGGGCTCGCCCCGGTCCTCCGCGGCGCCGCCAGCGTTTCGTTATTTCCCTCGGGCAGCGTCAGCTTCGCCGATGTCGTGCTCGGCGATCCGCAGCACCCGGCGCTCATGGCCGAACGTCTGACCGCACGCTTGCGCTTCTTTCCGCTACTGATCGGCCGCGTCGAAATCGCCGACGTATCGCTGGAGCGGCCGACCATTGCCGTCGATGTGGATGCGAACGGCCAGACCAACTGGTCCGGTCTGATCGACGCGCTGGCGCGCAGCCAGAAGCCCGGCGCGCCGCGCGCCACCGCCTTCTCCGAGATGCGGATCAACAACGGCACCGTGATGGTGCGCGATCCTGTGCATAAGATTTCCGAGGACCTGAGCGCAGTCGATTTCTCGCTGGCCTGGCCGTCGATCTCCAAGAGCTTCGGCGCCACCGGCCGCTTCGTCTGGCATGACGAGCCGGTCGATGCGAGCCTGACCCTCGCCGATTTCGCCGGGGCGCTCACAGGCAATCGCAGCGGCTTGAAAGTGCGCCTCGCCGGCGCACCGTTGAAGGCGGCGTTCGAGGGCTCGCTCAGCATGAGCCCGACGCTCAAGATCGAAGGCACGCTCGCCGCCGACGCGCCCTCGCTGCGCAACACGCTGCTCTGGACCGGACAGAAGCCGCTGCCCGGCGGCGGCTTCGGCCGCTTTGCCATCAAGGCGCAGACGACAGTGGTGGGCGGCACCATCGGTCTCTCCGGCGTGAACGTCGATCTCGACGGCAACACCGCCGAGGGCGTGCTCACTTTCGCGACCGATGGCCGGCAAACGCTGCAAGGCACGCTGGCCGCCGACACGCTCGATGTCACGCCTTACGTATCCACCGTACGGCTGCTCACCGCCAACCAGCGGGAGTGGACGCAGACTCGCATCGGCCTCGACGGCCTTTCCGGCATCGACGCCGATCTGCGGCTCTCGGCCGCGAATGTGGTGATGTCGAACGCCAAGATCGGCCGTACCGCCATCGGCGCCAATCTGCGGAGCGGGCATCTGGTGGTGACGGTCGGTGAGGCGCAGGCCTATGGCGGCGTGATCAAGGGCTCGCTGGCGCTGTCCAATCTCGAGTCCGGCGTCGACGTCAAGTCGCAGCTTCAGTTCACCGATGTCGATCTGGAAGGTTGTCTCGGCCAGCTCTTCGGGCTGCGCCGGCTCGAAGGTAAAGGCAACATCTCCCTCAGTGTCGAAGGTTCAGGCGACAGCGTGCTCGGCATCACGCAGACCTTGACCGGCACGGCAACGCTCATGGGCCAGAACGGTGCGCTCGCGGGCCTGAATGTCGAGCAACTCCTGCGCCGCCTGGAGCGGCGGCCCCTCTCGGGCGGCGGCGAATTCCGCACAGGCAGCACGCCTTACGACAAGATCGATGTCGGCCTGAAGATCGTGAACGGGACTGCGACAGTCGATGACATGAAGATCGACGGCGCCGCGGTGCGTCTGGCGCTCGCGGGCTCCGCGTCGATCCCCGAGCGCGATCTCGATCTCAAGGGCACCGCGGCCTTAGTGGTCGCGGCGCGCCCGGGACTGCCGCCGTTCGAGTTGCCGTTCATCGTCCAAGGCTCGTGGGACGATCCGATCATGCTGCCCGATCCGGAGGCGCTCATTCGCCGCTCCGGCGCCGCCGCGCCGCTGCTCGATGCAGTACGCGAGCGCAGCGCGCATGACAAAATCCGTTCTGTGATCGAGCGGCTGACCGGCGCGCCATCGACCGGCGCCATTCCGGCGGCCGACCACACGAATGCGCCCGGCACGGCAGCCAACAAGCCGGAATAAGCCAGCATCTCCGTTAGCTCGTTTTCAGCACGCCGTGGAGACGTAGCTGATCGAACGCCTAGCGCCCGTCCGGCGTACGGACGCCAGCCCAACTGTCGCGCACCTGCTCGTAATGCACTTGCGAGCGATAGATCGGGGTGCGCAAACCGAGAATCGTCGGCGTCAGCCGGCCGACCGCGGCGAGCAGCGTGTACGATGCAACGACACGGTCGTGCTGTGCGGTCACCAGCGACACGCGTGCGTTCACCAGCGTCTGCTGCGCGGTCAACACGTCGAAGGTCGTGCGCTGGCCGACGCGCGCTTCTTCGCGGATACCGTTGAGCGCGATCTCTGCCGCCTGCACCTGCGCCGTCGTCGCCTCGATGTTGGCTTTCGCCGCATCGAGCAGGCCCCAGGACTGCACCACGGTCTGCCGCGTCTGGTCGCGCGTCACGTCGAGATTGAGCCGGGTCTGGCCCAGGAGTTCCTTGGCCTGGCGGATGGCGGAGTATTCGGCACCGCCCTGATAGATCGGCACGCTCAAGGTGCCGAGCACCGAGGCGGCGTAGCTCTCGGTGGTGTTCAGGCTGCCGACCGCCTCAAGGCCCTTCACGAAACTGCCCTGCAAGGTGACGGTCGGATAGAGCGCGCTCTCCGCCACCTTCACCTGCTGTTGCGCCACGTCGACGTTGTATTGCGCGGCAGCGACCGCCGGATGCGTGGCGATCGCCAGAGCCACCGCCTCGTTCTGATTGGGCGGCGACAGCCGGTCGACCGGCGAACCGGGCGCCAGATTGGCGGGATTGCTGCCGATCACCTGGCGATAGGTCGCCACTGCAGCTGTGTAGGTGGCTTCCGCGCTGAGCACCTGCGAGCGGCCGGCGGCGAGACTCGATTCGGCCTGCGCCACGTCGGTGCGCGTCACCTCGCCGACATTGAAGCGGTCGCGCGTTTGCCGCAGTTGTTCTTGCAGCACCTCGACGTTGCGGCGCTGGAGATCGAGGATGGCGCCGTCGAGCAGCACGTTCATGTAAGCGGTGACGGCGCTGAGCAGCACGGTCTGTTCCGTATTGTACAGAGTCGCGCGCGCGGCCAAGACCTGCGCTTCGGCTTGCCGGGTGCGGCTCGCCGTCTGGAATCCGTTGAACAGCGTCTGCGTGATGGTCGCGCCGGCGGAGAACGGTGTGTTGTAGCCGCTCTGCGTAAAGTACGTCGCTGGTGCGTTGGCCGGCAGCAACTCCGTCGAGCTCACAACTCTCGTAGTGGAGGACAGCGACTGCTGGCCGCCGTTGACGGTGATTGAGACCTTCGGACGGTATCCGGAGAGGGCCTGCGGCACGTTCTCGTCGGTGGCACGCGTCGAGGCGCGTTGCGCATTCAGCGTCGGATTACCCTGATAGGCCTCGACCAGCGCCGCATTCAGCGTCGCTGCGCTCACCTCGCGACCAGATACTACCGCCAGCACGCAAATGACGGCGGCTGCGACATCATCCAGTCGTGTGAACAATCGGACCGACATGCCTCGCGTCATCCACTCTCAAGCGTTGCCCAGAACGTTAGAGATGCGACGAGGACATGCACAAGACCACCGCAACAAGCGCCGGTCTACCTACGATAGGTTAAGTCGCCCCCGACAGTTCGCGTCGATTCACCCCGAAGCATTCCGTAATTCTGGCCGCCGCCGTCAAAGCTGCCAATAGAGTAATCTGATTTATGATAAAGATAAACAACTCACGTCACCGGTGATCGAAGCTGCTTCGCGTGCTGAGGCGGTCAATGTACCGCCACCGTATCCCAACACCTTCGATGACGTTTCAACGGCTCATTCCGATGGGCCAGACGATCGAATGGCCGCCCCGGCGGGCGGCCATCCCTCGCTTCAACAACCGTCCGCAGCCTCCAACAAACGGTCCTTGATTTCATCAGTAGAGTATCCGTGTTCAAGGGCCCAAATTGCTGCTTGCGTGCGGTTGGCGACTTGGATCTTGCGCAGGATCGACTTCATGTGAACTTTTACCGTCGCCTCGGTGATGTCGTAAGTCCGCGCGATCACCTTATTGGCGTGGCCCTTCACAAGACCGTCGAGAATCTGCGTCTCACGTTCCGATAGCCGCGGCAGGCGCCGCGACGACGTTGCACCGAGCGCATCGGCCTTTTGTTCGTGCAGACGGATCGCACCATTGCCATTCACAGTGATCGGCACGTTTGAGGCGCACAGGACGCTCTGGACATTGGGAACGCCGGCGAGATCGATCGTGGTCAGCGGCGCGGATAACACTTCAACCGTGATAGCCTGGGATCCGCTGTCTTTGGCTTCCGTTTGATGCTTTTCCTCGGGCATCGTAGGCTGGATCGGCGTGCGTTGCGTCGCCGACAAGATCAGCACGCGTCCGTCCCCGCTCATGACGACATCCAATGTACTAATGAGGGTGTCCGGCGACACAAAGAGGGGAACACAGCCGTCGATTTCAGAGACCAGCAGCTTCTGGAAGTCGTCGGGCGAGGAGTAGTCGAACAGGAGAACGATTTTACTGTCCGGCCACAACCTGCGGATGTCGGCAGATTGTCGCACCGCGTCGTCCACGGATTGCTCGCCGAGGATGACGAGCTTCGGTCCGTTGCCGGCGATCGACGGGCTCGGGATGTCCGCCAGAGAGCCAACACCGCAAACGACGCGGTAAGAGTGGCCTTCCATGAGTGAATCGAGCGCTTCGCGGACAAGCAAATGCGGCTCGATGATAATCGTAGCGATGCGTATTGCCATGACTGCCCCCGCTGTTGACGACTGTTATGCCACGGCCTTGAGCGACACGTTTTTGCGTTTATTGGGAGGCCTCCGGTGCCCCCTGCAACTTCTACTTTCAACTTCTGCAGTCACTCTAGGCAGAGATGTGCAGCCGAAAATTAACGCGTGATAAGCCTTAACTTCACCTCCACGTTACCGAAGACGTACTCATTTGACGGTAACCTGATGTATTCCGGTCGTCCGCTGAACTACGAGTTGGGCAAGAGCCAGCACGAAAAACAGCGGAACGATGCGAGCATAGCGCTTCCACAAACGGCGCGGTTCACACGCAAGCCGATACGTCCATTCCAAACCGCTTCGCTGCATCCATGCTGGCGCTTGCGATTTCGTGCCAGCAAGGAAATCAAATGCGGCGCCGACGCCGATAAGTACCGCCCCATTCAAACGGCCGACATGCGAGGCCATCCAGAGCTCTTGTTTCGGCGTGCTCAGGCCAACCCAGACGATATCGGGCGCGGCTGCGTTGATGCGTTCAATGGTCGCAACGTCCTCTTCCGGCGTAAGCGCGCGGAATGGCGGCGTCATGGTGCCGGCGATCTGGAGCGCGGGAAAACGCCGCTGCAATGTCGCCGCAAGACGATCGGCGAGCCCCGGGCTACCTCCGTAGTAGAACTGCCGGTAGCCCTTCTCGGCGGAGATTTCCGTCAGCCGCCGCATCAAGTCCGGACCATAGACGCGCGACACGCGGTCAAAGCCTAAACGGCGCGCCATGAAGACAAGCGGCATGCCGTCTGGAGTAACCATGCCCGCATCATTGTGAATCTGGCGCAATTGGGCGTCGCGGCGGCTTTCGATCACGCCGTGCGCGCCGGTGATGCAAACGTAATTTGGTGTGCGGTTGCGGACCCAGGTCTCGACGATCGAGGCCGCGCGCTCCAGAGTCACAGCGCTGACGGCGACGCCCAGAATGACGGCGCGCTCCGATTGAGGTGCGGTATGTGCGTTCGTCGCCGGCATGTCGTCACACAACCTCTCGCGCTGCGAATTCTCGCCGTCCGGTTGTCGCAGCGGATACCGCCGCAATTCGCCGCCATCGCCGCATGATCATTCTGCTGCGGGCCGACAGACCGGTTCGTACGTCGCTATGCGTTGTTGCCAACAATTGATCTTCTGTTGCACGGCAACAAGCAGCACAATGGAGGTAGACCCGCATCCCTTACACGCCGATCTCGTTGTCACAGATCGGAAATGACCTGTTTGTGCCATCGAAAATTCAAAACGCACGCTCAGAGGAGGTACTCCTCCTGACATTGCGGATCGCCGGATGTCCTTAGCAGGTGCAGCGCCGTTCCCCCCTAGATTGCGCGAATAAGACGAACGCGAAACGTCATCGAACAGGGGAAGCGGTGCAGCGATGAGCTCAATTCCTGGACAAGTGCAAGGGCGGCATATGCATTGGCGCGGCCTTGCATACGCAACGACGTTCTTCATCACTCTGTATGCGTATGCGGGAACCATCGATCCTGCCGCTGCGCAGGCCCAGCAAGGGTACCAGATCGCCGCAGGCGACAGGATCGGTGTCACCGTGATCGGCCAGCCCGATCTATCGGGCGAAGCCACGGTCGATCAGGGCGGCAATCTCCGGTTACCGATCGTCGGCGACATCCGTGCGGTGAACCTTTCACCGAGTGAACTCGAGAAAAGCATCGCCACATCGCTCGAGCAAGGTTATGTCCGCAACCCGGTCGTCAGTGTGAAGATCGCGGAATACCGCCCGATTTACGTGCTCGGGATGGTGCGGGCGCCAGGCTCTTATCCTTACCGTGAGGGCTTGTCGGTGCTCGGCGCCATCGCACGCGCGGGCGGCATCGGGGCGACCGAGATCCAGCAAACCAGTATCCTCAGCGAGTTGTTGCTGGCGGAGGAACGCGTTCGCCTCCTGGAAATCAACCGCGCATCTTTGCTGACGAAACGCGCGCGGCTGATCTCGCAGCAGAACAGCGTGGACAAGATCGATTTCCCCGACATCACCGGGTCTGTCATCGACGCCGCGCGCATGGCGCAGATTCGCGACAGCGAACAGCGCGCGTTCGACTCCGAACGAAAGGCCGAACAGCAAGAGCGGGAAGCCTTGCAGAAGCAGCTTCCGCGTCTCGACGCCGAGATTGCATCGCTCAAGCAGCAAGCCACCCTCGAGACGCAACAACGCGAGCTCAACCATCAGCTCGTCACCGACTACGAGAATCTTCTGAAGACGGGTCTGGGCCGCAAGCCGACTTATATCGAGACCAAGCGTGAAGAGGCGCGCATCGATGGAAACATCGAGCGCCTGCGTTCGGACGCGCTTAGAGCGGACCTCGCCATCACCGAAGTGCAGTTCAAGATCACCGAGCTGCACAACACTTACCAGCGCCGTGTGATGTCCGAGCTGCGGGAGACCGATCGCGCGCTGCTTGATTTGACCGTCTCACTTCCGTCCGCGCAGCGTGCGCGCGCGGCACGGGCTCAGCAGGTCGGTATGCTGAGCGCCGAGCAGGCGCAACAGCCGACCATCAGCGTTATCACCGCCAAAGGCAGCACGGTGGTGAAGCTCGATGGCGCCGTCGACGCGATGCTCCAGCCTGGAGATGTCGTGCAGGTCGGCTCGTTGTTCGCGCCCACGCCGCCGATGCCGCTCGATGAGCTCGGCATCACGCACGAGAAGAAGGCGCAAGCGCCAAGCCAGACGAAGACAGGTGAGACCGCGGCGTCGCAGGGGGCTGCGGCGGTGTCAACAGTGAATTGAGCCGCCGGCATTTCAGGGAATTAGGGGACTACGATGACGACAATCAGACCGCTCATACTCTGCGGTGGCGTAGGCGCGCGGCTGTGGCCGGCGTCCCGTAACACGCTGCCGAAGCAATTCGCCGCGCTCATCGGCGAACGCTCGACGTTCCAGGAAACGGTGCTGCGGGTATCGAAGCTAGGACTCGGACGGCCGCTCATCGTCACCAACCAGGCGCAATGCTTTCTCGCGCAGCAGCAGCTTACCGCCCTGTCGATCGACAGCGACATCCTCGCCGAGCCGGCACGGCGCGATTCAGGGCCCGCGATCGCGGCCGGATGTCTCGCGATCGCGCGCGAAGATCCGGAAGCCCTGGTGCTGGTGCTGCCGTCGGATCACGTCATGCGCGATCCGGATGCGTTCATGGATGCCGTGTCGGCCGGCGTCCTGGCCGCGCAAGACGGCCGCCTTGTCACCTTCGGCGTGACGCCGACGCATCCCGAGACCGGATACGGCTACATCGCGGCCGGCAAGCCGGTTGCGCCTGGCGTTGCCTCCGTCGTCTGCTTTGCGGAAAAGCCGAGCGCTGCAAAGGCCGAGGAATATGTCGCGGCCGGCTTGTTGTGGAACTCCGGCAACTTCCTGTTCAAGGCGAGCACGCTCGTCGAGGAATACCAGCGCTTCCATCCGGCGACGATTGCCGCGTTGAGCGAAGCAGTCGAGATGGGGACCACTTGCAGCGGTGTGACCATGCTGGGCGATGCCTATGAGCGTGCCGAACCAAATTCGATCGACTATGCGGTGATGGAGAAGACCGAGCGCGCTGCAGTCGTGCCGATGTCCTGTGGCTGGTCCGACATCGGATCGTGGGATGCGTTGTGGGGATTCGGGCCGCGCGATGACGGCGGCAACGTCACCAGCGGTGCGGTAGAATTGCTCGACAGTTCGAATTGCTATGTGTCGTCGACCGGGCCGCTCACGTCGGTCGTCGGCCTGAGGGACATGGCGATCATCGCCACCGACGACGCAGTGCTGGTCACCGAGCGCAAGCGCTCCGGCGATGTCAAACGGCTTGTTGATCAATTGCGCAAGAATGGCCGCAGCCAGGCGGACTCCCATTCGCGCGTGCATCGTCCCTGGGGCTGGTACCGTGTCACGGACGCCGGCAGCCAATTCCAGGTCAAGCGCATCGTTGTCAATCCCGGCGGGCGCCTGTCGCTGCAAAAGCACAAATACCGTGCCGAGCACTGGGTGGTGGTGACTGGAGAGGCCACCGTCACTATCGATCAGTGCGTCAAGGCCGTACGCCCCAACGAGCATGTCTACATTCCGCTCGGCGCCGTGCACCGGCTCGAGAACTTTGGGTCAGATCCGGTCGAGCTGATCGAGGTTCAGAGCGGAACGTATCTCGGCGAGGACGACATCGTACGAATCGAGGACGTCTATAACCGCGCATGAGGGCGAAAAGTCCGTCGCGCCTATGTGTCGCGCGACGACCTAACGAAGTACCTCCTCATCGGCCTGTCATGCAAGTTACCGAATGCCATTCAATGATTTCACTTCAATCGCTCTGCAAAAGCGATCGAGGGGGTTTGCTAGCGGTGCCATCGCTGCAAACGGGAACTGGACGCAAAGCGGAGTGACCGGAATGCATGCTCCTCAGTTGGAACAGATCAGCTTTCAGCCCATCCAGAGACCGGCGGATGCGGCTCCGGACGCACGGCTGCACAATGAAGAGGTGCTGCTGGGCAGCCTTCTCTTGTTCTGGCGCAATCGGCGGCTGTTCGCCGGCGGCGTCATTGCCGCGCTCCTGTTGGCGACGATCTTCCTCCTCGTCGGACCGAAGCAGTACAGGGCGGATTCCTCGGTCAGGCTCGACCTCCAGTCGACCGACACGGGGGCCACCTCGCGGGTCGCGTTGGAGGCCTCCGCTGTGGTCGAGAGCGAGGCGCGCATGATCCGTTCGCGCAGCGTGGCCGAGGACGTGGTTGCACGCCTCAAGCTGGCCGATAATCCGAAGTTTTCCGGCAGGCCCGGCATCCTGACAAGCATCCTCCAGTTCCTCGTCCGCGATTCGTCCTCGGTGGACGATGCGGCACCGGCAACGCCCGGCGTCACGCCGGTTCCGCGCAGCCCCGAATTCATGCGGGCGGTCACAACCGTCATGGCGAACACGACGGTCGAGAACGACGCCAAGTCGTACCTGATCACGGTTGGCTATCGCGCCGGCTCGCCGAATGAGGCGGCGACGGTCGCCAACGCACTGGTGCAGGAATATCTGCGCGAGCGCCATGTGCAGAGCCTGCTCGCTTCGATGGCGCGTCTGCAATCCGAACTGACCCAACTCGGGCTCCGCCTCGGCGAAAAGCATCCAACATTCCAGACCGCGAAAACGCATCTCGAGGAAATCGAACAGCGGGTGCACGACTGGGAAAACAATTCACAGTCGATACAGTCCGTTTCGCTCGACAGGTTCTCAGCCGAGGTCGCGATCCCGGCGCACGCGCCGGACGCCCCCGCCTTCCCCAACCCGAAGGTCATCTACGGATTAGCTATTCTGGCGGGACTGCTTCTCACCGCCGGATTCTTGCTGATCCGGCAGCACTACGACACCAGCCTGGCGAGCGAGCGAGCCGTCACCAACCGCCTGGGTGTGCGCTGCCTCGGCATTGTCCCGGACGTGACCGGCGCCTTCGGACCACAATATCGTCCGGCCTTGAACGAGGCCGTGCGCGGCATCAGCGTCTCCGCCGGCCTCGACGTCCGCTCGCCCAATTGCAAGGTCGTGCTCATCGCCTCCAGTCTGCCCGACGAGGGCAAGACGCAGTTTGCCTCGACACTCGCCACGGTTCTCACCGACGCGGGACAGAAAGTGCTGGTCGTCGATGCCGTGCCGCATCTTGAAGGGCGCGTGATCGACTTCCCGAACGCGGACCATGCAGACGACGCCGCCGGCGCGGTCACAACCACTCGCGCCGTTGCTCCCGCGCTCTACCAGACGATCGATCTTCGTCACCGTGGCGCGTTCGCATCCATCGAGTCGTTCGATCGCTACCTGACTGCGGCGCGCGCCCTCCACGACGTGATCATCATCAAGACGGCGCCCGTGCTGATGCTGTCCGACGCCGCCAAGCTCGGCCGCTTCGCCGACATGGTGGTGCTGCTCGTGCGCTGGCGCCGGACGCCGGGCCAAGCCGTCACCGATGCGATCCGCCGCCTGCGCGAAGCCGGCATCCGTACTTCCGGCGTCGTGCTGTCGCATGTCGACCTGAAGGAGCAAGGGCCTGACCATCTCCGCGATCAGCACAGCTATCTCGCCGAGTATCGCGACTTCTACTCCTCGATCGCGCCATTGACATAGTCATAACATGTTCGGCCGCGTGCATTTCTTCAGAGCCTCTTCGACACTCATCGATCAGGGCGTCGTCAGCATCGGCTCGTTCGCGGTCAACATCATGTTGGCGCGACACCTGGCGCCGGCAGATTACGGCACATTCGCCGTCATCTACGGCCTGCTGATGGGCGCACAGATCTTCTGCGCGACATTGATCTACTATCCGCTCACCATCAGGCTCGCTGCGCCGGGCGGAGATCGCAGCCACGTGATCTCCTCGAGTATGGCTCTGTTGGCCATGCTGCTGGTCGCGCTGTCGATCGCCATCGGCGTCGGGCTGGTTGCATTTCGACATCAGGACCTCATCCTTCCGGCGCTGGTGTGGTTCTGGATCTGGCAAATGCAGGAGATGTTCCGCCGCATTTTATTCGCCGAATTCCGGCACAGCACGGCGGTGATAGGCGACGCAGTCGGCTACTTCGGCCAAGCTCTGGTCGTCGTTGCCCTTCCGCTCTTCGATGCGCTCACTCTCGTCCACGTGTTCTGGGCGATGGCCGCGACGTCGATCCTGGCCGCGGCAATCCAACTTATTCAGGTCAATCCGCTCTGGCGGCGCCCCGAGAATCTAGCCGCGGTCCTGAAGGACTATTGGATGATCGGCGGCTGGTCGCTGGGAGGGAACGTCGTCAACGCGATGCGTTTCAACGCGGTGATATGGCTGACTGCGGCACTGGCAGGTCGTGCCGAAGTCGCCCAATATCAGGCCGCGCTCAACGTCGCGAATCTCGCCAATCCGATCCTGTTCGGGATGTGCAATCTCATTCCGCAGACGGCCGCGCATGCCTCGGGCGATGGTGTTGCCGGCGCGTGGAAGGCGACGCGCCACTACGCCGCGTTTGGCTTTCCGCCCATCGCCATCTATTACGCGTTCCTCATCGTCAGCCCCGCCCCGATGTTGTGGCTCTTCTACGGCGGCAGCTCGCTCTATCTCAGTGTGGGATTGGCTGTGCAAATCCTGGGTGGGGCTTTCATCTTCAACTACGCCGCCGAAATGATCTGCTCGTTTCTGCACGGCGTCAATTCCGCGCGCAACGTTCTCACGATCAATCTGCTTGGCACGGCCATCGCCGTCGTTGTCTTCCTGCTCGCCTTCCCAGCGGCTGGATGGATGGCGGCGCCCATCGCTATCGCCGTGTCCAGCTGCATCCGACTGTTCTTGGCGCTCGCATCTCTCAAACGCCTGGTGGCCGATGCTGACGTTCGTCCAATCTGATATCGCAATTCCCGCCGTCGCGGCGCGCTCGCGTGACATCCGCCATCTCGTCATTTGCCCGCAGCCGATCAGGCCGCAGCATTGCGCCGTCTACCTCGCAGCGCGTGAGCAAGTGGTGCGAGACTGCTCGCACGGAGACGCGGCGCGGATCGTGCTCCTTACGGGCCGCTCGCGCGATGTTGGACCGCTGCCGTTCGATATTCCGGTGGACATATTGCCGGTCTTCACCGAGCCAGGCCCCGGACAGCACACGCGCATCAACCGCGCCATTTTCTCCTGCATCTTCGCCTCGACGCGCCCCGATACGGTCTTTCGTATCCACACGAGCCGTCACCCTATCCTGCTCCCGATCCTCGAAGGCATGCGGACGCTTGGGATCGCCTATTCCATCAAGCCTGGCAACGGGAGCGTCTCGTGAGCCTCTCCGCAGCGCCAAACGCGCCTGGCTTTCACGACGCGGCGGCGCCGTACGCGCGCGCCACGTTCACCGACAGGTATTGTTACCTGCTGTTGTTCCTCGTGACGGGATACGCATTTTTCGGCAAGGCATTCGCATATCTCGGAGTTCCGCCGCTCTATATCGGTGAGATTGTGCTGCTGCTCGGAGCAGTCGCCATCTTTTGCAGCGGCAGCCTGATTGCGTCGCTGGCATCGATTCCGAGCATCGTTCTGCTCGCCTTCTTGGGCTTGGCGGCGATCTCGATGAGCATGACACTCGGCCGCTACGGCGTCGACGCCCTGCGCGATAGCGTTGTCGTGCTCTACGGGATTTTCGCGTTTATCGTGGCCGCGCTGCTGATCGAGAAACCGGCGCGCATCGAGGGGATTATTCGCTACTATCGGGTGTTCGCCACGGTCTACGCCGGTGCGCCAGTGATATCGATGGTCATCGGGCCGATCGTTATGCAGATGCTACCTTCGTGGCCGACCGCCGGCGCGCCGTTGGTATTCGTGCGCGCCGGAGAGGTCGGCGTCCATCTCGCCGGTGTGGTAGCGTTCACGCTGCTCGGCTTTCGCAAGCAAACCTGGACCTGGAGCCTGCTTCTGGTGCTCGGGGCTGCGATCGTCGTCTCGCAGAACCGCGGCGGCATGCTCTCCTTCGCCATACCGACTGCGATCGCAGTTGTCTTTGCAACCGATCGCCGTAAATTTATGCAGCTCGCATGCGCTGGGGTGCTCATCGCCTTCCTGGCGATCATCACCAATGTCGACATCGAGCTCTCCGGCACCAGACGCCTGCAGTTCAGTCAATTCACCGACAACGTCGCCAGCGTCTTCGTCGATTCGCCGACCAGCAATCTCGACGGCACCAAGGAATGGCGCAAACGATGGTGGGAGACCGTCATCCACTACACCTTCAGCGGTGATTATTTCTGGTCAGGGCGGGGCTTCGGACCCAATCTGGCGGTGACCGACGGTTATGACAATTGGGCGCGCGGCGATGCGCCGCTGCGCAGTCCGCACAGCGCGCACATGACAATCCTGGCGCGCCTGGGCGTGCCGGGCCTCGTGTTGTGGGTATCGACGCTTCTGGTGTGGTTCTCGACCATGTTCGGAAACGCCTATACTGCATGGCGCAATGGCGAGCCGGCCTGGGGACGATTCTTCATATTCATCTCCTGCTACGCGCTAGCCGCGATCATCGACTCGAGCTTCGACGTTGCGCTCGAAGGCCCGATGATCGGCATCTGGTTCTGGACGTTGATTGGCGTCGGGCTCGGCACATCGATGGTCTACTGGTCGAGGTACTCCCAACGGTCCGCGTTGCGGTATAGCTCGCGCGGCCTGGTGTAGCGTTCGGTTCGCGCACGCCGCGCGACGTATTTTGGCGCAAAATATCCACGCACGTACCCAAATTGTAAACGGCGGCGCGGTGCGCGTGCGTCGATCCTCGCGCAGTCGTTTTCCTGATCGAAATATCATCAGCGTGCAGCGGAATAAATCGCGCACAAGCGCTTTTCCCCTACGCCAATGCTGTCAGCACGCTTTCGTCACTGAATCCCTGACCATCGGGCTACTCCCTCTTGGCGCTTCAGGGGCCACACGCCGCGCCGTAGCGTGCCCTGCAACAGAACGCGGGTGAGGAGAAATCAGAATGTCGAAAGCAGGCAAGCCATGGGCTTTGGTGACGGGGGCGGGCGGCTTCATCGGTCATCATCTTGTTTCGTATCTTAAAGCGGCGGGCTACCGCGTTCGCGGTGCCGACATCAAACAACCGGAATACGGCGAAACCGATGCCGACGAGTTCCTGCAGCTCGATCTGCGCGAGTTGAAGAACTGCCAGACTGCCGCAGCCGATATGGACCTCGTCTACCATCTCGCCGCCGACATGGGCGGTATCGGCTACATCACCAGCTCGCACGCGTTGATCGCCTACAACAATTCGCTGATAAACCTGTACATGCTCGAAGCCGCGCGGAGCAGCGGCGTGAACAGGTTTCTCTTCTCCTCATCTGCCTGCGTCTATCCGCACGGCCTGCAAACCTCACCGGACGTCGTGCCGTTGCGCGAGGAGGATGCCTTCCCCGCCGAGCCGGAAGAAGGCTACGGCTTCGAGAAGCTCTACGCGGAGAAGCTTTGCCAGTATTACATGGAGGACTACGGCCTCGCCACCCGCGTCGTGCGCTTCCACAACGTCTATGGCCCGCTCGGCACCTATGACGGCGGCCGCGAGAAGGCGCCGGCGGCAATGTGCCGTAAGATCGCGCGCGCCGCGAATCCCGGTCAGATCGAAGTGTGGGGCGACGGCAAGCAGACCCGCTCGTTCATGTATGTCGACGATTGCGTCGAGGGCATCCACCGCATCATGCGGTCGGATTACGAGAAGCCGCTCAACCTCGGGACAGACGAACTGGTCACCGTCGACGAACTTGCTCAGATCGTGATCGATGCCTCGGGCAAGACGATCACGCTCCAGCACGACCGCACCAAGCCGCAGGGCGTGCGCGGGCGCAACAGCGACAACACCCGCCTGCGCACGGTGCTGAAGTGGGAGCCGCAGATGATGCTGCGCCAGGGCATCGTTCCCACCTATCGCTGGATCTCGGCACAGGTCGCCGGCGAATCCGCGGCTGAGGATGCCGTGGCGGCAGCGAGCGTCGCCGCGGAATAAGCGGTCTCTGGACGAAGGAGGTTTCTTTAGCCTCGTAGCATCGATCGGTGGAAGACGCATGTCTAACGTCGAAGCACGTTTCGTCCCCAGCTTGCCGTCCCCGGCGGGCGAGACGATCGGATTTCCCGGGAGGGGCCGCAGCGCGGGAGGCGCTGCGGCAGGCGTTAAACGGCGGCGCCTCGTGACCGCAGGACTGGTTGCCGGCGATCTCATCGCCGGCGGCTTGTCGGTCATAGCGGCCGTTGTGCTGATCACTGTGGCCGGACTGGGCGGGAGGATCGGCGTCGTCGACCGGGTTGTCATGCACATGCCGGTGCTGCTGCTCTTGCTGATCGGCATCGGCTGCTCGCTCGGCCTGTATCGCTCGAACATCAAGACCCCGATGGAGCGATTCCGCCTTCGGGTAACGGTGACGCTGCTGTTCGCCTTCGCCGGAATGCTGATGTGGGTTCGCGAAGGAGCCTCGGTCGAACTGGCGATCGCACCACTCGTGGGTGCGATCGCGCTTGTCCTCGGCCTGTGGATCGAGCACCTGGTCGGCACGCGCCTTGCCAGAGCAGGCCTGTGGCGCACGCCCACAGCTATTCTCGGTAGCGGCGCGGAGAGCCGTGCACTGGCGCACCTGCTGGCCAGCAATCCGGCCTGCGGGCTGCAACCGATCGGATTCATCGATGACGGCGCGGACGCCACCACCGGCGCCGGCGCGCTCACACCTGGCCGTGATGACGCCATCGCCGCCTTACCGGTGCTGGGCACGCTGGAAGGCTGGCATGCCAATGGCAGCGCCGACGTCGTGATCGTGCCGGACCGCGCAGCGCTCCCGCAAAATCCCGCCGCGCTGTACCGGCTGGGTATCCGGCAAATCCTCGTGGTCAATCAGCTCGGTGAATTCCCGTCCTTCGGCCTGCACGTTCGCAATGCCGGCTGTTTCGTCGCGCTGGAGTTGAGCGGCCAGGTGCGCGATCCCAACGAGGGTATCAAGCGCATCGTCGATCTCGCCATTGCCGTGCCGGTCGCGCTGCTCGCGGCGCCCATCATCGCCGTGCTCGCGCTCGCGATCAAACGCGCCGATCCCGGGCCGGCCTTCTACGGACAGCGGCGCATCGGCCGCTACGGCATGCCGATCCGCGTCCTGAAACTGCGCACGATGTATCAAGACGCCGATCAGCGGATCGAGCGCGTACTGGAGAGCGATCCCGCGCTGCGCGAGCATTGGGAGCGCTTTTTCAAGCTCCCGGACGATCCGCGCGTCGTGCCGGGCATTGGCAACCTCTTGCGCCGGACCAGTCTCGACGAACTGCCGCAGCTCTGGAACGTGATCCGCGGCGACATGAGCCTCGTGGGCCCGCGGCCGTTCCCCGCCTATCACCTCGACGCTTTCGACCCCGACTTCCAGACGCTGCGCACGACCGTGCCACCTGGTGTCACCGGCTTGTGGCAGATCTCGTCGCGCAGCGAGGGCGATCTCGCCGTGCAACGCGCGCAGGACTCATTTTACATCCAAAACCGATCTCTTTGGCTCGATCTTTATATTCTGATCGCGACGCTGCCGGCGGTACTTGGCGCGCAAGGCGCCAAGT
>DATARB010000123.1:0-13970 GCA_036264375.1 Pseudolabrys sp.
TGCCGCGGCGCGACGGCGAGGTTTTTCTCTTTGGCACAGCCATGGGAAGGAACTCCAAAATTCACGAATATCGGTTTGGCCGGGCTTATAGAGGATGGGTGCGCGCAAGGCTAGGGGAAAGGCGTCCAAACAGCCTTAACGGACGCAACTGGCGGCGCCGGGCGCCCGGTTGGAGCGGCCGACGTAGAGGCCGGCCAGCCGCCGCAGGCCCGGACCGGGAGAATGGGCGTTGCGGGCGGCCGGATTGGGCAGCACGGCGGCCAGAAGGGCCGCCTGATAGTGGCTCAACTCGCGGGCTGACTTGCCGAAGGCGTAGCGGCTCCCGGCCTCAACCCCGAACTGCCCACTCGGGCCCCATTCGGCGATATTCAGGTAAATCTCCAGGGTCCGCCGCTTGGACAGGACAAGGTCGATCCACAGGGCGAGCGGGAATTCCAGTGCCTTGCGGACGAAGCTGCGGCCGGGCCAGAGAAACAGGTTCTTGGCCACCTGCTGGGTGATGGTCGAGCCGCCGCGCGCGTCGCCGAGGTCGTCAGCCTCGGAGATGGCGTCGCGGATTTCCGTGAGATCGACCCCGTGATGGGTGCAGAAACGGCCATCCTCGGCCACGATCACGGCCAGCGCCAGCGCCGGCGAGACCCGCGACAGGGGCACATAGACGCGCTCGACCCGCTGGCCGGTGATGCGCCGCCAGAGCATCACCGTGGAGACGGGTTCCACCACCGCGTAGAGCGGCGTCAGCAGATACGGCAGCAGAATCAGCGCCAAGACGAGGAAAAGGACGGCCCGGAACGGGCGCGGCACCCGCGGCAGGCGCAAAATGTCGTGTGTAACGCTCATGCCTTTGCGGGACCGCTGCATGGCTCGACCTTACCCCATGCCGACCCGATTGCGGTCAACGCCGCGCCAGGGTTAGTAAAGGCGCATGCACGCAGTTCCCTCCCAAGACTTCACCGCCCGGCTGGCCGACGTCGCCACCGAAACCGAAACTCTGCTCGGCACCCTGCTGGGCGATGCCGCGCTGCCCGGCGAGCTCGCCCGCCCGCCGCGGGTGCTCGCCGCCATGCGGCACGCCGTGCTTGGCGGCGGCAAGCGGCTGCGGCCGTTCCTGGTGGTCGAGACCGCCGCTTTGTTCGGCGCGCCGCGCCAGGGCGCCCTCCTCGCCGGCGCGGCGCTCGAGTGCGTGCACTGCTACTCGCTGGTGCACGACGATCTGCCGTCGATGGATAACGACGACCTGCGGCGGGGGCGGCCGACCGTTCACAAGGCCTTCGACGAGGCGACGGCGATCCTCGCCGGCGACGCCCTGCTCACATTGGCGTTCGATATCCTGGCGCGGCCCGAGGTGCACCCCGACGCGGGCGTGCGCAGCGAACTGGTGCTGGAGCTTGCACGCGCATCCGGGCTCGGCGGCATGGTCGGCGGGCAGATGCTCGATCTCGCCGCCGAAGGCCGCTTCGACGGCAAGCGCAGTCTGACCGAGGACGAAATCCTCACGCTCCAGGCCATGAAGACCGGCGCGCTGTTGCGTTTCGGCTGCCGCGCCGGTGGCATCCTCGGCCAGGCCGACGCCAAGGCGCGCGGTGAGATCGACCGCTATGGCGTGGCCATCGGCAAGGCCTTCCAGATCGCCGACGACCTCCTGGACGTGGAGAGCGACACCGCCACGCTCGGCAAGGCGGCCGGCAAGGACGCCGCCGCCGGCAAGGGCACGCTCGTCTCCATCCTCGGCATCCCCGGCGCTCGCACGCGACTCGCAAACCTGGTGACAGAGGCCGAGACCGCCCTGGCGCCGTTCGGCGCCAAGGCCGATATACTGCGCGCTTGCGCGCGCTTCATTGCGGAGCGGCGCGCCTGACGTCCCGCCGCGGACATTAAGGTGCCGATGGACTCGAAGCCCGAACCTTCCAAGACTGCGGCCAAGGTTGCGGCCAAGCCTGCATCGCTACCGGTGCGCATGGCCAAGCTGCACGCCAAAATCGTCGTGGCGGCGGTCTTCGGCGTGGCGGTGTACTTCGCCCTCAAGGCCTTCGATCTGCGCGCCGAAACACGGTTCCTGGTCGGCTGGGATGCCGGCGTTGCGCTTTATCTGTGGCTGATGCAGAGAGCGATGCGCCGCTCCGACGTGGCGCATATCCGCCGCCGGGCCAAGCTGCAGGACGAGGGCGCCTTTGTCATTCTCGCTTTGTCGATCGTTGCGACGGTCGCCAGCCTGGTCGCCATCGTCTTCGAGATCGGCGGCGCCAAGCAGGCGGCGCACGCGCAGCTGATCTTGCCGGCGCTGCTGGCCTTCACCACGATCCTTTTGTCGTGGACCTTCGTGCACACGATCTTCTCGCTGCACTACGCGCACGAGTATTACGGCGAAGGCCGCGACAAGAAGATCGGCGGCCTCAATTTCCCCGGCGACGACGAGCCGGACTATTGGGATTTCCTGTATTTCTCGCTGGTCATCGGCATGACCTCGCAGGTGTCGGATGTCGGCATTACCAGCAAGTCCATCCGCCGGATGGCCGCGGTGCACGGCGTGCTATCATTTTTCTTCAACGTGACGGTGCTGGCATTGACCGTGAACACGGTGTCGAATTTGATTTGAGGTGGCGTGTGACCGGAGGAGACACTCGCTGTCGTCGTTCCGGGACGCGAGCGCAGCGAGCGGGCCCGGAATCCATAACCCGCAGCGCTGCGGAGTATGGATTCCGGGCTCCTCCGCCTGCGCGCTCCGCGCTTCGGCGGACGCCCCGGAATGACGGAGAGCCCTCATGACCGCGACCATGCAGACAGTGCTCTTCATGCTCGCGGTGCTGGCCGCCGTGGCGGTCGCCGCCAACCGGCTCAATCTCGCGCCGTCGATCCTGCTGGTGGTCGCGGGCATCGGCATGGCGCTGGTGCCGGGGCTGCCGGAGGTGCGGCTGGCGCCGGAAGTCGTGCTGCTCGTGATCCTGCCGCCGCTGATCTATTCGGCCGGCGTCGCCATGAGTTGGCGCGAGTTCAAGTACAATTTGCGGCCGATCGGCCTGCTCGCCTTTGGCTGCGTCGTGTTCACCACCTGCGCCGTCGCCGCCGCCGCGCATTATCTGCTCAGCTTCGACTGGGCGACCGGCTTCGTGCTCGGCGCCATCATCGCACCGCCCGACGCGGTGGCGCCGCTCTCCATCGCGGGCAAGCTCGGCCTGCCGCGGCGGCTGGCCGTGGTGCTGGAAGGCGAAGGGCTCGCCAATGACGCGACGGCGCTGATCCTCTACCGCTTCGCGGTCGTGGCGGTGGCGACCGGCACCTTCTCCTTGGACAAGGCGGCCGGCACCTTCATCCTGATCGTGGTGGGCGAGATCCTCTACGGCATCGGCGTCGGCTGGCTGAGTCTGCGGCTGCGCCAATGGGCGCACGAGACGCGAGTCGAGATCACGCTCTCGCTGATGACACCCTACCTCGCGTACTGGGTGCCGGCGCACCTCGGCGGCTCCGGCGTGCTCGCCACCGTCGCCTGCGGACTCTACGTGAGCTGGAACGGCCCGCTGATCATCTCGTCGGCGACGCGGCTGCAAGGCATCTTCTTCTGGGATCTGACCATCTACCTGATCGAAGGTATCGTCTTCCTGCTCACCGGGTTGCAGACGCGCGCACTCATCGAACAGACGCAGGCCTTCTCGATCCGCGAACTCCTCATCGCTACCGCCTGGGCGACGCTGATCATCATCGCCGCGCGCTTCATCTGGGTGTTTCCGGCGACCTACATCCCGCGCTGGGTGAGCAAGTCGCTGGCCAAGCGCGACCCTTCGCCGCCGTGGCAACAGTCGTTCCTGCTGGCCTTCACCGGTATCCGCGGCGTGGTGTCGCTCGCCGCCGCGCTTGCCATCCCCTATACGCTCGACAACGGGCAGCCGTTCCCGCATCGCGAGATCATCCTGTTCATCACTTTCGGCGTCATCGTCGTGACGTTGGTCGGACAGGGGCTGATCCTGCCCTACCTGGTGGAATGGCTCGGCCTGACCAGAATCGGCAAACAGGAGCACATCGCGGAAATTCATGCCGAGCTTGACGCGCGTCAGGCCGCGCTGGAGGAAATGAAGAAGAGGCTCGATCAGTTCATCGACGAGCGCGAGCTTCCGGACGAAGTCGTCACGCTCCTGCGCACGCGGAACGAAAGCCGCTTGCAACTTTTGCCGTCGAACCTGAGCGGCGGCATTCAAACTGCGCGTCTGTCCGTCAATCTCAAGAGAGAACTGATCGACGCCGAGCGCGATTTCATCTTCCAGCTCCTGCGCGACGGCAAGATCACCGACGAAGCCCGCCGCCGCATCGAATATGAACTCGATTTGGAAGAGGCGAGCGTCGCCAATCGCGCGAAGGATGGCGGCGGCTGGATTTGATCTCGCAGTATTGGTTGCGTAGCATTGACAATGCAACCCAAAAAGGAGGAGATTTGAGCCTTCCTTCATGTGTTGGGGCGAGGGGCTCATGCTGACAGAGGACATGCTGCGCACGCTGTGGCCACAAGGCGATTCCAAAGTTGCCGGCCTGGTTGCCGGAATCGCCGCCAGCGCACCAACCGTTTTTCCGAAATACGGGCTGACCAACGATCTGCTGATCGCGCACGCGATGGCCCAGTTCAGCCATGAGTGCGGGGCAGGCACTGAAGTCGTCGAGAATCTGAATTACTCGGCGGATGGATTGATGAAAACGTGGCCGTCGCGTTTCAATGCCGTGAAGGCCGCGGCCTTCGCTCACCATCCGGAACAGATCGCCAATGAGGTTTACAACGGACGCATGGGCAATGCGCCGGACTCCGACGATGGCTGGCAATTTCGCGGACGCGGCGGCGCCCAAACGACGGGGCGCGACGGCTATCGGAACGTGGCGGCGAAGACCGCCATCGATGTGGTTGCAACCCCCGATCTCGTCAACGATCCGAGCCAGTTTCTCGAGTGCGCGGTGGCAGACTTCATCATTTGCGGATGTTTGCCGTTTGCGGCCGCGGATGACATCCAGGGCGTGACGAAACATCTCAACGGCGGCTTCATCGGCCTCGATCAGCGGACGGTTTGGCTTGCGCGATGGAAAACCGCGCTCTCCAGCGACGGCCCGGTGCCGGTGCATAGCACGATGTGGCTACAACAGGCGCTGAACACGGTGGGCGCCGAACCGCCGCTGTTGGCCGACGGCAAGTTCGGTCCGCTGACCAGCGTGGCGCTCAAGGATTTCCAACAGGCACACGGCCTGCCGCCCACAGGCTCGACGTCGGACGAGACCTTCGCCGCAATCGATCAGGCGCTCGCGTCGGCTCAACGCGCGGCGTGACAAGCGCGGCTTCGCTTTCGAACACTACTCGCGCGGGAGAACTGTCGGGTCCGCCAGATCATCCATGTGCTTTGCCGCACTGTCCGGCTCAGGCACCAGATTGGGCTGAGAGTCGGTCCATCGATTCGCGGTAGACGCTCTCTGCGCGACTGAATGATCGCCATGAGCGCTGCCGGACGCCAATCCGCCGGTGGCCTCCTCCCAGATCTGGTCTGCCGCCTCGCTGGCTACCGCCTTGCCTTTCTCCCAAGTCTGTTCGGCGGCGTCGCCGAGGCCTTCCTTGACGGCATCGCTGGTTTTTCCCATCAGCTGCTTTTCGGTTTCCGTCATCTGCAAGGCAGTGCCGAGCACTGCCCCCAAGGCGACCCCTATGCCGGCGAGCACCAGCGGCTCGTCGCGGAGATAAGCCATGAGGCTGCGGCTGCTTTCGACCGCGTTGAAGCCGAGTGTCGAAGCCGAACGGCCGACCCCGCGCGCGCGGTCGGCGGCCATATCGTAAGCTTCGCCTGCGCTCTCGTAGAGCGACGATGCCGTGTCGCCGATCGAGGCGGCCGCGCCGCTCACGGCTGCGCCCGCATCGCGCGCCGCGCCTTTCAATTTGAACCCGGCATCGCGCGAGGTGTCGCCAACACTGGACGCTGTGTCCTGCGCCCAGGCGGACGTTTCCCGTGCGGCGCGATCGGCGCTTCGCTTGGCACTCTGGACAGCCGACGGCTCGTCACTGCGCATTCGCGAGGCCGCGCGCAAAACAGACTGACTACGCGGCGCCCGCTTGCCCAACATCAGCCAACCGATACCGGCGCCGATCAACGCCACCGGAAGCGGGTTGTTGACGACCTGCTGGCCAAGATTACGGACAAAGCGGCCTGCACTGCCGTCACGCATGAAGTCCAGCGTCTCGTCCATCACCTGGCCCGGCGTCATGCGGTCGCGCAATTCGGCGAGTGAGGCCGCGATTTGCGCCCTGGTGAGATCGGCTTCGCGTTCAAGCTGCTCGCTTGTGGCCATGGTTGCTTCCCATCTGTTGTGTTGCTACGGATTTGTCTTCGCGGAGTTGGCGGATGGTCTTCCGCGGCATCAGGCTGTCAGCCTTCAGGCGGTTGAGGCCGATCATCAGAAGAATGAGTCCAACGATCAGCGCCGCGCCGCCGACGATAAGTGCCGACCAATGCGGCGGGTAGCCGGCGCGCTCGAGCGCCGCAACAGCCGCGCCCAGCAACACAACAAGCGCCGGGATCAACAGCACGGCGCCGCCGACGACGAGGGCGAGACCTGTCCCGACCTGGTTGACCTTGCCCGACAGTTCGGTGCGCGCGAGTTCACCTTCGGTGCGCAGCAATTGTGTGAACTGCGTCAGCAGGTCGGTGAGAATTCCAGGGACCGTCCGTTCTGTGACCGGTGATCGCATCGCTCTGCCCTCCCGCTAATGCTCTGAGCTCTTGAGGAAGCGCGCGAGCGCAAAGCCCGCGAGCACGGAGCCGGCGAACGCCGCAGCCGGCTGCTGGCGCGCGAAGCGGTTTAAGCTGGTGACGAACTCGTCGACGCTGCGCCCCTGCAGCCACGAGGCCGCACCCTCCAGCGTTTCCGCGGCCGAATGGATGTAAGGCGCGGCCTGCGGGATCTCCTTGCCGAGTTGATCCGCGGCGCCATGAACGGCGCGGCCGACGGCTTCGATGCGCTCTGCGCCAGCGTTCTTCTGCTCTTCGGCGACGTCGCGCACCGTGTCCTTCACGGTCTCCGCCGCGCCACCGATGGTCTGTTCCCCGCGCGCGGTATCGCTGTGCGGTGTCTTGCGTGGCGCGCGGTCGGATCCTTCTTGCACCTGTCCCATGACGTTGTCCTCGCTGCGCTTCGGCATGCGCCTTCGCGCCGTAGCGGCGCGCGGCCTGCGTCGATGATGAACTGTGAAGCTAACCGCGCTTGCCCAATCCCGTTCCGCGGCAGGCGATAATCGTCGGCCGGGCGCCTGTATTCAGTTCCGGGTGCGTCGGCGCGCGGGCATTCGGATGGGTGCTGTGTATTTTGACATACGCGCGATCGCGCTTGCGCGGCGATCTGCGGCGTTTGTTAGGGGTGTTGCGCGCGCGCGTGCGTCCGCTCCGGCCAACGGCCGAAATGCTTTCGCGTGTTGAATTGCATCATGGATGCGCGGGTCAAGCCCGCGCATGACGCCGAGTTTGCGGCGAGGCGAGCGGCTTACTCAGCCGCGGTGCGCGTGCCGACGCCCCAGCGGCGGTCGATATAATCGATGACCATCTGCTTGAAGTCGGCGCTGACCGTCGGGCCGCGCAAGGTCGCGGCCTTCTTGCCGTCGATGAAGACCGGCGCGGTCGGTGTTTCGCCGGTACCGGGCAGCGAGATGCCGATGTCGGCGTGCTTCGACTCGCCCGGGCCGTTCACGATGCAGCCCATCACCGCGACGTTGAGCGTCTCGACGCCCGGATACTGCGTCTTCCACGCCGGCATAGAGTCGCGGATGAAGCCCTGGATGTCGGAGGCGAGCTCCTGGAACGTGGTCGAGGTCGTGCGGCCGCAGCCGGGGCAGGCGGCAACCAGCGGCACGAAGGTACGCAGGCCCATCGTCTGCAGCAGCTCCTGGCCGACCTGCACCTCGCGCGTGCGGTCGCCATTCGGCTCCGGCGTGAGCGAGATGCGGACGGTGTCGCCGATACCCTGCTGCAGCAGCACGCCCATGGCGGCCGACGACGCGACGATGCCCTTCGAGCCCATGCCCGCTTCGGTCAGACCGAGATGCAGCGCGTAGTCGGAGCGGCGCGCGAGCTCGGTGTAAACCGCGATGAGATCCTGCACGGCCGACACTTTGGCCGAGAGGATGATGCGATTTTTCGGCAGACCGAGCTCAACGGCGCGGTCGGCCGACAGTGTCGCGGATTGAACCATCGCCTCGTGCATCACCGCGCGCGCGCTGAGCGGGTTCTCCGACTTGGAATTCTCGTCCATCAGGCTGGTGAGCAGTTCCTGATCGAGCGAGCCCCAATTGGCGCCGATGCGCACCGGCTTGTTGTGCTTGATCGCCATCTCGATGATCGCGGAGAACTGGCGGTCCTTCTTGTCCTTGAAGCCGACATTGCCGGGATTGATGCGGTACTTGTCGAGCGCCTCGGCGCAGGCCGGGTGATCGGCCAGCAGCTTGTGGCCGATGTAGTGGAAGTCACCAACGATGGGCGCGGTCACGCCCATTTTGAGCAGCCGCTCCTTGATATGCGGAACGGCGGCCGCCGCCTCGTCGCGGTCCACCGTGATGCGCACCAGTTCGGATCCGGCGCGGGCGAGCGCGGCCACCTGGCGGACGGTTCCATCGACATCCGCCGTGTCGGTGTTGGTCATGGACTGCACCACGATCGGGGCTCCTCCGCCGACCTTTACGCCGCCGACATCGACGGGGACGGTTTGGTGACGGGGCTGTGCCGAAGTGGCGCTCATGGGATGTCCTGACTTATAACTTTGGGTGTTCTGGTGGGATGCCAAACAGCTATGTGCTCGTCAACCGGGTTCCAACGAGACGGCCCGGCCCCGGTTCCATCGGTGAAGGCCACGAATATGTGCCTTCTGCCCCGAATGCGCCACCCGGGAAAATAGTGCCGTAGAATCAAGACATTCCCATGACCTGGTCCAGCCCGGCGCATCAGCGCGCGCGGTTCACCAAGACCAGGCCGCCGGCAATCAGCGCCACGGCGGCGGCGAAGGCCGGCGTCAACGGCTCGTTCAGAACCAGATGGCCGGCGGCGACGCCAAACAAGGGCGTCAGGAAGGTGAAAGCGGAGAGGCGATTGGCCGAGTAGCGCACCACCAGCGCGAACCAGATGGCGAAGGTGACGCTGACGATCCACGCCGTCTGATAGGCGAGCGAGGCGAGCGCAACCGTCGAGGGCCAATGCGTGACGCTCTCGCCGGCGAGGAGCGCGCACACGGCCAGCATCGGCGCCGATATGACGAGCTGATAAAGCAGCACCTTCTCGGATGCGACGCGCGCCAGCTTGGTCTTGATAATGAGCGTGGTGAGCGCCCAGAACAGCGCGCCGCTGACGACGAGGACATCGCCGGTCATCTGGCGCGGATCGAGCGCCGGCGTCGGAACGCCGAACGCGACCAGCATGCCGGCGAAGGAGAGCGCGAGTCCGAGCCATTGATAGAGGCTGAACCGGTCGGCCGGCAGGAAGAAGGGTGTGCCGAGCACGACAAAGAACGGCGCGAGATAGATGAACAGCACCGCACGTGTGGCCGTGGTGTAGGCGAGGCCCTGATAGATGCAGATGAACTCGGCGCCGAACAAGACGCCGGCGACGAGCCCCGCCGTCAGGCTGCCGTCGCGCGTGAACAGGGGAACGCCGCGCAGCCGGCACCAGACGACGACGAGAACGGTCGCGGCGGCGGAGCGGATCGCGGCTTGCGTGAGCGGCGGAATGTCATGCAGCGCAAGCTTCACCGCGACCTGATTGAAGCCCCAGGACAGGCAAAGCAGCAGGACGAGCGCGGTTGCGGCCGCATCGAGCGGACGCGTGATATGGGCCGTGGATGACGTGGTGGACATGCGGAAAATGGCCGGCGGTGCATTGCTGAAAATTTCTCAGGCAGCCTTGCAATGCGCGCAGGTGCCGGAGATCTCGATCACTGGCGTCTTCGGCGTAAAGCCGGCGGCGCGCGAAGCGGTCTTGATGGTCTCGGCGACTGCGGCGGATGCCGCTTCGCCCACCGCGCCGCAGGTCTCACAGATCAGGAACACGACCGGATCGCCGCTGTCGTGATTGTGAACGCAGGCGATGAAGGCGTTGCGGCTCTCGATGCGGTGCACGAGGCTCTGCTCGCGCAGGAAATCGAGCGCGCGGTAAATGGTGATCGGCGCCGGTCGCGCGCCGTCCTCTGCCAGCCGGTCGATCAACTCATAGGCGCCGAGCGGCTGGTGGCTCCCGAGCAGCGCCTCCAGCACGCGGCGGCGGATCGGCGTCAGCCGCTCTTTCCGCGCCGCACAGATGGCTTCGGCGTGGGCGATGGCGTCGCTGGCGCACTGGTCATGATCGTGGCCGGGCGTTGGGAAGGCCGCGTGGGCGTGGATCTTTTTTGCCAAAGGATGCTCCATCGGGGCTCAAACTATCCCATTCGCGTGAAAATCGCGAAACGCTGAAACCGTATGATTCAGATATATATTGCACCGCAATAAGTTTAGGGGCACCGTCCACCGCCCCGTCCCCATAAAGTCACGGCCCGCCCCCGCGGGTGTCCCATACAAAACGAGGACCGCGATGCTCAAAGGCAAGACCGCCCTGGTCACAGGCTCAACCTCCGGCATCGGGCTCGCCACCGCCCGCGCGCTGGCGCAGGACGGCGCCAACCTGATGATCAACGGCTTCGGCGACAAGGCGGCGATCGAAAAGGAACGGGCTTCGCTCGAGAAAGACTTCGGCATCAAGGCGCTCTACTCGCCGGCAGACATGAGCAAGCCGGCCGAGATCGCCGAGATGATCCGCGCGACCGAAAAGGAATTCGGCTCGCTCGATGTGCTGGTGAACAATGCCGGCATCCAGTACGTAGCGAATGTCGAGGACTTCCCGCCCGAGAAATGGGACGCGGTCATCGCCATCAATCTGTCATCGGCCTTTCACACGACGCACGCGGCGCTGCCCGGCATGAAGCAGCGCAAGTGGGGCCGCATCATCAACATCGCCTCCGCGCATGGCCTCGTCGCCAGCGCGCAGAAGGTCGCTTATGTCTCGGCCAAACATGGCCTCGTCGGCATGACCAAGGTGGTGGCGATCGAGACCGCGAACGATGGCATCACCTGCAATGCCATCTGCCCGGGCTGGGTGCTCACGCCGCTGGTGCAGAAGCAGATCGAGGACCGGGCGAAAGCATCCGGCAAGCCGGTGCGCGACGAAGAGATCGCGCTCTTGGCTGAGAAGCAGCCGATGCATCAATTCACCAAGCCGGAGAGCATCGGCGCGCTGACGGTGTTCCTGTCGAGCGACGCGGCGGCGAGCATCACCGGGTCGGCCTATTCCATCGACGGCGGCTGGGTGGCGCAGTGATGCTGTGCCGTCACCCTGAGGCGCGAGCGAAGCGAGCCTCGAAGGGTGGCGGCCGTCATGCTTCGAGGCTCGCGACCTGTGGTCGCTCGCACCTCAGCATGACGGTGAAAGGCCGGAGTCGCCCGCAATGAGCCTCCTGTCGCGCGCGCTCAAGGGCAACAAGCCGGACAAGCCGCGTCAGCCGCAAGGGCAGAAGCTGATCAACCTCGCTTTGCAAGGCGGCGGCGCGCACGGCGCCTTCACCTGGGGCGTGCTCGATCATTTGCTGGATGACGGACGGCTGGCTGTCGAGGGCATCTCCGGCACCTCCGCCGGCGCGGTGAACGCAGTAATGCTTGCCGACGGGCTCAAGCGCGGCGGCCCCGACGAAGCACGCAAGCGGATCGGCGATTTCTGGCTCGCGGCGAGCCTCGGCGGCGATCTGCCTCCCTTGCAGCGTGCGGTGATGAACCGGCTGTTCTCGCTCTTGCCAAGCGAAGGCTCTCCCACATTCGACTGGCTGAACGCCTGGTCGCGCTATCTCTCGCCCTATGACGTCAACCCGCTCAACATCAATCCGCTAAAGGACCTGGTTGAGCGCTTTGTCGATTTCGAGGGCCTGCGCACCGACGAACGGCAATTGTTCATCGCAGCCACCAATGTGCAGACCGGACGGCTGCACGTCTTTCCGCGCGAAAAGATATCCGCCGAGGCGGTGATGGCCTCCGCGTGCCTGCCGGCGGTGTTCCGCGCGGTCGATATCGACGGTGTGTCCTACTGGGACGGCGGCTATCTCGGGAACCCGGTGCTCTTTCCGTTCTTCCGCTCGACGCGCACCGAAGACGTGCTGATCGTGCAGATCAATCCGGTGATGCGCAAGAAGATCCCCACCTCGACGCGCGAGATCATGGGCCGCGTGAACGAAATCACCTTCAATTCGTCGCTGCAGGCGGAATTACGCGCGATCGAGTTCGTCACGCGTCTGATCGATCAGGGGAAGCTGCCGCGCGGCACCGGGCCGAACGAATACCGGCAGATCAAGGTGCACCGCATCGTGCTCGAGGGGCTGGGCGAGCGCTTCTCCGCGGCGAGCAAGTTGCGCAACGACCTCGAGTCCTTCGAACTGCTGCGCAAGCTCGGCCAGCGCGCGGCAAGGCGCTTCCTCGATGCGCATTATGACGACATCGGGGTGCGCAGCAGCATCGATATCAGGGCCGAGGTGTATTCGGAGCGGGGGTAGCGCCTGTTGACGCGACCGGCTTTCCATTGCCATGGCCAAGCTTGTCCCGGCCATGTCGCTTAGGAAGGCCCCGCTTCGCCCACCTGAGCGGGGTCACCGGGACAAGCCCGCTAACGACAAATTTGCTAACCTGATGGACATGACCCCACTCACCGCAGAAATCGGCCGCACGCGCCTCGACATCTTTGTCGCCGATATCACAACGCTGGATGTGGACGCGATCGTCAATGCGGCCAACCGCACGCTGCTCGGCGGTGGCGGCGTCGACGGCGCGATTCACCGCGCCGCCGGGCCGGAACTGCTGGAGGAATGCAAAACGCTCCGCGGCTGCGAGACCGGCAGCGCCAAGATCACGCGCGGTTATCGGCTCAAGGCGCGCCACGTGATCCATGCGGTCGGACCGGTGTGGAGCGGCGGCGCAAAGAACGAAGAAACGCTGCTCGCCGGCTGCTATCGCACCGCGCTCGATCTCGCTGCGGCGCAGCGCCTTATTTCGATCGCCTATCCGGCGATCTCCACGGGCATCTATCGTTTCCCCGCCGATCTCGCCGCGCGCATCGCCGTCGGTACTGTGGCTTCGGAAATCGCCGCGCGCCCGCGCGGGCTGATGCAGGCGATCTTCTGCTGCTTCTCCGAGGAAAGCGCGGAGCACCACAAGGATGCGTTCGCGGAGCTGGGGCTGGTGTGACGCCTCTACCCGTCATCCTGAGGTGCTCGGCCGAAGGCCGAGCCTCGAAGGATGTACGGCCGCTGAATCGCCACTGCTGCCCCCGTCTCGGCCGTTCATCCTTCGAGGCTCGCGACTTATGGTCGCTCGCACCTCAGGATGACGGGACGAGACGGTGCGCGGGTCGCTCAAGAGCGATCGTGCTCACGCCTCCAGCGCTTCGAGCGCTGGCAGCAGCTTGTCAGGCGTGGCCGGAAAGCTGCGGATACGAGCGCCGGTCGCGTTGTGGATGGCGTTCATGACCGCGGCGCCTGCACCGCAGATTCCGAGTTCACCGATGCCCTTGCTGCCGAGCGGGCTGCCATGCGGATCGGTCACGTTCAGAAATACGACATCCAGTTCGCCGACGTCGGCGTTCACCGCGACATGGTAGCTGGCCAGATCCTGGTTGATGAAGGAGCCGAAGCGCTGGTCGACCGTGTTCTCCTCCATCAGCGCCGAGCCGATGCCCCAGGTCATGCCGCCGATCATCTGGGAATGCGCGGTCTTCGGATTGAGGATGCGGCCGACGGCGAACACGCCAAGCATGCGGCGAACACGGACCTCGCCCGTATCGCGATCAACGCCGACTTCGGCGAAATGCGCGCCGAAGCCTGCATGCGCATAGGCGCTGTCCATCGCGGAGGACGTCACCGACCCTTCGGCTTCCTTCATGCCGGAGGCTTGGCCCGCCTTAAGCTTC
>DATARB010000179.1:0-2205 GCA_036264375.1 Pseudolabrys sp.
TATGAGCTCGGCGCAACCGGCACGCATGTCGGCTGCGAGCATGGCGTCTGCGGCGCCTGCACCGTCGAGATCGACGGCGTGCCCGCGCGCGCCTGCCTCACGCTGGCAGTGCAGGCCGACGGCGCCACCATCCGCACCGTGGAAGGGCTGGCGCCCGAGCCCGGCCGCCTTTCCGTGCTGCAGGACGCCTTCCGCCGCCACCATGCCTTGCAATGCGGCTTCTGCACCGCCGGCATCCTGATGTCGCTCGACAGCTATCTCCGGCGTGAGCCGGACCCGTCCGAGGACGAGGTGCGCGAGTTCCTCGGCGGCCATCTATGCCGCTGTACCGGCTATGTCCCGATCATGGCCGCGGCTATGGATGCGGCAAAACGACTGCGGGAGGGGTCTTCCGATGCTTGATCTTGGCAACAGCTTTCTTTCGAGTGTCGAGCGCGATCCCAACGCCTTGGCGATCGTCGACGGCACAATGCGGCTGACTTATGCGCAATGGTATGCCCGCATATCCGCCCTGGTGGCGGGCTTCGACGAGCTCGGTTTGATGCCGGGCGACCATCTGGTCACCGTGCTGCAAAACCGGTGGGAAGCCGCGACGATCCACTGGGCCTGCCAATTCGCCGGCATCGTCATCACGCCGATCAACTGGCGCTCCAAGCCCGACGAGATCGACTTCTGCGTCGAAAACTCCGAGGCCAAGGCAATCGTCTTCGAGGACGTCTCGGCCGCGGCCGCACGCGAATCCACGGAGGCGCAATCGCGCATCCGCATCGCGCTCGACACCGCGCAAGACAACGAAATCAAGTGGGCAAGCCTGCTCTCGCGCGAAACCGGCAGCGTCGAGCCGCGCGTCGGCGCCGATGCCTGGTCGGTGATGCTCTACACGTCCGGCACCACGGCCAAGCCGAAAGGCGTACCGCGCCGCCAGCGCGCCGAGCGCGCCGCCGCCCTCGCGCATGTGGCGCAGAACCAATACGCCATTGGAGAGCGCACACTCGGCGTCATGCCGCTCTACCACACGATGGGCGTACGCTCGCTGCTCGCCATGTCGCTGGTCGGCGGCGTCTTCGTCTGCCTGCCGCGCTTCGACGTCACCAAGGCGCTGACGCTGATCGCGAACGAGAAGGTCACCAATCTCTATCTCGTGCCGACGCTTTACCACGACCTCATCCACAACGAGGTCTTTGCCAGGACCGATGTCAGTTCGGTGCGCAAGCTCGGCTTTGCCGGCGCCTCGATGACCGACGGGCTGCTGAAGGAGCTCAACGCCGCCTTCAAGCCGGACCTGTTCGTCAACCACTACGGCTCGTCGGAAATCTATACCTTCACCATCGATCAGAACGCGCCGAAGAAGCCCGGCTCGGCCGGCCGCGCCGGCATCAACCAGCGCATCCGCGTGGTGAAACTCAACCAGAATTCGCCGGACGATCTTGCCGCCGTCGGCGAGGAAGGCGAGATCATTGCGCTGCTGCTCAGCGACGAGGCCTTCGAAGGCTATTGGCGGCGGCCCGAGGTCAATGCCAAGGCGCTGCGCCAGGGCTGGTATTTCACCGGCGACACCGGGTTCCTCGACAAGGACGGCGACCTGTTCGTGACGGGCCGCGTCGACGACATGATCATCACCGGCGGCGAGAACGTCTCTCCGGTCGAGATCGAAAGCTGCCTGTCGTTGCACCCGGCGGTCTCGGAAGTGGCTGTGGTCGGCCTGCCGCACGAGCGCTGGGGCAAGATGGTCGCCGCCTTCATCAAGCGCCGCAGCCCGTGCGACGACAAGGAACTCGATGAGTTCTGCCGCACCTCCGGACTCGCCAACTTCAAGCGCCCGCGGCAGTACATTTTTGTCAACGACATCCCCAAATCGCCGGTCGGAAAGCTCCTGCGCCGCAAGCTGGTCGCGGGCGAATTCGAGGCCGAAGGTAACTCGCGCTCAGAAGGAACCGCTGCATGACTGCCATGACGTTCAACGATCCGCGTCTCGCAACGCTCAACGGCTTCTCAGTCGAATTAACCGAAGCCAAGCAGCGCGCGGACATCATCCTCAACCGTCCGCCGCTGAACGTCATCGAGATGCCGCAGCGCGACCAGCTGCGCCTCGTGTTCGAAGCACTCGACGAGGACGTGCGCGTGCGCGTGATCGTGCTGCGCGCGGTCGGTGAGCACTTCTCCAGCGGCGGCAACATCAAGGGTTTCATGGAAGCCTCGCCCGAG
>DATARB010000224.1:0-20112 GCA_036264375.1 Pseudolabrys sp.
ATGATGGGCGCAACGCAAACAAAACAAGCGGGGAGAAAACACCATGGCCAAAGGCCACAAGGACAGGGTCGCCGTCATCACCGGCGCCGCCAACGGCATCGGACAGGCCTTTGCCAAGCGGCTTGCCGAAGACGGCGTGCATATCGCGATTGCCGATGTGGCCGACGGCACGGACACCGTAAAGCTCGTGAAATCCGCCGGGCGCGACGCCATCGCCGTGCAATGCGATGTGTCGTCGGAGGCATCCGTTGCCGCCTTGGCGAAGCAGGTCAACGCCACGTTCAGCCATGTCGATATCGTGGTGAACTGTGCCGGCATCTTCCCGCAGAAGGACTTCGCGGAGATGACCTTCGCCGATTGGCGGAAAGTTCTCTCGACCAATCTCGACAGCACGTTTCTGGTGTCGTCCGCGTTTGTGCCTGGCATGCGCGCGCGTAGATGGGGCCGCGTGGTCAACATGGCCTCGAGCACGCTCGGCTCGGTGGTCACGGGTTTTGCGCATTACGTGGCGAGCAAAGGCGGCATCGTCGGCTTCACCCGCGCGCTGGCGAGCGACCTCGCGAATGACGGCATCACCGTCAACGCCATCGCGCCGGGGCTGACGCGTTCGCCCGGCACGCTTGCGCGGGTGCCGCGCGCCGGCTTCACCACCATGGATGAGGAATTCGCCAGCGTCGCGACCATGCAGGCGATCAAGCGCGTCGAGGTGCCGGACGATCTCGTCGGCGCGGTATCGTTCCTCACCAGCGACGATGCGGCCTTCATCACCGGGCAGACGATCAACGTCGACGGCGGCCGGGTGAGGACGTAAGCCCGCTTATCCCTCCCCTAAAAGGGGAGGGATAAGAAGAAAACAAAATGGCCGAGCTTTCGCCCGGCCACTTCAAACGTCACGCAACAACAATCAGCGCGCAGATCAAACCGCGCCGCTGATCCACTGCTGCAACTTCTGCTTCGGCGCAGCGCCGACTTGGCGCGATGCGATCTCGCCGTTCTTGAACATCATCAGCGTCGGGATCGACATGATGCCGTACTTCGCCGCAACGTTCGGGTTCTCGTCGACGTTGAGCTTGACGATCTTCACCTTGTCGCCGAGCTGGCTGGCGATCTCTTCGAGCGCGGGTGCGATCATGCGGCAGGGGCCGCACCACTCCGCCCAGAAATCGACGACCACCGGTTCGGCCGACTTCAGCACGTCCGTTTCGAAGCTCGAGTCCGACACTTTGCCGACGGCCATGGGAATACCTCGTGTTGTATGCGGCGGCGCGATGACGCGCCAGGAATAGGAGGTACCGAAAGTAGGAACGGGGGAAGGCAGCGTCAAGCTTGTCTCACGCGACCTTGACCTGCGCCAGGGCACCCTCCAGCACCTCGGCAGAAAGCTCCATCAAATCAGCGGCTTCCGTCCAAACCAGAGCGGCGCGGACCACTTTCTCAGGGTATAAGTTGGCGAGCACAGCGCGGTAGAGGGCGAGCTGGCGCACGTAGTTTGGCGGGACGTCCTCGATTCGCTGCGGGGCCGGCCGATTCGTCTTGAAATCTGCAATGAAAACAGCGTCTTGTGTCACGGCCAAGCGGTCGATCTGGCCCGAGACGCGCACCGTTTCGGCGCCGATCTTGAGCTTGCCGACGATCGGAACTTCGGCCCGGCTGCCGGGCGCGTAAAGCGCCTGGAAACGGGGGTCGTCGAGCACGCGCATGACCTGCCCGGCCAGCGCGGACCGCTCCGCGGCGTCGAGCTTATCGCCGGCGCGGGACAGATAGTCTTCGATCGCCTTGGCGCGCCGCTCCGCCGGAATATCGGGCAGCGCCTGCATGAGACGATGCGTGAGCCGTCCGCGTTCGAGCGCGGCTGGCGCGCCGCCACGGGGCGGGCGGCGGCCTTCGTCCTCCTCCGCGCTCGACGGCGTGACGGTGCGCATCGCCGGCACCTCGCGCATGGCGTCGCGCGTGAGCCACGCCGGCAGCGTGATTGCCGGCGCAGGCGGCTTTTCGTCCGCCTTCTTCGGAGCCGCAGGCGCGTCCGCCAGCTTGCGATAGCGCAGCACCTCACCGTCACCGTCGTCGGCCGGCTCGGAGGTGCAATGATCGGCCAGCGCCTCGCTGACGAGCTGATACCAACAGCCGTCGGGAATCTTGGTGCGCCCTTGCGTGCCGCAGACGACCAGCCGCTCCGCCGCGCGCGTCATCGCCACGTACAAAAGCCGCCGGTACTCGTCGCGCGCCGCGCCGTCGGCTTCCTCGCGCGCGTCCGTCATAACGTCGGTGTCGTCCTGCTTGCGCTTCGTCCAGACCAGCGACCCGTCCGCGAGCGTCAGCAATTTCGGCGGATGCCCGCCCTTGGGGTCGGTCGTGGTATCGGCGAGGATGACGGTGTTCGCTTCGAGACCCTTGGCGCCGTGCACGGTCATCACCCGCACCTCGTCGCGCGCCATCTCCATGTCGCGGCGCACTTCGCTCTGCGCCTTGCGCAGCCAATCGACGAAACCTTGCAGCGACGGTGTCCTTCGCGCCTCGTAGTCGAGCGCGAGATTGAGGAATTCGTCGAGCGCGTCGCTGGCCTCCGGCCCCAGTCGCGCCAGGAATTTGGCGCGGCCGCGCAGCGCCCCAAGCACATGCGCGAAGAGGCCGAACGGCGTCTGATCGCGCGCCGCGTTCGCAAGCAGTGTCAGCACGCGCTCTGTCTCGGCGAACGCGGGATCGCTGCCGGATCTGGCGCGAAGGTTCGCGCGCAGCGAGCTCTTGCGGTCCCAGGCGAGATCGAACAACTGCTCTTCGCTCAATCCGAACAGCGGACTTTTAAGCACGCAGGCGAGCGCCAGATCGTCGTCCGGCAGCAGCAATGCGTCGGCGAGCGCCATCAGGTCCATCACCGCGATATGCTCGGTGAGCACGAGACGGTCGGCGCCGGCGACCGGCACACCGGCTTCCTTCAGCGCGCGGATGATCGCCTCGAACAGTGCGCCGCGCTGGCGCACCAGCACCAGCACGTCGCCGGCTTTCAGGCCACGCTCTCTCCAGTGCTGCACATGCACGGCGATCTTGCGCGCGAGCCGCACGCGCGGGCTTTCTTCGCTCTGCGTGTCGAACGGCGCATCCCAGCCCTCCATCTCGCGCCGGTCGGCGGCCTTGATCAGCGGCCACAGTTCGACCAGTCCGGGCGCGGCGCCCGGCAGCGCCTGATGTTCCGGAATGCCGACGTCGTCCGTGGTGATGCTCGCGTAGACCTCGCGCGCCGAGAACACCTGATCGACCGAGCCGAGCACATTGGCGCCGGAGCGGAACGAGCTGTGAAACTTCAAGAACCGCCAGCCTTGCTCCGGCGTATCGAACTGGCGCTCGAACAGCCGGCGCATGGTGTCGAATTCTTTCGGCTTCGCGCCCTGGAACGAGAAGATCGACTGTTTCTCGTCGCCGACGGCGAAGAGGGTGCGCTTCACGTTCTCGCGCGCGCCGCCGGGCGAGAATTCCGACGCCAGCAGGCGGATGATCTCCCATTGCGACTGGCTGGTATCCTGTGCCTCGTCGATGAGCATATGGTCGATGCCGAGATCGAGCTTGTAATGCACCCAGGCCGACGCACCATCGGAAAGCATCGGGAGTGTCTTATCGATCAGGTCGTCGTAGTCGAGCAGCGCGCGCCGCTCCTTCTCTTTGCGGTAGCGCGCGATCACGTCGGCGGCGATGACCACGAGCGCGCGGGTGCGGTCGCGCGCCGCGACCGCGCGTTCGCGCGCGAGCAGGCGGCAGACGCGGTCCTGTTCGGCATAAAGGCGCTCGACCAGCTCGGGGTAATCCTGCGCGATCGCCTTGGTGACGATGTTCTTGCGCGGCTCGAGTTCGCTCGTGCAGAAGACCTTGAGATACTGCTCGATGCGCTCGCGGCCGACCGCCATGCGCGCGGCTTCGAGCGCGGCGATGTGCTTCTTGTCGTTCGCCGAACCGGATTCAAGCGCTTCTGTCACCTCCGGCCATTCCGCGGCCGGGATGAGAGAGGCGGAAAAGAATTCCTCCTCGACGCTTTCGCGCGTGTCGTCCGGATCGAGACCGAAGCTCTTTGACAGCTCGGCCATGGCCGCGTCGATGCTGCCGGCGCGCTTGATCCACGTGGTCAGCGTATCGCGTTCGCGGATGGCCTCGCTCACGACGTCCTTGAAGGTCTGGTCGGCGGCGACGACGATCGCCGTTTCCAGCGCACGGCCGAGCGGCGTGTCCGGATTGGCGGAAGCCTCCAGCAGCACATCGAGCGTCAGGTCGTTCAGCAATTGCGTGGTGGAAGCCTCGTCCAGCACCGTGAAACGCGCGGCGACATTCGCCTCGAACGGAAACTGATGCAGCAGCCGCGTGCAAAAGGCGTGGATCGTCTGCACCTTCAGTCCACCCGGCGTCTCCAATGCCGATGCAAAGAGCCGGCGCGCCCGCGCGCGCTCGGCGCCGCTCGGCTTGCGGCCGGTGGAAAGCGTGATCTTCTCGTCGAGCGCCGCATCGTCGAGCGTCGTCCACTCGGCCAGCGTGCCGAACACACGGTTCGCCATGTTGGCGGCGGCGGCCTTGGTGAAGGTGATGCAGAGGATCTTGGCCGGGTCGCAGCCGCGCAGCAGCAAATTGATCACGCGCTGGGCGAGCACGTGCGTCTTACCCGAGCCGGCATTGGCGGAGACGAAGGCCGAGATGTCGGGATCGGCGGCCTCGATCTGCACTGCGCGAACGTAATCGGGAATGATGCGCGCGGCGGTCATGGATGCCAGCCTCTCTCCGTCATCCTGAGGTGCGAGCGCAGCGAGCCTCGAAGGATGAACGGCCGTCGCCCGTCGAAGCTCGGCAGCTTCGCTGCCTCGCACCTCAGGGTGACGGGTCTGACGTTGGCGCAAGCGGCACTCACGGCTCGCCCTCATCTGCGCCGCCGGAAAGCGACCATTCCTTCACGCGGGCGAGATGATCGTAATCGCCGTAATGCGTCGTCCACATCGGGTGCACGAGCGAGAGATAGGGCGTATCGGCGTTGGCGAATTTGGCCGCGATCTCCTTCAACCTCGTCAGCGCGTGGTCGGCCTGCGTGTCGGGCGTGCCCTCTTTGAACTTGATGGTCTCGTTCTTTCCCGCCGGCTCGCCGCCCTTCAGCGTGACGTACGTAATCTCGGTGACCGAACCGGCCGCGATCTCCTTGAAGTCGCCCTCACGCAGGATCGCGGCCTCCAGCGTCAATTGCGGCGCCAGGCCCGTGCGCACCTGTTTCTCGCTGCGCGCAGCCCCGGTCTTGTAGTCGATGATGGCGTAAGTTCCGTCCTTGCGACGCTCGATGCGGTCGGCGATGCCGGAGAGCGTGAAGGCCTGCGCGCCGGCGGAAAACGTCAGATCGCCGCGGATTTCCGCATGCAATGAGGCGATCGTCTCGCGCCGCGTCTGGTCCCACTGCGCGAACCAGTTTGCGATGCGCAGATAACGCGGCCACCAGAAGGCGCGCGCCTCCGGATAGTCTTCGAGCGGCGCGAAATGCTGTTTGCCAAGCTTCATCAGTTCGGCCATCGGATCGGCCGGCGGCCCTTTTGCGAACAGCTTCGTGTAATCGCCGATGGCGCCGTGAATAATTGTGCCGCGGTCGCGCGCGCCAGGCGGCGTATCGACCGGGTCGAGCGGCGAGAGACGCAGAATGTAGCGCGCATAGATCGTGTAGGGATCGCGCAGCCAGTCTTCGATGGCGGTGACAGAGAGCTTCGTCGGTCTCGCATTGAGTGGCGGCTTCGGCTCGGGCCGCTTGGCTGGGACGACCCTGTCCGGATGATCGAGCCTGCGCGCAAGATCGAGCATCGCATTGCCGCGCGCGCACACAGCCTCCCAGCGGTCTTTGCCCGCGAGCGCGGCGATGCGTTGGACGAAGCGCGAGGTCACCGTCGGCGCGCCGGCGAGCTTCGCCGCGCGGCTGAGCACGACCTCGGGCGCGCCGAGTGCCTGCGCGAAGTCGTGTGCGGAAAGCCCGATGCGGCGCTCCGGCGGATCGAGGCCGAGCGCGCGGCGCATCGGCCTTGAGAGCCACGGATCGCTGCGCGTCTCCGGCGGCCAGGTCGCTTCGTTCAGTCCGCCGAGCACGACGCGGTCGACCGCCTGCAAACGCGCTTCCAGCGGTCCGTAGATGTGCACGCGCACGTCGCGAATCTCAGCGCGGCGCACGACACGGTCGCTGATGCCGACATGGAAGACGTCGAGATAATCGCCACGCGCGATGGCGAGGCCGGCCGCCGAGGGGCTGTCGCTCAATGCGTCGAGCGCCTCAAGCAGTGCCTTACCATCAGGACCGTCGAAGGGACCGGTCTCGCGCGCGGCATCCGTGCCAAGCTCTTCAATGACCTTGCGATGGCATGCGGCGAGTGTGGCGAGCGGGTGATCGCCTAACCTCAACGTCTCCAACGGCGCCAGCGCGGCGCCGAGCCGGTCGATCAGTCCGGCGGCAACATCGAACTCGTCGTCGGCGATGAGCCAGCGCGGATCGCTGCGGTGAAGCTGATCGCGATTGGCGCGGAACGTCGAGAGTGCCTGGGCAAGGCCGTCGCTGCCGGGGCGCGGCCTTGGTCCGCGCAGCAACGCGCGCTCGAGCGTGGCGACGGCTTTGTTGTGTGCGCCCGCCGCTGCGCGTAGCCGCAACAGCGGATGCTTGAGCAATGCCAGCAGCGCGACCGGCTCGAGGCCTTTCAACGCCGCTTCCGCCGCGAGCCGCGCAAAGCGCCCGGCTTGCGTATCGGCAAGCGCGTCGCCGCCGGAATCGTCCACCGGCACCTGCCAGCGCTCCAGCGCGGCGACGACGCGGCGGGCCAGCGCGCGATCAGGCGTCACCAGCGCGACGGTCTTCGTCTTGTCTTCGATCGCTTCGCGGATACAGACGGCGATGGCGAGCGCTTCTTCCTCGGGATTGGCCGCCTCGATCATACCGAGCGAAGCGAGCGCCGTGTCGGCTGCCCGATCGAAACCGTCGCGCTTGCGGCTGAGTTGCCAATGTTCGGTGGTCGCCGCCGGACGCAAGGCTTCCGACACCAGCGCCTCGCGCCCATGCGCCTGCGGCGCGGCGAGCGGCCGCACCTCTTCGCGCGTGATGCCGATGCGTGTGAGTAGCGCCTGCAGGGCGAATTGCGCATGGCCGGCGGCGGGTGCGCCATCGTGCGTCGTGTCCTTCTCGTCGCCGGCAATGCGCTGCCACGAGGCTTCGTCGAGATCGGTATCGAGGCCGGGCAGCACCACGGCGCCGTGCGGCAGCCCCGCGATCGTGGCGAGCAGTTTGGCGGTTGCCGGCATCGAGCCGGTGGAGCCCGCTGCGATCACCGGCGCATCGCTCCCGGCGAGACGTTTGGCCTCGGCTTCGATGAGCTGGTCGCGGCGCTCCGCTTGTTCGATCGCATTGCGCTCGGCGCGGATCGCCGGCCACGTCTCGCGCGCGATCTTCAGGAAGCGCAGCGAGAGCTGCCAGTAGGGATCGAGATCGCCCGGCACCAGCGTGTCGAGTTTGTCCCACGACACCTGCCGCGTGGTCATGTCGTCCATCAGCCGCGCGAGATCGTCGGCGAGCCCGAGCGCCGCGGACGGCGTGTTGGCGATCAGCGGCGAGCCGGCGGCGCCGCGCACTTCGGGCGAGTTCGCCCACACGAGGATGAGCTGCGCGAGCAGCAGGCGGCGCTCGAGCGGCTCGATCGCGTCGGGAATGGCAAGCGCGGCTTCGGCAAGTTCGGCCGTGGCCGCTTGGGCGAAGGCGATCTCGTCCTCGTCGATGTCGCCGAGCGGGACGATGCGCGGCAGGATCGCCGCGTCGCCATCAAGCTGCGCGAGAAACACCTCGCGCGCCAGCCGGCAGGCGCGCCGCGTTGGCAGATAGAGCGTCGCATGCGCCAGCGCGAGCGGATCGGACCCGGACGGAAATCCGGGCACCAGTTTCCCCGCGCGCAAGGCGTCGATCAGCACCGGCAGGAACGGCGCTGAGGCGGGGATGGTGAAGATGCGTGGCACAGCCGGCATATTGGGCACAGTGTCATCGCCCGGCTTGACCGGGCGATCCAGTATTCACAGCGATTCGCTTAGGCCCTCAGCTTATCTTATTTGAGGTGGGTACTGGATGCCCCGCTTTCGCGGGGCATGACAACCGAAAATGTGGTGCGGCCGGAACTACCCCACGCTCAATCTGACGGCCTTTTCCGCCGTGGCGATGGCGTCAGGCGTGCCGACGTGCATCCACAGGCCTTCCAGGCGCAGCCCGTGCAGGCGGCCGGCCTCGGCGGCGCGGTCGAACAGCGCGGTGAGCGAGAATTCGCCCTGCGGCGCATCCTTGAACATCGCCGGCGACAGGATCGCCGCGCCGGCGTAGACGAAGGGCGCGACCTCGCGCTCACCGCGCTTTTTCAAGCGGCCGTCCGGCAGCATGGCGAAATCGCCGCGGCCGGTGTAGCCGATGCTGCCGGTGGTGGAGGCGAGCAGCAGCAGCGCGTCCATCGTGGCGGGATCGAAACCTTCGGCGAGCCGTGTGAGATTGGGCTTCACGCCGTCGATCCAGAGCGTATCGCTGTTGACGTGGAAAAACGGTGCGTCGCCCAATGCGGGCAATGCCTTCACCACTCCGCCGCCGGTGCCGAGCAGTAGGCCACGCTCGTCTGAGATGACAATTGCCGGCTTGGTGCGACTCTTGAGGTGCCGTTCGATTTGTTCGCCGAGGTAATGGATATTCACCACCGCGCGTTCGACGCCGATGTCGGCGAGACGGTCGAGTACATGATCGAGCAGCGGCTTGCCTGCGACCGGCACCAGCGGTTTCGGCATTGTGTCGGTGAGCGGGCGCATGCGCAGGCCGAGACCGGCGGCGAGCACCATGGCGCTGCGGGGAATAGTCACGGCAGAGTCGGTCATGCGGTGCGAGTTTGTCTCACGTTTTCAGCGCCGGCACGTTGGCGCGATACCAGGCGGCGAGCGGCGCCAGCGCCGGATGCGCCAGCGCGCGCTGGAGATAGGCCCTTACGCGCGGCATGTGACGCAAATATTGCGGCTTGCCGTCGCGCTTTTCCAGGCGTGCAAAGATGCCGAGGATCTTCGACGCGCGCTGCGCCGCCATGGTCGCGTAGGCGCGGGCGAAATCGGCGGCGTCGAAGTCGGGGTCGGCATTGTGCCGCGCGCGCATGTAACGCGACAGAAGCGCGATCTCCATCGCTTCCGCCACATCGACGCGCGCGTCCTGCAACAGCGACGCGACGTCGTAGGCCGGCGGACCCAGCACCGCGTCCTGGAAGTCGAGCAGGCCGACATGCGCGATACCGGGGCGATCGGCCAGCCACAAGAGATTGGGCGAATGATAGTCGCGCAGCACCCAGGTGGGTGCCGCCTCGGTCATCGGCATGAGCGTGTCGCGCCACAGCGACAGATAAGTGTCGCGTTTGGCGTCGGACAGCCGGACACCGAGCTTGCGCAGATACCAATCGGGCAAAAGCTCGACCTCGATCAGCATCGCGTCCATGTCGTAACGCGGCAGCGCGTAATCGACGCCTGCCTCCACCGGCAACACCTCAGGCAGCGTCTGGCTATGCAGCGCGGCGAGCACATCGGTCGCCACCTCGTAGCGCGACTCGATCGGCCGCGGCGGATCGCCGGCCACCGCGAGGTCGTCGCCGAGGTCCTCGAGCACCAACAGCCCCGCCTCGCGCTCCATCGCGAACAGACGCGGCGCCGAAAAGCCGCGGTCGCTCAAGCCGCGCGCCACGGCGACGAAAGGCGTCACGCTTTCGGCCAGATGGGCGATGGCGCTGTAGGGCTTGCCCTCGCGCACCGGCGGCCCGTCCGGCTGCTTTGGCGCATTCATCAGGATGAAGTTCGTGCCGTCGCGCGTGAGGCGCTCGTAGGAGCGGGTGGAGGCATCGCCCTGAATGCGCCGCCGCGCGGCCATCCCGAAGCCGTTGCGGTCGAGGAAACGGTGGATGATGCCGATGCGCTCGGCGCGCGCGGCGAACTTGCCGTAGCCGGTGACGCGCGCGTTGCGATAGGTCGGGCCGTGCTGCGGCGACAGTGTAAAGGCGATGTCGAACCGGTCTGGCGGCAGCACGCCGGCGGCGCGGTCCGGCCATTCCAGAAGCGTCACGGCGCCGGCGCTCAGGTCCTCGAAGCCGAGTTCGGCCAGTTCCGAAGGTCCCGATAGCCGGTACAGGTCGGCGTGGATCAGGGTAAAGCGCGGCAGGTCGTAGCCCTGCATCAGCGTGAAGGTCGGGCTCGGCACCTCGACCGTCTCGTCGCCGGCGAGATAGCGGATGAGCGCGCGAGCAAAGGTTGTCTTTCCGGCGCCCAGGTCGCCCGACAGCGTGATCAGGTCGCCCGGCTCGATGGCACAGGCGATGTCGACCATCAGCCGCCGCGTGGCCTGCTCGTCGGCCAGCGCCGCCGTGAAGCTGTATCCACCAGAACTGGCAGGGAACATCGAATCATCCGTTTCGCGCCCGAATCTTATAAACGCAAATCGGCTCCTTGGCTTCCGCGCGCGGAGGCATGGTGATAAGCACGCCTTTCCTTCAGTCCGGGACACCAGCATGCCGAAAAAGCTTCCGCTCACGCTCGCCTGCGGCAACTACGAGATCGTGCGTCCGCTGATCGACGGCACGGTCAAGGTTGACGGCGTCGAGCTCAACATCCTCACCGACAACGATTCCGCGACGCGCCACTGGCGCTTCCTGCGCAACCAGGAGTTCGACGTGGCGGAGGTGTCGGGCTCGTCCTACTTGGCCGCCCGCGACAATGACTGGCCGTTCCGCGCCATCCCGGTTTTTTTGCACCGCCGCTTCCGCCACGGCTTCATGTTCATCAACACGGGCAAGGGCATCAGCAAGCCGAGCGACTTGAAGGGCCGCACCATCGGCGTGAAGACGCTGATGACCACCGCCATCCTGTGGATGCGCGGCATCCTTGAGAACGAATACGGCGTCCCGCTCAACTCCATCGAGTGGGTGGCGGAGCTCGACGACGACGTTCAGGTGACGTTGCCGCCCGATATCAAAGTCCGCCGCCTGTCGGACAACGAGTCGATTGAGACCATGCTGGCCGATGGCAAGCTCGATGCGGTCTTCCACTCCGATCTCATCAAGCCCTTCCTCGCCAAGGACCCGCGCGTGGCCAGGCTCTTTCCCGATCCGAAGGCGGAGGAGGTGGCCTACTTCAAGAAGACCGGCATCTTCCCGATCATGCATGTGATGGGTATTCGGCAATCCATCGCTGAGCAGCATCCCTGGCTCGCCGTCAATCTGTTCAAGGCGTTCAACGAAGCGAAATCGCTCGCGATGAAGCGCATGCAGAATCCGCGGATCGTGCCGCTCGCTTGGTATCGCGACGCCTGGGAGGAGCAGGAGCAGCTTCTTGGTCCCGACCCGTGGGAATACGGGCTGTCGGAGAAAAACTGTAAGAATCTCGAGACGCTGGTCGGCTATTCGCACGAACAGGGCTTGATCAAGAAGCGGCCAACGCTGGAGCACCTCTTCCTGAGCGTGTCACAAGGCCGCAAACGCGGCGATTTCCGCATTTAGCGACGTTTGACCGTCACCCTGAGGCGGCCGCGCGTAGCGATGCTGTTGCAGCGGAGACGGTCGCGCCGTAACGTCCCGGCCGACCATTGGCCATGCATATGGCTGGGCGCCGCCGGGCGCCCCGACAACACAACCGGAGAGGATTCGATCGATGTCGTTGCGTACAAAAGCGCTGCCGTTTCTTGCCGCTGTTCTATTGACCTGCGGCCTCTCAGCCGCCGGCGCGCAGGAGAAGGTGTGGAAGCACGGCATCCTCGAGGCCAAGAGCGACTCCGGTTTCATCGCCATGGTCGCCAAAGGCGGCTTCGCCGAAAAGCACGGATTGAAAGTCGAGCTCTTGCAGATCAAGGCCGGCGCCACGCTGATGAAGGCGCTGATCTCGGGCGAGCTCGATAGCGTCGACATGGGCGCGGCCGAGTCGATCGTCGCCGGCATGCGCGGCACCGGCGTCAAGATCGTCGGCTGCACGTGGCCGGGCGTGCCGCAGGTCGTGCTGGCCAAGGACGACATCAAGACGCTGGCCGATCTCAAGGGCAAGACGGTCGCCATCTCCTCGCCCGGCTCGCTGCCCGATCTCCTGTTCAAAGGCATGATCGACGCCGAGCACATTCCGGCCTCCGAGTTCAAGTTCGCCACGCAAGGCGCCGATCTCGATCGCTACAAGTCGCTGGTCGCCGGTGTCACCGATGCGGCCGTGGTGTCGAACGAGTTCGAGCCGGTCATGCCGCCGAACATCCACGTGCTCGTCAAGGGCACAACGGCGGTGCCGAACTTCGTTCGCCTCTGTGTCGCCACCAGCGCCAAGGTTATCGCAAACCGGCGCGAGGATCTCGTGCACTTCATCGCCGCGGAGATGGATGCCTACAAATATGCCGCCGAGCATCGCGAAGAGACCGTCAAGCTGGCGCACGAGATGAGCCACGCCAAGCCGGACGACAAGCGGGCGGACTTCATCACCGACCAGGCGCTGCGTGAAAAGCAGATCGACCCGACGCTGGCCGTGCCCGCTGACCGCATCGACTGGATGCAGAACCTGTTCGTCAAGGCGAACATCGTTCCGAAGACAGTGCCGGTCGACACGCTCATCGACGCCAGCGTGCGCGCCGACGCGCTGAAGCAGGCGGGGAAGTAGCGTGTAGGTCATTCCGGGGCCGGCCGAAGGCCGGAACCCGGAATGACAGAGTGAACTACCTCAACTCCACCGTCATCGGATTATACGAATAGAGCCACGTGTTGCGGTCCTTGCCTTCGTCACGGTTGGCGAAGGCGGCGCGCATTTCGGCTTCCGAGCGCAGGTGAAAGAGCCGGCGGTTCTCGCTCGATTGCATGACAATGCGCGCGGTGCGGTCGATGCGGTTGCGCTGATAAAGTCGCAGCGCGGCGGCGACATCGCTCTCCATGCTCAGCGCGCGCGCCAGCACCGCGCCGTCCTCGATCGCCATCGCCGCGCCTTGCGCAAGATAAGGCAGCGTCGCATGCGCGGCATCGCCCAACAGTGTGGCGCGCGGCGTGCTCCAATTCTTGATCGGCAGCCGGTTGTGCAGCGACCAGCGATAGCATTTGTCGCGGTCAGCCTTGTCGATAACGGTCTGGATGATCGGATGCCAGCCGCGATAGTCGGCCTTGAGCCGTTCCCACGGCATCTTCACGGTCCACGATTCGTCCGACACCTCGTCGGTCTCGACGATGCCGACGAAGTTCAACAGCGCGCCACCGCGTACGAAATAACAGACGGCGTGGCCGCCGCCGCCGATGAACAAGGTCATCGCCTGCTCGAGGAAATTCGCCGGCAGCCGTTCGACCGGTACAGTGATGCGCCATGCGGCGTCGCCGGTGTAAGTCGCCGGCACTTCGCCGGCGATCTGCCGGCGCACCACCGACTTCAGCCCATCGGCGCCGATCAGCAGATCGCCGCGCGCCGACGAGCCGTCGGCAAAGTCGAGTGTGACGCCGTCGGCCGTCTCGGAAAATCCGGTCGCGCGGCGTCCCAGCCGCACCACGCCGGGTTTGAATTCGCGTGCCTTGGCCGCCAGCATGGCCTGGAAATCCGCGCGATGAAGCTGCGTGTAGGGCGCGCCGTGCAGTTGTTCGTGTTCGTCCGACAACGCGAAGCGCTGGATCTCCTCGCCGGTGTCGTAGAGGCGGAAGATGTAAGCGGCGGGACGAACGCCGGCCTTGGTGATCGGCTCCTCGAGCCCGAGCGCGCGCAGCGCATGCATGGCGTTGGCGCTGATCTGGATGCCAGCACCCACCTCATCGAGCTGCGGCGCCTGCTCGTAGACTTCGACGTCGTGTCCTTCCTGCATCAGGAACGACGCGGCCGCTAGTCCACCCAATCCGGCGCCGGCGATGAGAATTTTGTAGTGTGGCATCGTCGTCCGGCTCTTCCGAGCGCGGCGCTACGACCGCGCTCCTCGCCGGATACACTGCCTCTCCGTGGCCGCGCAAACAATATCTGGTCGCTGGCGAAAACGGATGATGTGCGGCTCGTAGGTGTTTTGATACGCATGAGTCGCTGGGGCGCGGACTTTGTGCGGTCAGCCAAGGCACCAAACGGCCACTTGAAAGCCGCCGAAAGCGCATAGCGCGCCGGGTCGCGTTCGACAAAACTCCCGGCGGCGAAACCTTTCTTCTAAACATTTGGGGAGCAAAGCGATGAAGACCGCCGTCTTGCCAAGCATTCCTACCTCACTGGAATACCCGGGTCGTCCATGCGCGCCAGTCTTTACGGCCATCGGCCTCGGGTTGGCCTTGGTGCTCGGCTTCGCCCCAGGGGCCGTCGCGCAACAAAATCCCCTGACAGCGATCGACATCGCGCTCGAGCCCGACGCGACGATGCTTCAGCACGCGAAGGACGCCAACGCTCGTCTCCTCAAGTCTTTCCCGAAGGGCTTTGCACTGAATGAGACGCACCACCCGCACGTCACTATGTTGCAGCAGTTTGTCCGCACGGCCGACCTCGATAAGGTATTTGCCGCGGCAAATGCGGTTCTGACCAAAGAAAAGCCTACGTCATGGACACTGAAGGCTTTCAAATATTACTACATCCCGTCTCCGCCGGTCGGCCTTGCGGGGATCGTCGTCGAACCGACTGAAGACCTGCATCGGCTACAAGATGAACTCATCAAAGCCGTTGAGCCCTATACCGAGAAGACTGGCACCTCGGCTGCGTTCTTCAGCGAAGATGGCGGACGCGACATCCAAGAATCTCTGATCGAGTACGTCTCCCACTTCGTTACGATCGCAGCGGGCAAGCGTTTCAATCCGCATGTGACGATCGGCGTCGGAACGGAAACGTATTTGAACAAGATGTTGGCCGAGCCATTCGACTCGTTCACGTTCTCGGCGACTGGCGCATCGGTCTATCAGCTTGGCACTTTTGGCACAGCGCGGAAGGAACTGAAGGCGTTGCCGCTGACGCCCTGAAGCGGGGCACCCGCGTCGTGGCTCGACAGAGGCAGGGGCACGAGAGCTATTGATCAGCACCGAGCAAGACCATAGAGGCGTCCTTGTGGCAGTGCGCGATTCCGGGCCGGGCATCGATCCGTCGCATTTCGAGCGCGTGTTCGATAGATTTTACACCACGGAATCCAGCGGCATGGGGATGGGGCTGGCGATTTGCCGGTCAATCATCGATGCCCACGGGGGCCGGCTGTGGGCCGACGCGAATGAACCTCGCGGTGCAATATTTCAATTCACCTTGCCCGGCGCGTAGCCGCCCTTCGCTTCATTTTGCTGCGCGGTGGAATTTGGTCGCTATCGGGGCATAGCGGATTCAGGCAGGCTGTCCTCCGGGCAGATTTAGGCGTTCACGGCCTAGGCGGCGCTTTGCTTGGCTTCCAGCGCGGTGGGGAAGATGCAGGTGACGGTCGTACCGTGCCCGAGCGCGGAGTCGATCGTCACAGTGCCGCCGTGCAGTTCGACGAAGGAGCGCACCAGCGTCAGGCCGAGGCCCGGACCGCGGTGTTCTGATCCGCGCGGGTCGGTCTCGAACCAGTCGAACACCTTGTCCGTCGCGTCCGGGGGAATGCCCGGACCACGATCGGTGACGGTGAACACCACCGCCTCGGGCCGCCGCTCGGCGTCGAGCGTGACGGTCTCGCCGGCCGGCGAGAAGCCCACGGCGTTCGACAGGAGATTGAACAGGATCTGCCGCAGGCGTCGCTCATCGGCGACGAAGCTGCCGATGCCGGGCATGGCGCGGATCGCCAGCGTGATATCGTTTTTCACGAGCCGGTCCTGCACGCCCTCGGCGGCGGCATCCATGCTGGCGCGGATATCGACATCGGAGAGGTTCAGCGTCATCGCGCCGGCGTCGATGGTGGCGAGGTCGAGGATGTTGTTGATGATCGCCAGCAGCGCATTCGTCGAGGCAGTGATGTAGCCGAGATATTCGTGCTGCTTGTCGGTGAGCGGGCCGAAGGCGGCATCGCCCAGCAGATTGGCGAAACCGATGATATTGGTGAGCGGTGAGCGCAGCTCATACGACACGTGGTGCACGAAATCGATCTTGATCGCGTCGGCGGTTTCCAGCGCCTCGTTGCGCTCGCGCAGCGCGCGCTCGACATTCACCGTGTCGGTGATGTCCATGAATGTGACCAGGGTCGCGCCGTCCGGCAGCGGCATGGTGGTCATGTCGATCATCATCCCGTCGCGGCGCTCGATGCGTGCGACGATCGGCTCACGGCCGTCTATGGCGGTGATGGCGCCGCGAAGATTGCGCCACACGGTGTTGTCGTCGTGCTGCGCCTGGCACCAGGCGGTGACGGCCTCGATATGCGGGTGCTGGTCGAGCGCCTCGGGCGCCAGCTTCCACATCCGTTGGAAGGCGGGATTGTGCAGGCGTACCCGGCCGTCGCTGCCGAACACGGCCACCGCTTCGGCCAGATGATCGAGCGTCTCGCTCTGCACCTTGATCAGCGCGTCGTAGCGCCGGTGCATGTCGAGCCCTTCGGTGACGTCGTCGTAGAGATAAGTGACGCCGCCTTCCGGGTTGGGGGTGGTGACGACGCGCAGCGTGCGGCCGTCCGGCAGGTGCCACATGTGCTCCTGCGACTCGACCGAACGATAGGCTTCGTAGAGTTCCTGCTTCCACTGTCGGAAATTCTGCTGCTCGGGCAACTTATGACCGGCGCGCAGCGTGTCGAGCAGGGCGGAGTCGGTCGGCGTCTGGTCGAGGAAGCCGGCGTTGAGCTCGAACAGCGAGCGGAACGCCGCATTGTAGAAGATCAGCTTGCGGTCGACGTTGAAGATGGCGACACCGGTCGCGAGCTGGTCGAGCACCCGGCGGTGCGCGTCGACCATGCGGGCGAGCTCGGTGCGCATCGCCTCCACTTCGGTGCGGTCGATGGCCATGCCGGCGGTGCCGGCGCCGTTCGGCGCGTCGAGCACTTCGAAGATGCGCCGCTCGCCGGCAGCGATCGCCGGAACGCGGCCGGCGAAGGTCTCGCCGGCGGCGCGGGCGCGGGCAAGCTCGGTGCGCGCGGCGCGGTCGAGCAGTTCCAGCTCGCGGGCGACGGCATCGGTCGCATCGGTCGCTTCGACGGCGCGCGCGTAGGCGGCGTTTACGAAGATCAGCCGGCCGTCGGCGCCGCGCGCCCAGACCGGCGCGGGGAGGGAGTCGAGCAGCCCCTTCATGGTCTCGACATCGCCGGCCAGCCGGTCGTTGCGGGCGGCGACGTCGATCAATTCGCGCTCGATGCCGCTGACATCGCGCAGGCGAAGGATGGCGCTGCCGCCGACGGCGCGCCCTTCCGCCTCGAGCGGGCGCCCGCCGCGGGTGGTGAGATTGAGGACGAAGCCGCGGCCCTGGCCGCGCAGCATCTCGACCGCCTGCTCCATGTGCTGCGCCGCCGTGGCTTCCAGCCAGGTGCCGAAGGCGAGCACGCGTTCGGCGACAGCGCCGGATGCGATCAGCGCGGTGTCGCCAAGAATCTCCGGCTCGTCCGAGCCGGCAGCCCAGGCGACCATGATCTGCGGTTCGGCAAGCAGCAGCGTCTTGAGCCGGTCGATTTCGGCATGCAGCGCCGTCGCCTCGTCGCGCGAGATGGTGCCGTTACGGCCCGGCCGCCGCGCGCGCACCAGCATGATCGTGGCGAGCACGGCGAATCCGATGAGCCCGACCGTCAATGTGAGCGAGGCTATTTCCTGTCCCGTCAATCCAGCCTGCACGGCAGCAAAAATCGGCCCTGCGTCGGCGCGCGCCGGCGTGGCAAGTGCAATAAGAGAAGTTACGGTCGCGAAGGCAGCGAGGAGTCCGCCTCGCCTCGGACGAGAACGCAGCCGCTCGTTCGCCGTCCGGATCGTCGCCGGCATTCAGGACTGCCCCAGGGATGCGCAGCGGTATCCGCCACACCGCTTTGCGAATCGGAGGACTTTACCCTCAAGGGGAATCGCGCCGAAAGAGTCCAGATCGTGAACGTGTGCGAGAAGCAGAAATCCGCAGCAATCAGTGCAGCGACTGTGCCTGCTTTGCCATTTCCTCGACCGTGATCTGGCCGAGCGCGCTCGAGAACGTGCGCTCGGCTTCGACGAGCGCCGGCAGCACGACATCGGTTACGATGCCCGAGGCGGGCATCACCGACTCTTCGGTGTCCTCTGCGGTGCCGGCTGCGCGCAGGATGTGCTCGGCCGTGATCAGATGGAACTCGCGTGCGATTTCGTAGCCGCCGTGCGGCCCGCGGATGCCTTTGAGAATGCCGTCGCGGACAAGGGCCTGGAGCACAGGCTCAAGATGCCGGGGCGGAAGCTTATGACGCGCGGCCAGCGCTTTCGCCGACACGGGGCGGCTACGAGCGTTGATCGCAACATCGATGACGGCGGCAATGGCAAGCATGCCCTTGCGGGATACCAGCGGCATGTGAAAGCACCAGTCGCATCTGTAACGAGGCACAGAGGTAATACGTTACAGGCGGTCGTGCGTCCAGTCGAAAACCACAATTTTGCCACTCAACTTCCGGTAGACCCGAAGCCTCCGGAGCCCCGCGTCGTCTCGTCGATAGACGTGACTTCGTACAAAGATACCCTTGCAACTTGCGCAATGATCAATTGCGCAATGCGCATACCGCGCGTCACTGTCACCGGTTCGCTGCCGAGATTGACCAATAAAACCTGCACTTCTCCGCGGTAGTCGGCATCGATGGTGCCCGGTGCATTGAGCACTGTCACGCCGTGACGAGCCGCCAGGCCCGAACGCGGACGCACCTGGGCTTCGGTCCCTTCGGGCAACGCAATCACGATGCCGGTTGGAACCAGCGCCCGCGCGCCGGACGAAATTGTGAGCGGCGCATCGTCCGGTACGGCCGCCATGAGGTCCATGCCCGCGGCCAGCGCGGTCTGGTAGGCGGGCAACGGCAGGTCACGACCGTGCGGCAGGCGCAGGACGCGGACTTCAGTGGTGGTCATTGATCTCCTCGTCATTCCGGGGCGCGGCCGAAGACCGCGAGCCCGGAATCCAGAAAAATGGCAGGACGATGCGATGGCTATGGATTCCGGGTTCGCGCTGACGCGCGCCCCGGAATGACAGATAAAAAGGCTCCCGTCACTTTTCTCCAAGCTCCTGGGCGATGCGGGCGATCAGCGTCGCCGCCACGTCTTCCTTCGACTGCGGGGGCCACGCTTCGACGCCAGAGGCACGCACGAGCTGAATCGTGTTGCGGTCGCCGCCCATGATGCCGGTCGCGGGCGATACGTCGTTGGCGAGGATCCAGTCGCAGCCTTTGCGCGCGAGCTTGTCCTTGGCGTTGGCCGCGACGTTCTCGGTCTCCGCGGCAAAGCCGATCACCAGCTTCGGCCGCTCCTTCTTGCGATGCGCGATGGTGGAGAGAATGTCTGGGTTCTCGACCAGCGACAGCTCGGGTGTGGCCTGGCCGGCTTTCTTCTTGATCTTCTGCTCCCCGGCATTGGCGACGCGCCAGTCGGCCACCGCAGCGGCGAAGATCGCCACGTCCACCGGCAATGCGCGCTCGACCGCGCGCAGCATGTCGCGCGCGCTCTCGACCGTGACGATTTGCACGCCGGGCGGATCGGGCACCGTCACCGGCCCGCTGACGAGAAGAACCTCGGCGCCCGCGCGGGCGGCCGCCGCCGCAATGGCGTGGCCCTGCTTGCCGGAGGAGCGGTTGGCGATATAGCGCACCGGATCGATCGGTTCGTGCGTCGGGCCCGAGGTGATGAGCAGGCGGCGGCCTTTGAGCGGCTGCGCGCTGTCGCGGGCCAGGAGCGCTTCAACTGCCGCGGCAATCTCCAAAGGCTCGGCCATGCGGCCGAGGCCGCGCTCCCCCGATTCGGCCATCTCGCCTTCGTTCGGTCCGACGAACGCGAAGCCATCGGCGGTGAGCCGCGCGAGATTGCGTTGCGTCGCTTTATTGGCCCACATGTGCGGGTTCATCGCCGGCGCCAGCAGAACCTTGGCGCCCGTGGCGAGCAGCACGGCCGTAGCAAGATCGGAGGCGAGCCCGGTGGCGATCTTCGCCATCAAATCGGCGGTGGCCGGCGCGACAACGATCAGGTCGGCCTCGCGCGCGAGCCTGATGTGTCCGACATCGAACTCGCCGCCCGGATCGAACAGATCGGTGAACACGCG